>CALGPA010000020.1 GCA_937960795.1 uncultured bacterium | reverse complement strand
TTTCCCCGCCCTACCGAGCTTGATTATCGCAAAACATGCCATTATTAATGGAAAAACAGGCTCGTAAGTGCTTGCAAAATATGGGCTTCTCATGCCTCCCTCACCGGTCGCTCACCGGTCGGGCGTGCAAGCGGTGAGAAAATAAGGACTTAGACGATTTACAGTTTCTCCGAAAATCGGGTTGAGAATTGAGGATGGATAATCAAAAAGTCATAATTGGGCTGAACAAGGCTCTACCCTTACCACAAAGTCATCACATATCCTGCCCTCCAGCACTACACCAGTCATTCCTGGCTTGACCCGGAATCTCGGGGATCACTCGAAGTCTTATAGTCCTAGACAAATGCTGATAGATGCCGATGTTCAATGGATTCCGGATATTCTGCGCTCCGCTTCGAATTCCGGAATGACTAATATGGAGCGCAAGTGATGTTTATATCAGTCACATCGAGGCGGTTTTTTGATTCCTTACCACAACATCAAGATCGGTCATTCCTGGCTTGACCCGGAATCTCAGGGATTACTCGAAGTCTAATAGTCCTAGACAAATGCGGATAGATGCTGAGTGCTCAATGGATTCTAAACGACATATGACGTATTCCCAGTTTAGCAAGAAATATGCCCGGTTTCCCGGGCATATATGATTCTCTATCGTCTAGGCAAATGACTATTTCATCAGCATAGCTTTCTTAGTGAAGCGGGACTTACCAGCTTGCAGATGGATAAAATAGATGCCAGAGCTCACTAAACGGTCCTGGTCATCTTTGCCATCCCAGATCCTGCGATGTTCGCCGGCGGGGAGATCCTCCATGAGGAGTTCCCTTACCTTCTGTCCTTTAACATTGAATATCGAGATATTGCAAGAAGAAGCTTCAGCCAAGCTAAAGAGGATGGTGGTTTCCGGATTGAAAGGATTGGGATAGTTGCCGCCGATTCCTGTGAGCATCGGGCTTGTGTCAGGATCTTCGATACTGACGTTTTGGGCATTAATCTCGAGGATTTGTCCGGGGATGCTTCGCCCTTCCGGGTAGATAGCGATCACATAGTATTGATAGACCCCGTCGTAGTGAAGCTCTTCGGAATAGTTCGGTTTATGCTTAAGAGCCATCATCTCAAAGGCTGAGGCGCCAAAACGGCGATATACCTCATAGTATTGCACCAGATAATCTGCCAATTCCGGGTTTTGCCAAGTGAGTGTCAATACACCGGCTTCCAGATTGTGAGTGATATCGGTAACAGGACTCAGATATCCCAAAAAGAAATCCAGCTCGCTGTGTGCCCCATCATTAGAAAGTAGGACGTTTACCGGATATTGGGACTGATATCCATCAGCTACGGCAGAGACCAGGTGACTTCCCATCGGCAAGAGCATCAAGTAATCTCCTTGGGCATCGACGGGAACAAAGATGCCGTCTTGGTTCTTTACTCGTGCATTTGCGTTTTGAGCCCAAGGATATGTAGTGGAGACATTCCCTGTCAGAACTCCCGCATGCGTGACGTATCCGGATGTCCTGATATCGTCTATGAACCATCCCTCATTTTGCTCATATACTCCTGATGAGAAGGTAAATCTAAACTGGACATTTTGGGAGCCGTATTCACTAAGCGGGAATATGACGCGTGTCCACTCATCACATACACCTGTGAAGCCCGGACCGTTTAAAGCGCTGATGTTTGAGGACGGGTATCCCCCATCTGGCGTCAATAGCTGCCAGCTGGAGCCGCCGTCTGTGGAGATCTTCACTTGCCCACCGTCATTTTCGTCGATGTGATATTTATGCCAAAATTCCAGCATGAAATCTGCACCGATATAGACGGGCTGCGTGGTGAGATGGTATGTCGCAACGGCGTTGTAGAAAGCATTGAGACGAGTTCCCCAGACCTTTTCTCCACTATGAGCTCCTGCCCAAGCAGAGCTTCCCCATTCCCAGCCATTTACGGAGGGGCTGGGCTGGAAATACCCATCATTTGACTCAAAGTCGTTACTCATGCCGGTGGTGCCGACGCTAAGCATCATCTGGTCACTTTGGGCGTCGATCATGTCTCCCAAATAGCTGACGTAGAAGGTGATGTTGTATCCCAAAGGAGCTGTTTCCAGGATGCTGATCTCAAATATCACTTGAGCGATCTCCCCGGGGTTGATCATGGGGATATTTTCATAGGAACTGGTGATATTCACATAGGGCGATACGCTCATGATGTTTGCGCTGATTTCCTTGGCTTTGACTGCGGTGCTGTTAATGAAGTTGACAGCCAAACGAATATCTTCACCGGGCTCGACGAGACCGTTTCCATTGCCCATGCTATCGTCTACGAAGTAGTTTTTGATGCTCACGGCAGGACGGCGAACGGTGAAGCTGGCGGGGTAGCTCCATTCGGAGGCGCCTTCCATAACATTCACGGTAAGCTGAATCAAGCTGCCGTCCGGGCAATCCGGGGAGATACTGACTCCGATGGGCTGGATGTTCACAGCTCCTGCATCCGAAGCTATGTGGGGATAGGCGCTTTGTGAATTCATCAACTGAGCATGTGGGTGGTTCATGCTCACTGAGATATGTGTGTTTTCTGCCGGGTTGAGGCCTTGATTGATCAGCCTGAAGCCAAGCTCGATGGTTTCCCCGGCTTCGGCGATATTGTTGCCGTTTGGATCAGTGATCACGAGATCTTGAAACAGAAGATATGGGCTTTCGTGGAGAACGGGAACCGTGGTGATCAGGATCGCAGAATGGTGGGACAGCGGCGCGGCTGCATCAGGATAGATATTGTTGAAGGTGTATTCCAAGCCGCGCGTGTTTGTGTGGTCTTTGATCCCTATGGTGGCATAATGCCCATGCACAGGCGTGTATCCTCCACCACCTACTGCGATATTGTTGAAGTCCTTATATTGGATCTTGATCTTGCCATCGCCCATACCGGTGGGATGGACTGCAGGATCGTAGAAGATCACTTGGAAGGTTTCCAGAGAGTTTCTGTCGTAGCCACTACGCATGCGGCTGTATTCAACGATAAACCAGCCATTTTCAGCATCGTAGTATTGATAGATACCGGCGTCACCGGCAAAGATCAGATCATCCCAAAAAGCGGCAATCATCGGGGAAGGCCCCATTCCGCCGGGCAGACGACTGTTTCTAAACTCTGCATTCTCGGTCACGCCAAAGGCGATGAAGCCATTACTGCAGACGGTGATCTCATCATAATCTATCCCGTAGAATGGGAAGCTAAAGGGCAAATCGACTACTTTTAAAGAGACGCTGCCTAGGATGTCTCCTTCTTCATTGCTGCTTCCGGGATCGTAATAACCGGTGATCTGGGTGCCGTCTCCGCCCAGTGAGGGATTGATCTCGATCCAATCATAGACAGGGCAATCGCTGAAAGTAGTGTCGGTCTGGTCATAGATGAAGTATCCGTAGCTATCGGGACCCAAGGGAGTATTCTGCCCGACAGTCCCGATCGAGACATTGAAGAATGCATCCTGCAAGAAGCCATCATCATTAGTCAATCGCGCGCGGAAGGGGATCTGCATTCCGGGAATCGCCAAAGAGCGTGCCAAAACGGTGAAACTTTCCATGGCGACGGTGGTCTGGCCGGATACAATACTGCCCACAAAGGCCTGATCATCTATCACTTGCACAAGATCATTGAGCGAGATGAGCTGAGCGGATATGCCATGAACGGTGGCGACTGAGCTATTTTTGATGTTTAGCTGCAAGGTGCCGGTCTCGGTGGGATCCAAGATGCCGTCACCACCGGCTTGGATGCTGAAGCTATCCACGCTGAGCTCGCCATTGTATAGGGCGATGTGCACCGGGAACGAGTGGTTATTGTCTGAGCTGTCGTTGACACTCAGATCCAGGCGCAAGTCATATATGGCAGGTACTGAATGTGAGATGCTAAAAAGCACCGGAGCATCTGCCGTCAGGTGTCCGCCTGAGGGGATGTCGTCGAAGCTAATGCTTGAGGTCAAAAGGCTTGCATGTTCATCTTCCAAAACCACACTGCCGGAAAGTCCGGTGAGAGCTTCATCGGATGTGTTTTTGACCGTTATCATTACGGCTACGGTCTCTCCGGCTTGAGCATAGCCATCGCCATTGCCGATGGAGCCCTGCTCACCACTGTCATAGATGAGTTTATCATACAAGACGATGCCGCCGTCGCCGGCAGCGACGGTGTGGCTTGATGGTTTATGGTCGTTCTTGACAGCAGTTATGATGAGTTGACTCTGGATTCCTGATCCGATCTGCAAGCTTAAGGCGCCGTTTTCATCGGTAAATCCGCGAGCTACGATCTCATCAGCTGCCGGGGAATAGGCTGTCACACTCACCTGAGAAACGGGATTGCCGGAGGCGTTTGTGATCGAGAGATCCAAGGATCTGCTGCCTCTTGGGAGCTCATCCACTGCTGATATATTCAGGACATCCGGGATGCCAATAAAAACCTCCATGGAGGGATCTCCCATTAGGTTGCACCAATGGGCAAAGTAATCCGCATGATTGCTATAGAGGCTTTCATAGACTTCTTTGAGGAAGAGCCTGCCATTGAGCAGAGCCTCTCCCATGCTGCGCATTTCGTAGGTGAAGATGCCATTGAAGATGGCGGCATTGAGGGCGTTGTTGAACATAGTATGGGTCGCGCTGGTTGCCATCCCAATCGCCGTCACCGCTCCCGCCGGACTGGCTGAAGTTCCCAGACGGATAAAGCTTTCACTGGTTCCGGGAGAGTAGGATCCGGCAAAATTGCCGGTGCTGCAGGTGAGAATCACAGCATGTGGCAGACGCGGTCCATTCATCAAAGAAGCACTGGGGCTCCATCCGCTCATGCCGATGTATCCGCGATAGCTAAAGAAGCTAGTGCCTTGATTGATGGCTGAGTTGATCGTATTTGCAGCGCTGCTGCTATAATGCTCCACAAAGCTGTAGTTCGGATTTGCCATCTCTGCCAGTTCCTTGATGTATTTGCTGTTGTACATACAAGAAATGCCTGAGACCGAGGGGTCTCCGACTAAGAGCATGCGATCCAACCATCCGGCAAAATCGGGATCCACAGTGAGGTCACGCTCATAGCGGTAGATCTTTTCGAGGACGGTGGCGAGCTGTTCCACCGTTTCCACAGAGATTCTTCCGATGAAGGCATCACCCAGCATGTCGTTTCCGGCCAGGAATGTGTATGGATAGTCGCCTTCTCCGTTGTAGCCGGATAGGTTTTCGTAGTAGGTGGGTATCTGGGGTGTATCTCCGACGAGGATGATGTAATCCGGGCGCGTGACCGGATTGTCGTATTGGTTCTGGATATAGGTTCGGATGCTTCCATTTGAGGTGCCAGTCGTCTGCGTGCTGACCATCGTCAATTCATGTCCCTTCATGCGTTTCCAGCGGCCAAAGGCTTCCAGCATCTGCACATAAGCGGCATTTACTCCGCTATTGTAGATCATTAGGATGCGTCCATAATCGTGGGATTGATTCAAGTCTCGATAGTCGTTAAAGTTTAAGAGCCTCGCTTCATAGAGCTTGCGAAATGCGGGAGAATAGCTGCTGTATGCCCCCATGTCAGTGTCGGTCTTCTCATCGGTGAAACGGATGGAGATCTCGATCTCGTCATAGGATCTAAGCTGCAAAGACTGAGGATCCCATTGTGCGGGATTGATCTGCAAGGGCAGGACGCGAAAATCTCTAAGTGTGGAGATCTCACCGGCGCTGACTACTGCTCTTTGTTCTGCATTGTAGTAGCGATCAGGGTCAAATCCTCTCTTTGCATCGCTTTCATCCTCAATGGGCATCGGGCGAATCGCGCCGTGGCTCTTTTCCCCTTTTAGCTGCACATCCAGGCTGTATGAGCCATTGGGCGGCAGGATCACAAAGCCTCCAAATATCGGCAGATCCGGGCTTCCGGGTTCTGCTCCATGTGTGGCGTGTTCCATACTTAGTAGATGGAAATCTGAGTCTGAAGCGGGGGCTATCCGAAGCTCGGGAGAAACAAATCTCAGAGACAATCCCATCGGCTCTGAAGCCTCAATCATCAAGGGATTGGCAGCAGTTAGAATCAGGGTTGTGCAGAGTAATATGCAAAGTATCAACAAGTGTTTCATGGTTTCCTCATTTGAAGTTTATGCGAAAAGGAACCCGAAGCCATGGCTCAGGGTTCCTAATCAAGATTTCTATCTATGGATGGGTTGCTTTCACTATCTCATCTCGTAAAAGAAGATGCCATCGTCACGGCTGGCAATCGATAGAATGTCGCCCTTAAATCTGACGGCGTTAGCGTATCCGCACTCCGTGATGCGTTGGATCAAGCGCAAGTCATGGGGGTTGGTAGCGTCAAACACGTAGGTGCCGCCGCTGCCGGAAGCTACAGCCAATCTGCCATTGTGGTAGTCCACGCCTTGGGCATAGCCGACTGTGACAAAGCCATCTGCAAGCTGGGGTGAAGCAGGATTGCGGACGTCAATGACTTGGATGCCGCCCTGACGGGAAGCTACAAAGGCGTAGCCATTGATCACTTTGACCTTGAGAGCATCTCCATAGATGGGAAACTCGGCGATCTGAGCACCATCTTCTTTACTGAAGATGAAAAGACCTCTCTGGCGAGCTGCTGCATAGATGTATGAATCATCAAAATCCACGCCGGAAAGACGCAAAGGAAGGTTGCGAATCGAGAAACCAAATCCTACCCAAAGCTCGGCATTGTAGAGACGGTAGTTTATATTGCCGCTATCGCAATACAGAACCTCGATTGGATTGCCATCAATGGGTTCATCAAGCACACGAGCATGGATGTCTTGGATGTCAAAGGTGCCGCCGATCACAGAATCAACGATCATCAGAGAATCAGGATTGGAGGAATCCATGATGTGGATCATATCCGTGCCGGTAATTTCATTCAAGAATAAGCGATTATACTCAGGCACCACACTCAGGATGCGGGTTTGCTTAAATTCTGTGACGCTCCCATCTTCGGAAGGCGCAGTAGTATACCAGCTGGTCTGATAGCTCTGCAAGTCGATGGCAGCGAGGCCACCTTGATCCAAAGCTACATACATGTGGGTGGAATCATAGTCCAATTCGGAAGGATTGCCCACTACCGGGACGACGCTGATCAGATCAAAAGCATCAGAATTCTCAAAAGCTGTATTCTTCTCGGCACATGCCGTTAGAAGCAAAGCCGCTGCCAAAGCCAAGTATAATAAAAACTTCCGTGTCATTGTAACCTCCATGGGACGGTCATATATTTATTCTTTGTTTATACGTATGCAAGAAACGTTCCGAAACCTATGATCTGTTTTACGGATTAGTGGAATCAAGGGATTTATAAAGTCAGGCTTAGTTGTTTCGCTTGTAAAAGTGATGCGAATCGCCCCATTCATCAAAGCCGATTGTCTCGCCGATGGATGCGATCCTGCGAGAAAGACAGCCGACGCACTGATCAGCATTTTCATCCATGCAGGGCTTGCCCTCATAGAGTTGATAGCCTTCTCGATATTTGGTATCCGTGATGTTTGGCATCAAGACATTCGCGCCTGCCAAAAGACCGAGTTCCCTTCCCTCAGGATGCAGAGCCTGGAGGGCTGTCGTCGTGGCGATGTTCACATCTTTAAGCGCAATGCGGCAGGTGGCTATCATCTTTAGACCCATCAAGAGAGCGGCTTCCTTGTCAAAGCCCTCCACCAGATGCGCCAGCGGAGTGCCGTGATGCGGAATATAGGGCCCCATGCCGAGCATATCCACGTCCTCGTCATAGAAGAAGAGAATGTCGTCGGCGATGTCCTCAAAGCTTTGCCCCGGCAAGCCTACCATGACGCCGGTTCCGACTTGATATCCCACCTTGCGTAAGAGACGCAGGCAATCTCTGCGATACTCAAAATCATGATCTTGGGGATGCAGCTCTTTGTAGAGCTTCTGATTGGTTGTTTCAATCCGCAAGAGATAGCGGTGCGCTCCGGCATCAAACCATTTTTGGTATATCTCTTCGCTCTGTTCGCCCAAGGAGAGGGTGATGCCGAGTTTCCCATCGGACAGCTCTTTGATGCCGCTTATCAATTCCGTGACAAAATCAGTCCAGGCCCTGTCCGTGCGCTCTCCCGCTTGGATGACGAGGCTGCCATAACGCTGTTCATAGCACCACTTGGCTTCAGCAAGAGCTTCTTCCATGGAGATGGTATAGCGGGTGAAGTCCGGGTTTCCGCTACGGATGCCACAGTAATAGCAATTCTTGGAGCAGATATTACTAAGCTCGATGATGCCGCGAAAGTAGACTTTGGTGCCTACATTTGCTTTTTTTATCTCGTAAGCTTGTTTATATAGTTCTTTTAGCTCATCTTCAGACTGAAGACTGAGCATTCTTATCAGTTCATTCTTTTCAGGACGCATTTCATACCTCTTGGAGACAAAATATCCATCCCTGCTTTTTCGGCAAGTAAAAAGCCCCACCGAAGCAGGGCTTTATTATCTAAAGAAATGACTAATGATTGTTTGGCGCTGTGTCCGTTTTGACGGCAATCACCCGGAAAAACTTCCTGGACGCGTCCGCTTCTACGGCATAGCTCAGCTCCGATGTCTGAGCTAGCAGGGAAGATGCTCCATCAGGACTATCCGCGCTCATGATGCGATATAGATCTGCATCCTCGACTTCATCCCAAGAAAGCAGGAGTCCCGAGCTTGTTGTACTGATGCTAAGCTGTGGCTCTTTCATCCTGATGGGCAGATCAAATGGATCCAGCGCTCCGCTTAAGGGGAGGGTCACGGATCTTCCCGAGCTGTCCTCAGCTGAGATCCAGTAACTGATGCTGTGCTGCTCCTGATCCACGCTGATACTTGTGTAATAGGCATTCCCGCCTGCTGAGATCAAAAAGCTCTGCTGCCAATATTCATCCGGCGAGGCTCGCCAATACAATCTGCTTGAGCTATGATCGAGTTCGTGTGCGTGATCTATCTCAAAAGACAGATTGTAATAATCTGCACCTAGATAGTCCTCAGGCATTGTATGCCGGATGGCGATCATCTGATTATCAAAGATGGTGCTTACTCTGCAGTGCAGCGCGTCAGTGGATTGGTAGCTCATATAGGAATATCCTAGGATCTCAAAGCCCGGCATAGCTTCTTCATAGATCGCCAATGCTGCCGCGTCATTCGCTGTCCCCATCAGAGGAATGTGGATCTTGCCATTCATGATAAAGGAATTCGTATAAGGCTCGTTGTTTGGCGTATCCACTCGATAGATCCGATAGGGCTTGCCATAGGGACTGATCTTGCTCTGCCATTGACTTACCGATGTTTCGATGGCTTGATACTGAGAGTGACCTGTCGGAACTCTGCGGATAAGCACCTTATCCACATCCAAAAGCTTTGCCCAACAATCGATATGGTCTATATAGGTCCCCGTGGGATCGGTATAGATTTGATAATCCGAGATCCCCAAAACATCCTCAAAGCGCTGATTGATCTCAGGGAGTGACAGGTGACTGTTTTCCGTAAGCACCAAATCCGTGCTCATAGCCGTTCCTCGACCATCAGTCATGATGTTGCCGCCGGTGTGGTTCATATCCAAATCATACAGATCCTCCTCTAGATACGAAGCTATGACTGACGGGATGGCATTGTCATTTGGACGGGGACGGTTGTAGTTAAAATCCACCAAGTGCATATCCAGATTCTCGTCAAAGATGGTCCAAGGTCCATAGTCTCGGACCCAATAAGTTTCTGTCGGAGCAATGATGTAGCGCAGATTTTCCATGTTCACTCCTGCGGCCTGCAGATCCGTCTGCGCTTGAGCCTGATAGTTCTCTGTCACGATCACAAAGAGCAGATCGTCCTCTGCCAGTGCCTCCAAGAGACTGTTCGGTTGCCCAAACGGATAGCGCACCACCGCGCCTTGAGCCGGCTCCCACTCTGCAACAAAGCGAGGACCCACCAGCTCCGGCAGGGCATGTGTTCCATACTCGATCTCAGAAATATAGGTGATGCGATTGTGCGCCGTGGCAGTGAGTGTATAGATGCGCTCATCCTGCGGCAAGGCACTGATATCGAGGCTGAGAAGCCCCTGATGGTCACTATATCCACTGGCATAGATTTGTCCGTCATAACTCAAAGAGACAAGCGCGTCTGCCACTGAACTGCTTACAGTGAGGCTTTGAGTGGAGTTGTCGATCATGTGCGGATGGGAGATACTCATCGCCAAAGGAGTCCTGCTTCGCGGAACCAAGGAAGCATCCCCAAAGATGTTCCAAGTCATAAACATCCGCATTCCGTCTGCACCATTATAGTTTCCATATGCATCCATCATGGCGCATGATCCATTGTAGTAAAATCCACCCACACTGCTCTTTGATTCTCCCACCCAGAGATCGGTGATCTCATCCTGAGCCCGCATCGGAGAAGCCCAGCTTTGGTTGATGCTGCTGGCATAGATGCTGATCGCTCCGCCTTGGGGACTGCGCATCCATGCCTCCGCAAAGCAGGTGATAGAAACGAAATTGCCGTTTACACATGCCACATCTACGATGAAGGGGGCTTTGTTGTCATTTGTGAGGTTCATGGCATGATTGACATTAAATCCCGTGGTGGTCCAATCATAGTTTGAGCCATGACCGATGTAGTTGATAAATCCCCGTCCGGCATTCACACTTGTGGTGACAGTAGCGGCTTGAGCAAAAGGATCGTAGATCTGATCAACCGTGCTGTAGTGATAGTCCAAGAGCTTATCCCGGATGATGTTCATATGCTCAATGTCGCTTTCTCCCATGTCACCCATACCGGCTCCTTGGGCAGAAGCAATCCCCGTAGCCCGAGAGAGCCAAAGATCCGTCTCATCCATATCCCTTTCATAAGCCATACTGCGATTGAGCTGAACTTGAAGCTGCTGCTCCGTCTCTGCGGAAAACCTCCCCACAAAGATGTCCGGATAGTAGTCACTACCCGCCACCAAAGAAAAGCCGGGATCACTGCCTCCACCCTGATAGATCAAAGTGGGCACCTGAGGCGCATCTCCGATGATCTGCACGAAGGTCAACTCAGGATCTGTATTGTAAGCATTTTGGATATAGCTTTTTAGATTTGCTGCCGTTAAGCCGATCGAAGACCAATCCACCACGCTTGTCTCTATCCCCTTTTGCCGTTTCCAATCCACCCAATCTTGGATGCTCTCCATAAAACCATTATATGAGATCACCAAGAGCTTGCCAAAGCTGTCCCCCACCGGAATGTAGCGATAGCTTGGCCAATTCACAAAGTGATTCTCATAGATGGGCAAAAACGCCCTAGAGATCTCAGCTCGCCTTCTCTCCAAAGTGTTTTGCCCGGGGGAAGAATTGCTAAAGACTCGGATCCGATACTTAGTGTAGATCCGAAGGGTCTCTGTATGGGGATTGTAGGCAAAGGGACTGGTGCGAACCGTGACACCACGAAAATCCCTCAGGATGTAAGCTTCGGAAAGAGACGCTAGCTCTTTGGGATAGAAAATGTCTTCATTATAGATAGGATCAAACTCATACGCAATCATGCGAGGGTCAATATCACGTGTGATCACTCCTTTACTCGGAGCGATGGGCATGTGGATGTCTTTAAACTCCACGTCCAAAAGCTCCAAGCCTACATCAGCCCGGTTATCAATGATGATGCTGCGATTGAAGACCGGCAGCTGTGGCAGCCCTCTTTCTTGGCTATGTCCTTCCCCCGGAAGAGATATCTGATGCCAAAGATCCCCGTCGATATTGACTTCCTCATAGTCAAAGCTATTGATCCGGTAGTCCAAAACGGTTTGATAATCATCACTACTGACGAGGCGAATCTCGTTCTGCCCTGTCCCCAAGCTAAAACTCGCAGCATGACCAAGCCCCAGGCAGATCACGAGCACAACAAATATAAAAATCTTTCTATGCATCTAAGCTCCCATTCAAATCAGTTACTATGAAAAAGTCAATCCTGATATCTCTATCGAATATTCAAAGCACAAAAAAAGCAAGATATTCGTCAAGACAAATCTAGCCTAAGATCGACCTTGTATTATAAAGCTAACAAATTTCCGTCTTGGACGCCACAAAAAAGTGCGGTAAAACTCCCAAACGCCCAGAAAAATCATAGGTTTTATTCTATGATGCTTATGCGCATTATATCAGCACCTTAGCAGTTATCACCCTGATCGATGATGGCAAGATATGAAGCAGATTCGAAAAAAAAGCTTGCCAAAATACCAGACTCATTTAGCTTGGTTAGTGAATGCTTACTTACCAACAAGAAAAGGATGTATAACAATGGATGTTACAGATCGACAAATGCAGATCGTGCAAGCCGCCATCGAGGTCATAGCACGTCAAGGCTATGAAAGGCTTACGACCAAGAACCTCGCCAACAGGCTGGGGGTGACCGATGCCGCTTTGTACAAACATTTCTCCAGCAAAAAAGATCTGATCCGCATGATCCTTTGCTACTTTGAGCATGTTTCCTGCCAAGTGATTGAAGAGATAAACAGCCAAGATCTCAGCCCGATCGAGCGCATCAGCCGCTTTGTCCTAAACCGATACGAGCTCTTCACCCAAGAGCCCGATCTGGCGATGGTGATGTTTTCTGAAGAGCTCTTTAAAAATGACCATAGTTTCGTGGAGTATCTGCGCAGCATCATGCACATCCATAGGGATGAAGTACTTGGCTACATCATGCAGGGGCAACGAGATGGGCAGATTCGAGAAGATCTGAACCCCATGCACCTGTTTCGCACGATCGTCGGATCCATGCGTCTCACTGTCACTCAATGGAATCTCAGCAAACACTCATTTGACCTTCTTGAGGAAGGCACCGACCTATTTAAAACAATAAAAAAACTAATAGAGGTAAGACCATGAAACGTCAGATCATCAAAATCGACGAAGAAAAGTGCAATGGCTGCGGAGCTTGCATCCCGGGATGCCCGGAAGGCGCTTTGCAGATCATCGACGGCAAAGCCAGATTGGTAAGCGACCTTTTCTGTGACGGACTGGGAGCCTGCTTGGGCACCTGCCCTTTGGGCGCCATCGAAGTGGAGGAGCGCGAAGCTGAGCCCTACAGCGAAGCTCTGGTGATGGAAAACATCATGAAAGCAGGTGAGAACACGATCAAAGCCCACCTGCATCATCTGAAATCCCACGGCGAGATGACCTATTACAACGAAGCAGTCAAGATCCTAAAGGACAATGACTACGACATTGAGGCTCTCACTTGTGAAGAAACCATGGCTTGCGGCTGCAGCGGCACCCATGCCAAGAAGATCGAGCCGGAAACAGCTCCAAGCTCCACCGGCGGTGATGTCAGCTCTCAGCTTCGCCAGTGGCCGGTGCAGCTCACTCTGCTCAATCCTGCGGCTGAGTATTTTGAGAACGCAGATCTACTCATTTCAGCGGATTGCGTGCCCTATGCTTTTGGGAATTTTCACCAAAGATTCCTTGCCGGCAAGATCGTAATCACGTTTTGTCCAAAATTGGATCCGGATCTGGAAAGATACATTGACAAGCTTTCCCAGATTTTTATCCTGCACAATATCAAGAGTGTGACCATAGTGCGCATGGAAGTCCCTTGCTGTGGCGGCACGGAGATCCTCATGCAAAAAGCGTTAGAGCGTGCCGGCAAGATGCACTTTGTAAAAGTAAATGTCATCAGCGTAGATGGAAAGATCATCTAAGGAGATATAATGGATAGCAGATTCTACAAAGATATCAGCCCCGTGTTAAACGCCATGGGCATGGTAGGCACAAAGCTCTACAGCCGGCCTGAAGGCGAGATCGTTCATATCGAATTTGAGCCCAAAGCACATCTGAAGGCTCACAAGACCCCAGTAAACGTAGCATTTTTTGTGATCGAAGGCACTGCCACTCTAACCATCGGTGATGAGAGCAAGGCCTTCCCCGCAGGAACCATCATCGATAGTCCAAAAGACATCCCCCATGCAGTGACAAATGAGGGTGACAGCGTCATGCGTATCCTCGTAATCAAAATGCCAAAACCATAATAAACCAGCAAGGAGAAAAGACCATGAGTATGTTTTGTTTCCAATGTCAAGAAACAGCCCGCAACCAGGGTTGCACAATGCGCGGAGTATGCGGAAAGCCGGATACCCTTGCAAACCTGATGGACCTTCTTATCTACAGCCTTCGCGGCCTCGCTTATGCATCTCACAAACTCATCCAAAACGGAAAATACTATCCGGAAGATGCTATCTTTGTGATGCAAGGCCTCTTTACTACGATCACCAATGCAAACTTTGACGAAGCTGTCATCACAAGCATGATAGACAAAGCCATCGCTCTGCGCGACAAACGCAAAGAAGAGCTATGCGCGATCCTCAAAGACAAATGCGACAGCTGCCCGGAAGCCGTCACATTCAAGATCACAAAGGATCAATATGCCGAATTTGCCACCAAAGTCGGTGTCAAAAGAACAGAAAACGAAGATGTCCGCAGCCTTCGTGAAACCATCACCTACGGCCTCAAGGGCATCGGCGCTTATGGCGATCACGCTGCTATGTTGGGCTTCCAAGATGAAGAAGTAAACAAATTTATGATGGAAGGCCTCGCTGCCACCATCGACGACAGCCTCAGTGCTGATGAGCTCGTCGCAATGGTTCTCAAAACCGGTGAACACGCCGTGAAAGTAATGGCAAAACTCGATGAAGCCAATACCGTCACCTACGGCAATCCGGAGCCTACCCATGTCAATATCGGCGTTGGGAAAAAACCCGGCATCCTCGTCTCCGGCCACGATCTCAAGGACTTCGAAGAGCTCTTGATTCAGACCGAAGGCAAAGGAATCGACATCTATACCCATAGCGAAATGCTGCCTGCAAACTACTACCCTGCTTTCAAAAAATATGAGCATTTCCATGGAAACTACGGCTCCTCTTGGTGGCATCAATTGGAAGACTTCGAGAACTTCAACGGCGCCATCCTGATGACCACAAACTGCATCGTGCCGCTGCGCAAAGAAAACACCTACCTTGATCGGATGTTTACCACTGGCATGGCAGGATATCCCGGCTCTGTGCATATTGCGGATCGTGAAGATGGCAAAGCCAAAGACTTCAGCCCCGTGATCGAAGCCGCCCTCAAATGCCAGCCTCCCAAAGAGATTGAAACAGGAGAAATCGTGGGTGGATTTGCCCATGCGACCGTTCTTTCCTTGGCAGATAAGGTCGTGGACGCCGTCAAATCCGGCGCCATCAAACGCTTTGTCGTGATGGCAGGATGCGATGGTCGCATGCCTTCTCGCAAATACTTCACCGAAGTAGCCGAAAAGCTGCCCAAAGACACCGTGATTCTCACAGCCGGCTGCGCCAAATATCGCTATATCAAACTCAATCTCGGCGATATCGATGGCATCCCCCGCGTCCTTGATGCCGGACAGTGCAACGACTCCTACTCCCTTGCCGTGATCGCTCTCAAGCTCAAAGAAGTCTTTGGCCTAGAAGATATCAACGATCTGCCGATCTCCTTTGATCTCGGCTGGTATGAACAAAAAGCTGTGGCAGTGCTATTGGCACTCCTGTATCTGGGCTTCAAAAACATCCAGATCGGACCGACCCTGCCCGGATTCCTTTCCCCGAACGTCGCCAAAGTCATCATTGACACCTTTGGCCTCAAACAAACTACCAATCCTGACGACGACATCGCTGCCATGATGGCAGGCTGATAGTCGCATTAGATCCATCAATGCAAAGGCAAGCCTTACAAGGGCTTGCCTTTCTTTGTCATGCCCCCCTCACCGCTTGCTCACCGCTCAAGCGTGCAAGCGGTGAGAGGACAAGGACTTAGAGAGTTCCTAGTTCTAGGCTCTTAGTTCTTAGTTTGGTTAACAATTTGCTGCGCCTGCGTCAAGAGTCGGAGCGCAGCAAAGATGATAGCCGGTGGCTTCAGCCACCGGGTCATAACGGATAATATTGGCAAAGATTATGGGCGGCTAAAAGCCAGCCCTACATTTTGACACTAGCTGATGTCTGATGAGCTAAATATCTCTGCTTCAAACCTATAGAGCTTGGTGTCAGGGCTTTTTAGGGCACTTTCCCTCAGACCTGCCTTGCGGCTTAGATTATGCAGAAATTCTGGGACATTCCATCCATATTCTGTAGCAACTTGTGGCAAAAGCAATCCACTGCCCTGAGGATGATCAATATACAGACCATCGCGACCAATGAGGATCTCGGTAGCATCTTCGACCAAGATCAGCTCTCCCAAAATCGAGATTTCTATATCAATCTGGGCTAATTCATCTCGCCGGACAGGCGAAAATCTGGGATCCCGAAACGCGGCTGCCAGAGCCATCTCACGGACGGACTCCAAAATGGATTTGTAGGGCCGGATATATCCAATGCAGCCCCGCAGCTCCCCATCTATGTGCAGGCTCACAAAGATGCCCTTTTTCTGTTCAAATTCGTCATGCTCGAGTACTGGGGTTTGGCTGCTGTCCAGATGGGCAGAGATCACATCCCTAGCGAATTTTAGAAGACTCATCTTTTGAGTGTCAGAAAGCATAAGATCTCCTTAAGATATCAATTTTGCTGCCAGATATCCCACGACCTGATGATTCATGCCGGATATCTTTCCGCTGTGAGTATAGTGGATGATGCGCGATTCGATGGCACTATAGTGGCTTGCGAGCATCAGAAGACTCATGATTCCACCTATTCCACAGGCCTCAATCTTGCCCATTTGATCTGCCTTCCACATCCCGGCAGGATCCATCTCAGAGAAGTATCTTGCCAAGAGCTGATCCATTTCTTCAGCACGTGTAGCCGGATGGTAGTGAGAAAGATCGCTAGAGACGATGATCAGGATGCGCCTGCTGCTGCGATAGACCACGTTGTATAAGATCTCCGACAAGCGCTCTGCCACGATCGGGATCTGATTTCCGATCATCACCGGGCAAATGGTGGCTTGTGGGAAAAAGTAGCGAATCAGAGGCAATTGGATCTCAAGAGAGTGCTCTAGGCGATGATAGTCAAGATCCAGGTTTTGCTCAGCTTGGGGACTGATGATGCGATACAATTCTTGATCCAAACTGAGATTGCCCAATGGGCATTCATATTCGGTGAAGGGCGAGACGCTAAAGTCAAAGTGGTTGCCTTGATGAGAAGGATGCAGGATGATGATGGCATCGATGTTTTCTTTAGAAATGGAGGTCATCCCCAAAGTCGCGCAACGTCCGGAATATACATAGCCGGCATGAGGCAAGAGCAAGCCCAGACACCGCTCGCTATCCGGAGCGGGGCTCGCTTCTCTTTGCCAGGATTCGATCTGATTGCGGATCTGATCCCCAAATCTTGGATAGAAGGTTCCAGCATGCTGCATCTTGCGGATCATTTGGGCTCCTCCGCCGGTGGCGTGGGAAGCACGATGATGTGAGTGCCGATAGCTTGGGCTACCTCAGGCTTGAGATCTGATATGTTCCCACTATCGCGCGCGGGAGTGAGCACGGCTATCTTGATCTTTGGCAGGGCTTCTCTTACGCGAGACACCGTCCCCAGAAATGAACGAGAGTGAAAATCCCCATTGAAATGGATGAGTCTAGAGTCCGGTGAAGATCGCAGAGCACGCACAATGCTCTCTGCCATGGTGTCGTCCTTGATGGTCTGCGCCATATAAAATCTATCCATGCTCTCACGATCCATTGTGTGAGCACTCATGGCATTCATCGCGTGCATAAATTCCTTTTTGTATTGATCATCAGGAGCTGTCAGATCTTGCGCGATGAGTTCTCTTTCATTTGGGGGGAGATCGCGCACGAAGTCCCATCCCTCACGAGCAGTGCGAGAGGCATAAATCCGGGGGACGTTTGCCGCAATCGACGTGAGATCGTGCTCTTTGGCAAAAAGGATGAGAGGACGGTAGTCCGCATAGTTTGGCCAAGCCCGGCTCTCGTCGGTGAAGCTCTCCTCAGTGATCTCAGCTTTGAGAAAGGCATCCAGGAGATCCTGAGTATCTCTCTCCCACATCTCAAAGGATAGGATCAAGTTCCGCTCGTCTCTGATCAATCCCGGGAGGATGTCTTTTTGCAAAGCGTGTAGATCTTGATTGCCATGATGCTCTCCAAAAAAGATCAGGTCATATTGCATAAGATCTTCTGTGAGCTCGCTCAGCTTGATCCGGCTCATATCGCTGCTGCGTATTATGATAGCCTCGGAGTACAATGCTAATCCAAGCATCAAAATCAGTGTGGTGATAAGAATCTTTTTCATGCTTTATCCTCTATAATATATTCTAATCCATACAAAGCTATGGCGGAAGCCAAAAATTCAGTGCATTCCGGCTTTAGGGCTTTTGGTATCTTGAATATCAGATCAACCCTTGTGTGATATTCGGACGAAATCTCCTGCCCTCGATACTGCGCAATCTGGTGACGCAGTTTTTCCAGATGGGGGTAATCACAAGTGACCTGAAAGTGGCAAAACTCTTCATAAGGGAGCTTTTTTGACAGCTCAATCGCTTCTGTGCAGGCTAGAGTGTAGGCTTCGATGAGACCCTTGACTCCCAGCTTGATCCCGCCATAATAGCGCGTGACTATTGCCAAAACTCCGCTGAGATCATTGCGCAGAAGACTGTTTAGGATCGGTTTCCCGGCTGTTCCTCCGGGCTCTCCGGCGTCGGAATAATATTGGGTCTCAGCCTCAAATCCGAGAACATAGGCATAGCAATTGTGGGTGGCATCGCTATATTGGCTCTGGTGCTCACGCAGCAGATCTTGGCAGCTCTTGGCATCAGCAACGGGATGTAAAAAGGCAATAAACTCACTGCGCTGGATCTTGATGGAGTGAATGATCGGAGCCTTGATGGTGTATCTCATCATTTCACCTTTGGGATGTCTTTCCAGCAGGTGGTATATCGTGGGCTGAGTTTGGCACGTTTCATCTGCCAATCTCCCGAGATTCCGCTGCTGGCGATCTTGACTGTATCTCTGCCATGGCGACGATTGAGCCGATCCACTGCCTTCATCAAGTCACCCCGCTTGTCATCAAGATAGTTGTCTTCCAAAAAGCTCAAGGGAACATCATCCTCAGGTATGATGTCGGCAAGCATGACACCTGCCTTTTTGTATGCAAAGCCCGGCAGCCACAGCTCATCGAGCAGTTTGAGCGCTTCCCTGATCATCTGAGGAGTATAGGCAGTCGGAGGGAAAAGGGTGGTGGAGATGGAGTTGTTGTATTGAGGGCCTTCTTTAAAGCGGTTTGTCGATAGGAATATCATCATATAGCCGGCGACAGAATCTTGGTTGCGTAGCTTTTCGGCAGCACGTGTGACATAGGTGGAGACGGCTTCTGCCAGCTCCTCCGGGCTCTCTACCTGCTTTCCGAAGGATCTGGAGCAGACAATGCTCTTTTTCACAGAGGGTGCCTCGTCGATACCCATGCAGCTGTATCCTTTGAGCTCAAGCACAGTCTTGTGACCGACGACAGTCATATAGTGATCAATGAATCTCTCGTCCGCATCCCGCATCTGAAGAGCGTTTTCTATATTGTTTTGGAGCAGGAACTTCTCATACTGACGCCCCACGCCCCAGATATCCCCGACAGCAGTGCGTTTGAGCGCTTCAGTGATCCGAGACTCATCCAAAAGAGCGAGTGTTCCCTTGAAAGCGGGGATGCGTTTGGCATGGTGATTCGCAATCTTGGCAAGGGTCTTGGATCTTGAGATTCCCACTGAGACCGGGATGCCCGTATAGCGCTGAACAGTTCGCTTGAGCCGTCTTCCCCAATCTTCCCAGTCGTCTTCCTGAACTCCCGTGAGCCACAAAAATGCTTCATCGATCGAGTATACATCGATATCCGGAGTAAAGCCGGAAAGCACGTCCATGACGCGCGAGCTCATGTCTCCATAGAGAGTGTAGTTTGACGAGAGCAGGACCCCATTGTGCTGCTTTATCACTGCTTCATACTTGAAGCCGGGAGCTCCCATGGGGATCTTCAGAGCTTTGATCTCATCACTCCGAGAGACTATGCAGCCGTCGTTGTTTGAGAGGATCGCAACAGGTACATTATGCAAACGCGGATTGAATACACGCTCGCAAGAAACGTAGAAATTGTTGCAATCCACAAGGGCAACGATCTGATTGTCTGACAATCCGCTAATATCCATGATACTCCTTTATATCCATAAAATCCTTGCCATTGTCTTTGTCAAGCAGGAAGCCTGAGGATCCCTAAAAGCGGGATCTTCAAAGTTTTTTGTTGACAGCAAGGCACAGGGCATTGAGCTATAGATCTAAAGCCAATCCGTGTAAAGATGAGGTATGAGACATGAAAATGGAAGAGCTAAATTACTATTATAACAAGTTCAAATTTGGAGAAGACATCTTTCATAAACTGATGCACAAGAGAGTGCGAGAGATCCTTTTGGTATCCACCTTTTACGATGCTTTCATCTTTGAGCAGGATGGCAGGCTTTCCGAGCAAATCTTTGGGGAATATCGTCAACTCAATCTCTCGACAGCCCCGCGCATCACATCCGTTCCCACTGGTGCTGAAGCCCTAGAAAAGCTGAAGACTCACTCATATGACCTCGTCATCACTATGATGCGAATCGGGGAGATCGGTCCATTTGAATTGGCAAAACGGATCAAAGAACATGATGCGAAACTGACAGTCTTGCTGCTGCTAAACGTGGCATCAGATTATGTGATCTGGGAACAGCACGTAGCGGATCGGCACTATATCGACGACGTCTTTCTCTGGAATGGAGATACGAAGCTCTTTTTGGCAATGATCAAGAGTGTCGAAGATAGCATGAATGCTGAGTATGACACCACTCACGGGTTGGTCAGAGTAATCCTTTTGGTGGAAGACTCTGTGCACTATTACTCCATGTTTTTACCATCCCTATATTCCATCATCATGCGGCAAACTCAGAGACTGATCGATGAAGAAGTGAGCGATGTAAATAAGCATCTGAGAATGCGAGTGCGCCCCAAGGTGCTCTTGGCTCATGACTATGCCTCAGCGCTTGAACTCTATGACAAATATAAGGAATATATCCTCTGCGTGATCTCGGATGTGCGCTACCAGATCCATGACGCACCGGACGCAAAAGCCGGGATCAAGCTCATTGAGCACATTCTCAAAAGAAGCCCTGACCTGCCGATTATCCTGCAATCCTCTGAAGATGAAAACGCTGCCATCGCTCAAAAAATGGGAGTGCACTTTCTTAACAAGAACTCGAAGCATCTCTTTAAGAATCTACGTGAGTATATGGTCTACAGCCTAGGATTTGGCAATTTTATCTTTCGCAATCCAAATGGAGAGGTCATCGATGAGGCGGCAAACATAGCAGATTTTGAGCACAAGATCCTCAAAATCCCGGAAGAATCACTGGAGTTTCACAGCAAGTTCAATCACTTCTCAAACTGGCTGATCGTGCACGGTGAGATCCAGATAGCAAAAAAGATCCGCCCCATGAAGATCGAAGACTTTGAAACGCGAGATAGCCTCAGGCAATTCTTGTACCAGATCTTTAGGAGCGTTCGCGTGGAGAAAAACAGGGGGAAGATCATCAATTTTGATGCGGTCTCACTATCCGAGCTGAATCAGATAATCAGGCTCACCGAGGGTTCATTGGGTGGGAAAGGACGCGGCTTGGCATTCCTAAACGCTTTGCTCTGCACGATGGATTATGAAAGAAAATATGAGAATACAGCCATCTCTTTGCCCTCAACCGCTATTATCGGTACAGATGAGTTTGATTGGTTTATTGAGCGAAATGGAATCATGGAAAAAGTTCCCGGCTTGAGTGATGATGAGATCGACCAAGTCTTTCTATCCGGCAAGCTCTCCGAGAAGCTTGTCAGCCGTCTGATGATCTATCTGGAAGCCATCACATATCCCATAGCGGTGCGCTCTTCCAGTCTTTTAGAGGATTCACAGGCACAGCCTCTAGCGGGGGTCTATCGCACATTTATGCTGCCAAACAACCATCCGGAGATCAAGGTGAGACTCAAACAAATCACAGATGCAGTCAAGCTGGTCTTTGCCTCTGTCTATCTCAAAGACGCGCGGAACTTCATGGAATCCCTAAACTACAGTGCCGAAGAAGAAAAGATGGCGGTCATCATCCAAGAAACCGTGGGATGTCTCAAAGGCGAAAGATACTACTATCCACACATATCAGGAGTGGCGCAATCCTATAACTTCTATCCTGTCTCAAACATGCAACAAAGCGATGGCATCGCAAACATTGCTTTGGGGCTCGGGATCTATGTCGTGGAAGGAAAGACCAGCCAACGCTTTTGCCCTCGCTATCCCAAGAGCGACATCCTCACAGAAGAAGAGCAGGTTCGCAATTCCCAAAAAGACTTCTATGCGCTGGATCTGGGAAAGACCGATTTTGATCTGGTGGCGGGAGAGAGCATTACGCTTAGCAAGCTCAAGCTAAAAGAGGCAGACAAGCATGGAACTCTGAAGAACTTGGCCTCGGTCTGGGATTATGAAAACTACCGACTATCAGATAATCTGCAAGATGCAGGACTCAAAGTGCTCACCTTCTCCAGGATCCTCAAGTATGATTACTTCCCCTTGGCGAAAATCATCGACGACCTTCTGGAAATCGGGGAGATAGCCCTTGGCATCCCGGTGGAGATCGAGTTTGCAGTCAATCTTGATCCCCATAATTGCTATACTAATAAGCCCACTTTCTATATTCTGCAGATCAGGCCGCTGTCGGTCAATACTGAAGCCTATCACATAAATGCTACTAGTTTGGACAAAGAACAGCTGTTTATGTATACCGAGCATGGCATGGGTAACGGCGAAATCACAGGCATTAGAGACCTTGTATATCTGGATCCGGATCGATTTGACAAGACACAAACGCTCAAGATGCAAGAAGAGATTGAACGGTTTAACAGCAAGATGGCAGCCACAGGCAAGAAATACATCCTCATCGGTCCCGGACGCTGGGGTAGTCGCGACAGATTCCTAGGAGTGCCTGTGCGATGGCCTCAGATCAATCAAGCAAAAGTAATCCTGGAAACAGGACTAAAAGACTTTATGGTGGAATCCTCACAAGGAACTCACTTCTTTCACAATCTGGTAGCTATGAACGTAGGTTACTTCTCGATCCCATATGCTTCTGAGACGGATTTCGTGGATACTCAGTGGCTCAAAATGCAAAAAGAAACCGAACGTGGAGAATACTTCGTGCATCTGTCCTTCGACCATGCGCTAGTCGTTAAGATGGATGGCAAGACAGGGCTGGCAGTGATCCACAAATAGAGCGGTTCCCCGAGATCCGGGTATCCTGATGTCTGCCTTACATGATGGGTTTTACCTTAATGAAGCTGCCGTCATCCAATTCTTCAAAAGCAGTGCGAATCTCTTCGCGGGTGTTCATGACGATAGGGCCGCGCCAAGATATGGGCTCTCCTAAAGGTTTGCCGCTCATGAATAGACAGCTGAATCCCTCGCTGCCGGAGATGATCTCGATCGAGTCTCCATCTTCAAAAAGCACGAGCTGAGTGTCTGCAATCTCCTTGCCGTCTATGGTGGCGGAGCCTCCAAATGCATAGATGATGCAAGTCTCACCCGGATTGGTTGCGAAAACATCAGTAGTGTTTGCCGGGACTCTGATATCCCAATATTGAGGCTTGACCACGATATCGTCCAAGGGCCCGCGGGTACCCAGATACTCTCCACAGATGATTCTAATGCTGCTGCCAGCTTCAGTATGAACTACCGGCATGTCCTTGGCACGAAGATCCCTATAGCGGGGAGTGTCCATCTTTGAACTGGCGGGTAGATTGGTCCACAATTGGAAACCATACATCCTGCCATTTGCATCCGGTTTTGGCATCTCTTGATGAATGATGCCACTGCCGGCGGTCATCCACTGTACCTCACCCTTGTGTATAGTACCCTTGTTTCTCAGGCTGTCCCCGTGCTCTGCTGATCCTTCCAGCATGTAAGTGATGGTCTCAATTCCCCGATGTGGATGCCAAGGGAATCCGGCAAGATACTTATCAGGATCATCATTGCGAAAATCATCTAACATCAAAAAGGGATCATATGACGGCTGCTGGTAATAGCCAAACGCACGTTTAAGATAAACCCCCGCGCCTTCCAAAGTAGGCTCTGCATCTCTTATACTCTTAATCTTTCGAAGCACATCGATCTCCTTAAGCAATTTTTCTAAGTTTGGCAGGAGTCTGAATCACGTCAAGAGATTTGTTATCAGGATGTGATAGGTGAGGTGAAGCGAGAGTCTGCTTTATGATATTGTGTATAAACAGAAAAGGCGTTAGCGATGGCGGCGACCTACTCTCCCACACAGTCG
>CALGPA010000019.1 GCA_937960795.1 uncultured bacterium | reverse complement strand
GTTCAGTCACTTTTTTCTTTAGTGCTTATTTTGTCAATGAAAATCTGCCAAATCGTAAGCTTAGCTCGATAAAATATCCGGATTACATTGGTCATTCTACACTTGAAACCCGTCTATTCTGTCCCATTGAAGCCCCAATCTGTCCCAATCTCAGCAGCTAAATGCTTGCAAAATAAGGGCTCCTCACGCCTCCCTCACCGGTCGCTCACCGCTCAAGTCAGCAAGGGGTGAGAAGATAAGGACTTACACGATTCTCCCAAAAAGTGTAAACCAAGGTGAATTGTTGCCCATGTTCTTGGTTGTCCTTTCGCAAAAGCTCAGCCGCTAAGAGATCCGGGCTAGACTTCGGTGCCAGACCTCCAAAGATGCTACATTGTATAGCATCTCAGCGTCTGCACTATTTCCTTTGAGATATTTTTGCCAGCGTTCATGGATTTTGGGGAGATCCCAGATCCCACGATTGCGGAATTCACTGCTGTAGATGATGTCTTGGATGTAGTCTTTGAGTTCATTGCGCATCCAGTGGTCATGAAATGGGCTTCCGAAGATGCCTTTATCTTTACGTTGTGAGATTTCCGGAGGAACGCAATCTCTGAGGGCATGACGGTGGATCGCTTTGTGATATGGCGGGCGGATCTTGTATCCGGAGGGCAGGCTAAAGACGTGCTTGACCAGGCGGTGATCCAAAAATGGAACTCTGCTCTCGACGCTGTGCGCCATGCTCATCCTATCCTCAAAGTGCAAAAGAGTGCCTAAGGATGTATTTTGCATCATGTTATACAGGAAATTGCTGAGTCTGGACGCCGGAATATCAGCAATCTTTTGCATAAGCTGTCCTTGCGATTGCTCTTTGGCGGCATTGGTGAAGGCATCGTTAAAAGGCTCAAAACGATAGCGATTGGCTTCGAGCTTGTATATGCCGGATTCACGCGTGAGCGCGGAAAGAGCGGTTTTGCCCAGATACTTTAGGTTGTCCGCGGGATTTTTGCCGAGATAGTGGCGGATCTCGGAGGTAAATCTGCCCAGCTGCATGCCCCGCAAAAGATCTGCAAAATATCGATATCCGGCATGGCGGTATCCGGCGGACATTTCGTCTGAGCCTTGACCCGAGAGGAGAATGCGAATCCCGGCTTCATGCGCGTTTTTCATCAGGGCATATTGGCTAACAAATCCTGCAGCGATGGGAAGATCATTCAGATATGTGGCTTCTTGCCACCAAGATTTGGCATCCTCCGGGCCGGGGGCAATGTAGTTTGTGCGAATCCGCATTTTCGCTGCGATGATCTCGATATAGGCGCGCTCATCCAAAGCCGGGAAATTCTCGTAGTATGTGGAAAAGCAGCGCAGCGGATAATCCAGAATCTGGGATGCTTTGCATACGATGGCGCCGGAATCAAGTCCTCCGGAAAGAGAGCCGCCGATCTCGACATCACTGCGCAGCTGCATTCTCAGGCTATCCAAAAAAAGTCTGTGATACTCATCCGAGGCTTCCTCAAAGCTGAGGCTGCTCTTTTCAAAATCATCCGGATCCAGGGCAAAATATCTGTGGATCTGAATCTTTTGATCGCGGATGGTGAGATTGTGCCCGGGGAGCAGGGAGCGGATCTCCTGCCAATAGGTCTCATCATCATAGACCATCATGGCGTTTACCTTCATGCTGCGCCAGATCATGGCGGCATTCTGAGTTTTTGAGATCTCAGTGGCAAGGATCTGCTTAATCTCCGAGCCCCAATAAAAGAAGTCTCGATCTTGGGCGTAATAAAGTGGTTTGATGCCAAATCTGTCTCGGCTCAAAAAGAGGGTCTGGGTCTTGGTATCCCAGATGCTGAAAGCCCACATTCCCAAAAAACGATGTACGCAGTCCTCACCCCAAGCATGATAGGCCTTGATGATAACTTCAGTATCACTATGCCCGCCAAAGCTATAGCCCATGCCGGTAAGTTCGTCCCTAAGCTCGTAGTGATTGTAGATTTCGCCATTGAAGATGATGCCAAGCCCCAGTTTGGGGTCAAACATGGGTTGATGTCCCCAGTCCGAGAGCTCGACCGTGGGAAGACGACGGAAGCCAAAGCCTATTCTCGCCGAGATGTCATCACTACAGTGTGGGAGCTTGCGCTTTATGGCATCAGAACTGTCATCTCCGCAAAATGCCCGCATCCGATCCTCGGAGTCATTGGCGATCAGGTATCCTTCATCATTTGGACCCCGATGTATGATGAGTCCGGTCATTTTTTGGAGCAGGGACAAGTCTATCTTAGTATTCTTTTTTATACCATAAATTCCGGCGATTCCGCACATGAAACATATCTCCTATCAGTTATGCCGGCAAAATCCATTTCAGATGCATTTCGTCAAGAGAAATTCGGCATTAGGATCGATAAATGTCGATCAAATGCCACACCATTTAGCACTTGGCTCGCAAAGTTTCCAAGTTTGAATGTAAAAAAGACTTGACGGAAAAAGCCCTTGAAAAATGCTGCTATTCTATAGAATAATCTAATTGATAATAACAAGGAGACATAATGGTCAAACTGAGACTGAGAAGGATGGGAGCAGGCAACCAGCCTTTTTACCGCATTATTGCCGTGGATTCACGTATGAAACAGGTCGGTAAATATCTGGAATGTGTGGGTTGGTATGACCCCAAGCCGGATCCCTCCAAGATCAATATTGATACGGAACGGGCGATTTATTGGCTCTCCGTGGGCGCACAGCCTACCGAGACGGTTCGCTCACTTCTGCGCAAAGCCGGTGTTTTGCAGATCTGGCATGAGCGCAAAATAGCCAAGGCAGAATAAGAACAGATCCGAGGTGAAGCATGAAAGATCTCATTGAATTCATGGTAAAAGCTCTTGTGGACGATCCCAGTGAAGTGTCTATCACCGAGATAAACGGAGACAAGATTACTCTTTTTGAGCTACGAGTAGCCAAAAGTGACATTGGCAAAGTGATTGGAAAACGGGGTCGCACCGCCGGTGCCATCCGCACCATCATCAATGCGGTATCGACCAAGCAAGGAAAGCGCGCAGAACTGGAAATCATTGAGTAGATGATTGCCCATCACCTCATCGGCATTGGCAGGTTGGGCGGAACAGATAGCGAAGGTTGGCATCATGTGATGATCAAGCCGAGTTTTAGAGCGGAGTTTGATCACATTGTCGACCTGTATTTGATCTTTGAAGAAAATAGAGTGTTTTACGTAACTATCAGTGATAGGAAGCAAAGCGAAAAGAAGACTTGGGTGAGATTTGCCGAAGATGGCGTCGCCGAAGAACGTAAGCTGCACAAGGAAGTGATCTTGGCTCTTGAAGATCAGGATCCTTCTCAGGAAGAGGAGGAAACTTCTCTTCTCGGTTTGGATGTGGTCTTTGGCGAGCAACTACTTGGCTGTGTGGTGGATATCTTTTTTAATGGCGCGCAGGACGTGCTGGTGATTTCCACTGCTCTGGATGTCGAGATTATGGTGCCAGTGGTGGATCACTACATTCCGTCATTGCCCGAAGCTGAAGGTGTGATCTTCTTGCAAAATATGGAAGATCTGCTTTTTGCGTCAGGGCTCAAGATGGAAGCCGGTCGGCTTGAGTCGATTGAAGATGAGACTTGATGTTCTGACTCTTTTTCCCGAGGCCTTTGATAGTTTTTTGGCATCTAGCATCGTAGCGAGAGCCATTGAAAAAAAAGCCTTGGAAGTTCACACCGATGATATTCGCAGGCATAGTCAAAACAAGCACCGTAAGGTAGATGACTATCCCTTTGGCGGTTTTGCCGGAATGGTGGCAACTCCACAGCCTTTGTGGGATGCGATCCTTGATCGGCTCGAAGTAGGGTCGGCACCGGTGATCTACTTTAGTCCGCAAGGGCGAAGATTAAGCCAAAAGATCCTGTGTGATTATGCTCAGGAAGAGCGCATCATCCTCATCTGCGGTCACTACAAAGAGATCGATCAGCGCATACGGCGTTTGGCAGTCTCGGACGAGATTTCGATCGGAGATTATGTTCTAAGTGGTGGCGAATTGGCAGCTCAGGTCTTTATCGATGGCATCGCCAGGCTTCAAGATGGAGTTCTGGGCGATATCTCGAGCGCTCAAAGCGATTCTTTCTACCGCGGGAAGCTTGGTTTCCCCTGCTATACCAGACCGGATATCTTTATGAAACAAGAGGTTCCGGAAGTGTTGAAAAGTGGAAATCATGCCAAGATCCAAAGCTGGGCTGAAGCTCAAGCTGAGATCCTTACCCGAAGTCGTAGACCAGATTTATTGTAACCAGCCCATGGGCTGATTCCCTTGTGGGAATTGATAACCAATCAGGAAAGCTGGGATCCAAACACATTTTGTGTATTGCGGAACTAGCCGCGTTTGCGGTGTTCACAGATCGCCATCAGGCGAGATTGACAGGTTCTGGTAACAGCGTTAAGCCGTTTTTATGCGCAGAAAACGGCGATATCTGAGCTGTA
Source organism: uncultured bacterium (assembly GCA_937960795.1). Lineage (GTDB taxonomy): Bacteria > Cloacimonadota > Cloacimonadia > Cloacimonadales > Cloacimonadaceae > UBA5456. The sequence continues at coordinate 10,711 of CALGPA010000019.1, read as the reverse complement.
CTTTGCGCCGCGATACACAGCCCGGGTCTCACTTCTCCGAGTATATATATGGGAGGAACCCAAATGGATATTCTGCATCAAGTTGGCAGAGACCAAATCAGAACCGACTTTCCGGAGTACCGAGTAGGTGATACCGTGAAGGTCCATTATAAAATTAAAGAAGGTAGCAAAGAACGTATCCAGGTATTCCAAGGTATCGTGATCCAAAAGCGCGGTGCGGGAATATCAAAGTCCTTTACTGTCCGCAAGGTATCAAGCGGCGTCGGAGTAGAGAGGATTTTCCCTCAAAACTCACCTAACATCGACAAGCTTGAGATCGTACGCCACGGTCAAGTTCGCAGAGCGAAGCTTTTCTATCTGCGCCAAGCCAAGGGTAAAGCCGGAAGAATCAAGGAACGCAGAAGATTTACTACTTAGTTACCGTAAAGACACTAGCTTAGCCCCTTGGACTTATCGTATCAAGGGGCTTTGTATTTTAAGGAAAGTATATGCTGAGAATACTGTATTATCGATCTGATGATCTATGTCTTGAGATCGAGATTGAGGATGAAACTATCAATCGGATCTCTTTCTGCGATGCGCCACTGAATCATCTGGTGGAAAATGACTTTGAGAGAGAGATCATTAAACAGCTGGATGAGTATTTTGCCGGCAAAAGACAGGAGTTTGACCTGGCTTTCTTTGCTACGGGTACCCCCTTTCAGCTCATGGTCTGGCAAGAACTCATGAAGATCCCATATGGGCAGACCCTTTCATATCAAGAGATTGCTGAGCGCATTGACCGCCCAAAATCTGCTCGAGCAGTGGGCAACGCTCTGGGTGCCAATCCCGTCGCTGTCATCATTCCCTGTCATCGAGTCATATCATCAGATGGCAGTCTGGGAGGATTCGGCGGAGGAATCGCGACGAAGAAGTTTCTCTTGGGACTCGAAAAGCGTTTTGGAGGCAAAGAGTGATCTTTGGCATCGGCACAGATCTCATCAAGGTGGATCGGATCAAGCGACTTTTGGATAGTAATCCTCGGTTTTTTGATAAGGTATTTTGCGCAAGTGAGCGCGAGTATTGCCGCCAAAAGGCAAATCCCGCGCAGAGCTTTGCGGTGCGTTTTGCTGCCAAAGAAGCCTTTATGAAAGCACTGGGTACGGGATGGGATAAGGGCATTTCATTCAAAGAGATTCGAGTCATATCAGACGATAAAGGCAAGCCGGAGATTGAATTGTCCGGCGCTACATTGGACTATTTTCAATATCATAATCTTAGCCGGATTCATCTATCGCTTAGCCACGAAAAGGATTATGCCGTGGCATATGTGATCGTGGAAACGGAATCCGATAACACAGATCTCGCGTAGCGTGAAGGATGCGGGGATAAATGCTTGACAGATAATCTTTATCAGGGACTTTAGCGCTATTGAGGTGTGTATGATCGATGTTATAGTATTTCTGGGGATTCAGGGGAGTGGAAAAGGCACACAGGCAAAGCTGCTGGCGGTGGAGACCGGCTTTCAGCATATCAATATCGGTGACCTCTTGCGTCAAGAGAGCGAAAAGGGCACCGATCTGGGAAAGGAAGTGGAAACCACGATCCAAAAAGGGGACATGGTTTCGGATGAACTGGTCTTTGCCATGATTCAGGATGCTATCACCGATGATTGCCCCGGGATTATCTTTGATGGATTCCCCCGCAATCTCAGTCAAGCTGAGTTTTTGGTGCACAACTTCCGTGTCGCCAGAGCCTATTATCTGGATCTCAAAGAGAGCGTCGCCATCGAAAGGATCATGGGGCGCCGCGTCTGCAGTCAGTGTGGAGCAAATTATCATCTCAAAAACAAGCCTCCCAAGGATGACAGCGTCTGTGATAGTTGTGGAGGCGTCCTTGTTACTCGCTCGGATGATAGCCCCAAAGCTATAAAGAAGCGAGTGCAGGCCTTTTTTGAGGAGACCTTTGTGCTCAAGGACTTCTTCGCCAGGCGTGGTGAATTGCTCAGCCTTCCCGCTGAAAGATCAATAACGGAGATTCAAACCCAAATATACGCTGATATTCATCTGGATTGACGATGCCCCAATCACCCCGACGCAGTATTCTCAGCCGAGTTGAGGCAATCGCCTACCTGATGGCGATATGGAGCTTTGCCATCCTCTTCTTGGAGAGCATTATCGGTGTCTATACGGATTATCGAGTGCTGGAGCTTTACACTGCCTTTGCAAACTTGTTCTTGCTTCTGGGCATCATCCTCCTCAGGCTCGTGTCTTACATACCGGATGACAAGAATGGCGTGCTTTGGGTGGATATCTTCATATGGATTCTGGGAGCTTTGCTGCTGCTATATCATGCTAAGTTCGTGATCTTCTTTCTTTTGATCCGACAGACCTATTTCATCCTTCAATACCTGATCTTTAAGTCTTTTGACGGGAAGCTTTATGATAGACTTACCGCCAATCCTCCGGTGAGTCTGATGATCAGCTTTGCCTTTGTGATCTTGATTGGGACTGTGCTGCTGATGTTGCCCACCGCGTCAGCGGCGAATCAGGTCACTCCCTTCACTGATGCCCTGTTTACCGCCACATCTGCCACATGTGTGACGGGTTTGATAGTCTATGATACGGGCAGCTACTTCAGTCTGTTTGGGCAATTGGTGATCTTGCTGCTGCTGCAGATAGGCGGCTTGGGGATCATGACGGTATCCACCGCGTTTGCCCTGATCATGGGCAGGAGGCTCACGCTCAAGCTGGAAAACGTGATGCACTCGGTGGTCGGAGATGGGCAGAGATTGGATGTTTTGCAGCTTCTTAAGAACATAGTGATCGTGACCATCTTGATCGAAGCCTTGGGTGCGATCCTGCTGTTTCCGGAGTTTCTAAAGACCATGTCCAGCTCTCAGGCTATGTATCATGCCATCTTCCATTCTGTTTCTGCTTTTTGTAATGCGGGATTTTCACTCTTTGCTGATTCTTTGATGGGATTTGTGGATAGTCCTCTGATCAATATCACGGTAAGTTCCTTGATCCTCTTGGGAGGTCTGGGTTTTGCGGTGATGATAGATCTATACCGCTTTGTGATGCGAGTGGACAAAGCAAGAAAGCTGAGCCTGCATACCAAGATCGTGCTCAGTATGTCCGCATTCCTGCTTTTGATCGGCTTCATCTTTATCTATGTGACAGAATACAATGGGGTCATGCAGGGCTTCAGCGTTAGCCGCAGAATTCTCAGCTCTTGGTTCCAATCTGTCACGGCCAGGACAGCAGGTTTTAATACTATAAACACAGCAGCGCTCGCCCCAGCTTCCATCCTTATCATATTGGGACTGATGTTTGTAGGAGCATCTCCCGGGGGAACGGGTGGCGGCATCAAGACCACAACCTTTGCAGTCTTGATCCTATCTGTTACCTCGATGCTGCGGGGCAGGAAGGATCTCAGCTTGTTCAATCGGCGGATCTCCATCTCAAACAGCCGGGAAGCCACGGGCTTGATCACGCTCTCAGCCGGCATCGTCTTTATCGTGATTTTCCTGCTCTTCATTACTGAGCAGCAGGCTTTTGAGAAGATCATCTTTGAGGCACTTTCAGCCTTCGGAACGGTGGGGCTTTCGATGGGGATAACAGCTGATCTAAGCGGTCCGGGGAAGTTTTTGATCACCATCTTAATGTACATCGGGCGGATAGGCCCACTTACTTTGATATATGCGCTTTCTATGCGCAAAAGACAAGCAAAACTCAATTTTGCCGAAGGTAAGATAGCCATCGGCTAAGGAGCACAAATGGCCAGATATGCCGTGATAGGATTGGGCAGATTTGGAATGACGGTGGCGAATATTCTCACCGAAAGTGGTATGGAAGTGATCGCTATCGACAAAGATCAGGACTTAGTAGATGATGTCTCAGGGCGCGTCAGCTCGGCAATCTGCATGGATTCTACAGATGAACCTGCCCTCAGATCCCTGAATCTCAACGAAGCGGATGCTGTGATTATCGGCATCGGCAGCAATATCCAAGAAAGCATTCTCACCGGCGCCATCTTGCGCAAGATCGGCGTCGGGATCATCTATGCAAAGGTGGAAAACCGCCTTCATGGTAGGATCATGGAGCTGATCGGCGTGCAAAACATCCTCCTTCCTGAGGAGATTGTCGGCACCCAATTGGCAAAGACCCTCATCTCCAAAAACGTCCGGGAATACATCAGCCTCTCCAGTGGTCACGTGGTTATGGAGATGGTTGCACCACGTGATTTTGTGGGCAGAGATCTGCAAGAGCTCTCACTTCCCAGCAACTGGGGGGTCAACATCGTTGCCATCAAGTATAGCTCGTTTTCTGTGACCGAAGATGGCAGAAACGTCGTGGAGAAGCTTATCAATGACATGCCCGGAGCAAACGACAGAATCAACGAGGGTGACGTCCTCATCATGATGGGTCCCAAAGGGAATGTCGACAAGCTGATCTACGAGACCACAAACAGGAGGGATTAGCATGAGAAGCTCCATGAAAAGACGCTATCACCTGATGCTTGGCATCCTGTTTTCGATGATTGTAGCACAGTTTTTGGTGGTGCTCTTCACCATCTCCCAAGCCAATGATCTATATGCACTTGCCAGTGATATCCAATCCATCATGATCGTTTTTCTCTTCATGATCTTTGTCTATTTGGTGATCATATTCAACTACCTCCCATACAGGCTATCCCGCGCAGTTCAACGAGTGGAAGATCTCATAGACGAGATCTCAAACGGGAATTATCAGTTGGACATCGATGCCGCCGGTTTTGAGAACGATCGGGATTTTCAGACTTTGGTGATGTCTCTTATGCGGATGCTGGATATAATTTCCCGCTTTGACGCCGTGAAGGCTGACAAGATCTATGAGCATCATCAGCGCATCAACCAGCTCATCAATCTTCTGCCGCAGATGGTGATGATTGCCACGGTCAATGGCGACATCGTGTACATCAATGATGTCTTCAGAAACAGCTTCCCAAACATTGATGAAACCAGCAACCTCAACGAAGTCATTTTCAAAGACGATCTCAACGCCAGGGTTTTTGACATCATAGCAGAGTCCCTACGCTATGGCAACAATCTATACGACGAGACGGTGGAGCCTGAAGGCTCTCCGCAGACAGCCTTGATCAAGGGATCCATCATTCGCAATCGCAAAGGAATCGCCTCAGGCGGTGTATTCACGGTGGAACTAATTGGCAATAAAGAATAAGATTAGGATCATCTTTGATAGCGAGGAAAGCCTTCGCTTGGACAAGCATCTGGCAAATCTACGATTGCAAGAGCTAGTCTCGCGCAGCTTCATCGAAAGCCTCATCTCGGAAGACAGGATATTGGTAAACAAAATCCCGGTTAAGAAGAGCTTTCTGCTTTCCAAGGGAGACGAGATAGAGCTTTCGCTTCCGGATCCGCCGGATTTTCATATGAAGGCAGAGGATATCCCTTTGGACGTCGTCTATGAAGACGATGATCTTGCCGTGATCAACAAAGTGGCAGGCATGATTGTCCATCCGGGGCACGGAAATCCCGATGGCACTCTGGTAAATGCAATTCTGCACAGATTTGCCGGCAATCTATCCAGCGGAAGAGACCCCAATCGTCCCGGGATAGTTCATAGATTGGATCGAGGCACATCTGGCTTGATCATCATCGCCAAGACAGATCAAGCTCAGGTGAAGCTCAACCATATGTTTGCCCGTCGGGAGATAGAAAAGACCTATCTTGCGATCAGTAGCGGAATTCCGGATCCTGCAGAGGACACGATTCGCACCCAAATCAGCCGCTCACTGAGCAATCCCAGACAGATGTGCGTCACAGACACCGGCAAGCTGGCGGTTTCGCATTACAAGATCATCAAGTATTATCATTTCTTTGCATTGGTAAAGGTGAAGCTGGAGACGGGGCGTATGCACCAGATCAGGGTGCATTTTGCTCATCGACACCATCCCATCTTGGGAGATCTTCTGTACAATACCCGCCGTCAAGTTCACGCAAACCTGCCTCAGAACATGAAACGCAAAGCCACCGAGCTGCTCACCACTCACCTGCAAAGACAGGCGTTACATGCCTGGAGATTGAGGTTTACCCATCCGATCTCGGGCAAGGAGCTGAGTCTTGAGGCACCACTGCCGGATGATATGATATATACCCTGAATTGGCTGGAAAAGTATTTTGATATTGACACGGATGGGCATCCGTATAATATGATTTTAGAGGAAAATAAACAGTGGTAGAAACAAGAAACAGTGATACTCAAGAAATAATGGGATCCATTGAGGATGCCATCGCCGCCATCAAAGATGGCAAGATGATCATCGTAGTAGACGATGAAAACCGCGAGAATGAAGGTGATCTGCTCATGGCAGCTGATATGGTGACCCCTGAGCATGTGAACTTCATGATCAGCAAGGGGAAGGGGCTTCTGTGCGCTCCTCTGACTGCCGATTATGCTCAACGACTCGATATCCCCCTGATGACACAGAGCAACAATGAACGTCACGGCACCAAGTTCACCATCTCGGTAGACCTGATTGAAGGCACCAGCACAGGGATTTCCGCCACAGAACGCGCGATGACTTTAAAAGCTCTGGCAGATCCCCAAAGCAGAGCAGAGGAATTTATGCGCCCCGGCCATATCTTCCCTCTCATAGCCGAAAAAGGCGGAGTTCTAAAGCGTGCCGGACACACTGAAGCAGCTGTGGATCTGGCGATGATGGCAGGGCTCAATCCTGCCGGAACCATCTGCGAAATCATCCGCGAGGATGGCGAAATGGCGCGTTTGGATGACCTTGTCGCATTTGCAAAGGAGCATGATCTGATGATCATCAGCATTGAGGATCTCATCCACTACCGCCGCAAGCAAGAAAAGCTAATTCACAAAGTCTCGACGGCAAAGCTGCCCACTGAATATGGAGATTTTGACATCATCACTTTTGCCAGTGACATCTCCGGGGAACACCATGTAGCCCTGGTTATGGGCGATCTCGGCGGAAGCGAGCCCGTCTTGGTCAGAGTTCATTCCGAGTGTCTGACCGGGGATGCTCTTCACTCTTTGCGTTGTGATTGTGGACAGCAGCTTGCCAAGAGCTTTGAATTGATCTCAGGCCTAGGCCGCGGAGTGATCCTCTATATGCGTCAAGAAGGACGCGGGATCGGGCTCTTAAACAAGATCAAAGCATATCATCTGCAAGACAATGGTGCGGATACAGTTCAAGCAAATCTGGATCTCGGATTTGCTGAGGATCTCAGAGATTACGGGATCGGTGCCCAGATTCTCAAGGAATTGGGGCTCAAAAAGATAAAGCTTCTCACAAACAACCCTAAGAAGATAGTCGGACTCAGCGGATATGGACTCGAGATAGTCTCTCGGGAGCCGATCGAGATTGCTCCTCTGAAGCAAAATGAACACTATCTTAGAACCAAAAAAGACAAAATGGGACACATACTTCATGAAGTTTAGACTGATACTACCCCTAGTAATACTGATGCTGGTTTCGGGGCTGCTCTCAGCTCAGAACATCCAGATCCCTCAAGCAAGAGGATTTGTAAACGATTTTGCAGGCATTCTGAGTGCAAACACACGGGCTCGGCTCAATGATTGGGCGATCGAGCTCAAAGAAAAGACCGGCGTAGAGCTTGCGATCGCCACTTTTGAGAGTATCGGTGATGAGGATGAGACCTCATTTGGAGTCCGCCTCTATGAGACCTGGGGGATTGGCAGTCAGCGTGATGAGGGCGTCTTGGTCTTTGTGGCTGTTCAAGAAAGAAGATTGCGCATCGAAGTCGGCTATGGTGCCGAAGGCTACATCACCGATGCCTATGCGCACAATGTATATCAGGAGATGGTCTCTTTTTTGCAAAGAGGAAATGAAGATTGGGACGCCGCGTTTACCCAAGGCAGTCTCATGCTGATGTCGTCCATAGCTCAAGAAATGGATGTGACGCTCACGGGGATATCTGAGTATTCACAGCGAGCGCGCAGCGAAGCCGGAGAGGCATCTCCCTTCGCAGGACTCATTGTCATAGTGATCTTCATCATCCTGATGATAGTCACCAAAGGCAAGATCCTCAATGTGCTATTGTGGATGCTAATCTTCAGTCGCGGTGGCGGCGGTGGATCTCGCGGCGGCGGCTTCGGTGGAGGCTCAAGCGGTGGCGGTTTTGGCGGCTTTGGCGGATTCGGCGGAGGTAGATCCGGCGGAGGTGGAGCAGGAGGAGGTTTTTGATGCTCTTTTTATGGTCACTACTCTTTATCGTTTACAATGTCGCTCTAGGGCTGGCAGTAGTATACTTCCTAAGGTGGTTTCTTTTCAACCCCAAACCCAGATTTGTTTTTGGCAAGCGCTGCGTCATGACGCCGGGCTATCTGGTGCGCAAGCGGGACTGGCTCTTTGAAAAAGCGCGCGAGATCCTCCATGACTATCTGAGACAGGCGGAAAATCCCGGCATCAAAGATGGTTATCTGGCGAAGTGGGAAGAGAAACTGCGCTCTTTCCTTTGGGATAAGACTGATTTTGTGGAATCATGGCCTTTGATTCCGGCAAAACTAAAAGCGAGTATCCGGAGGAAGGTTGTGGAAGCTTTTGTCGGGATCGCTTCAAAAGTTCTTCGCAAAACCGTCCCGCGCATATTGGAACAGTGGCGCATTGAACACAGAATCGATGATTATGACTTCCAGTTTTCCATGGATTTCTTCCGCAAATATTATAACCTCTATGTCCACAAATATCTGGTGTATGCATTTGTGATCATCAATTTCATCATTGGTGTGGAAAACATGATCCTATACCTAATCATCGGAGGATAATGACACCTTGATATGAAAGCTCGCAGAAATGCAGTCCTAAGAAAGATCCATTAACTGGCTCTATACTACAATCTCAATGCAGATAGCCAGAAGCTGCTCCTGCGCTTTTTCATTGTCTGCTTTTTATCCTGCTCCTTCTGATCTTATCGGCATTTCTTATCTGGATATTGGAAGAGAAGGGAGGAACTGCCAGCAGCATCTCATCATTCTGGGATGGCATTTGGTGGGCAATTGTCACGATCGCGACCGTCGGATATGGAGACAAATATCCCATCACCTTTGCCGGAAGAATAGTGGGGATATCGCTGATAGTCGCAGGCTTTGCATCACTATCCATTTTTACGGGCTTGATCGCGTCACTCTTTGTCGAAGATCGGCTCAAAGGAGCAAAAGGATTGAAACAACTACGAATTCACGATCATATAGTCCTCTGCGGATGGAACAACACTGCTCATCACTTTCTAAGAGCACTCGTAGAAAAGAAACTGGATGCTGTCGAGATCTGTCTGTTAATGAATGAGACACCACAGTTTTTTGAATCCATCGAAAGCAGCTATCCATCCCTGTCGTTGAGCTTTGTGCGGGGAGAGGCTACGTCCGAAGATGCCCTCAAACGTGCATCCGTCAGTAGCGCTGCTCAGATCATCATTCTGGCAGATCACTCTCTAAAGCCTGCCAATGCGGATGATCGCAGCATTATCATCGCAAACGCAATTCACCTTCTTGCCAAGAAAGACAAGATATCCGTGCAATTGATCAACAATGAAAACAAGCAAATGCTCTTCCGGATCGGGATCACAAAAGTCTTTGTCTGGGACGATCTCGGGGCCTATCTCTTGGCTGATAACATCGCTGAGGAAAACAGCCTCAGCATCTTCACCCAGATCGCTAAAAGCTCGGATTCCAGAATCTGCACTTGCAAGATCGAAGAATCATTTTGGGGCAAAAACTATGCGGAACTCATTGACTACTTCCATCGCCTGGAGCAAGGCGTGCTAATCGGATTGATCAGCAAAGAAAGCAGCCTAGAGATCGATAGCATCTTTGACGATGATTCTTCTGCTATCGATCAGTTTATCAAAAACACCCTCAGCAAATCACAGCGAAAATTCTCCGACGAAAAGCATAATATTCGCATCAATCCCGCCCGTGAAACCGTCATCCAAGATGGCGACCAAGCTATCATCCTAAGATAGGAGCCAATATGATAGATCAAGAACTACTCAGGAAAATAGCCATCTTCAAGGACTTGGATGAGAATGAACTGGAACACCTGGCTCCATATCTGAAACTGCAAGAGTATCCCAAAGGCTCATACATTCTCAAAGAAAATACAGTGGGAGACCAATTTTTTATCCTGATCAAAGGCAGGGTGAAGATCAGCAAAGATCTCATCAAAGCGCTCGATTCCGAAATGGCTTCCACACAAAAGGCACTTGCCACTTTGGAAGGAAAAGACCTCCCCACATTTGGCGAAAACGGCATCTTGGGCCAAGCTCCAAGAAATGCAAATGTCATCGCCGGAACAGAATGTGCGCTGTATGGCCTCTCAAATCAAGATTTTGATGACTTTGCCCATGTGCATACTCATGCGGCCTTTATGATCATGAAAAGCATAGCGATGCTGCTTACGCAAAGACTCAAGTCTACAGATGAAAACCTGGTTAAACTGGCAACCGCATTGTATATTGCTGTCCAAGCATAAGACTTTGCCCAAAACAGATCCGAGTTCCTTGCCGAGTCCCCCGCATTCAAAGTTCATGAATGCAGTATATGCACTCATCTAAATGCTTGCAAAATATGGGTATCTCATGCCCCCCTCACCGGTCGCTCACCGGTCGAGCGTGCAAGCGGTGAGAAAATAAGGACTTACGCGATTTACGGCTACGCCGAAAATCGAATGTACGATGTACAAT
>CALGPA010000018.1 GCA_937960795.1 uncultured bacterium | reverse complement strand
TACATCTTGCCTTTGACGTTTGTGCCGGGTTTGAGCCCAAATTCTTCACCCAGAGCGACCCTGACCGCAGGGGCTTCTTGTGCCACTAAGACCAGATTCGGATCATCCAGAGCTTTCCAGAGCGGATCGGAATCGTCGCATTCATAGATCGCTGCCACCGGGCAATGCGCGCTGCACTGTCCGCACTTGACACATTCACTTGTCTCCAATTCACGATCAAAGGTGGGTCCCACATAGGTCTCAAATCCGCGATCACTGCTTTGCAGAGCGTGCACCGCCTGCACTTCATTGCAGACATAGGTGCAGCGTCCGCAATTTATGCAGTAGGAGGGATCCAGAGTGATGGATGGGGAGGATTCGTCCCTGCCCTTGTATTTGCGCTTGACCTTCTTCAGATTCATGTGGCGGATTGCCAATTCCTGAGAGAGATCCTGCAATTCGCAACGGCCGTTTTTGATGCATTCGGGGCAGTTATTGGGATGATTTGAGAGGATGATCTCCACCGCTTCACGGCGCAGATCCAAAAGCTTCTTGCCGGTGGTCTTGATCTGCATCCCTTCTTCGCAGGGAGTAGAGCAAGCTCGCACGGCGCGCCCATTGACTTCCACCATGCAGACCCCGCAGTTTCCAAAAGCGGGCAGATCTTCATGATAACATAGATGAGGTACCGGATAGCCGGCTTTAGTGCAGGCGTGTAATACCTTAGTATTCTTGAGCACCTGTGTGGCTTTGCCGTTGATATAGACCGTGATCATATTATCTCCATTTATTGATTTTTTATTATTGATGCAGTGTTATATGGATTCATTTTGTTGTCAAGAGCGCTTTTGCTTGAGTCTCATTCATTCTTGCGGCGCAAATTCTTTTTCTACTGCACGGATGATGGCATCCAAAAAGAGATCTCCCGTTTCTTCAATGTCTTGTGGCTCAAATCCCAGATACTTATCCCATTGACTGATGATGTAGTCATGCGTGACCACCCGATATCGTTTCTGAGCCACGATCTCTTCGCCGCCGATGCGGAAGATGCCGCTGTCTTGCATCCAGTCCGGGCCGGAGACGCTGAGGATGTCATATGGCTTGTCTTGTGCTATCCCCAGATTCATCGCCTGAGCCATGAGGATCTCTTCCCCCGTGCATGTAAAAAGCGCGATCGTATTGCCAAAGGGGATGTATTCATGCAGATCTCGCAGGGTCACAGGCCCCGCCGGGAGATGCTTGCGTAGCCCGCCATTGTTGATCATTGCCAGCTCAGCCGCCGGATATTCGGATAAAAGCGCCTCTGCCACCCAGTCCGAACCGGGAGTCGAGGCAAATTTGTCCACTTCAAAGTCAAAGGGCAAGGTCCCTGCCACCTTGGAGAGCTGCGCTTCCATCTCGGAGATGCTCTCGTGCAAAAAGCTCGCGATGGCGGATTCATATTCGCTTGGCGGCTGAGTGAGGGGGATCAATCTTGTGGAGATCTTGCTTATACGATCATCCTTGATTTCCAGATCAATCTGCCCTAGATGGCTCAGATGGCTTCCCGCCGAGAGGATATAGATGCCGTTTTCTTCCACCGGCGCGCTGGTGCCCAAGTGAGAGTGTCCGCCGATGATCATGTCCACCCTCTCATCCAGTTCCTGCGCCAGCATCAGGTCATGATCAAATCCGTTGTGGGTAAGCAGGATGATGAGATCACTTGCGGCATCCACCTCGTCCAAGATGGCATCCACCGCTTCCGCATAGGGCAAGATGGTGATGTCTCTCACGTTCTCTGCCTTAACCCGCTCGGGGAGGCTGTGGATGGTGAGTCCGATCACCCCGATCCTGATCTCACCAAGCTCAAAGATGCCATATTTACCGTCCGCGAAAGAAGAACCGTCCTCGTTTAGCAGATTGGCGCTATAGAAGGGGAATGTTGCTTTTTCGACCACGGCTTGAGCGTGGGCATAGCTGATGTCAAACTCATGATTACCGAGCGTGGCAGCGTCGAGCCCAAGCCTGCCAAAGCTTTCTAAGACTGCCCCGCCAACAAGGCCATCATATTCCAAAGAGGAGAAGATGCTGCCGGTGAGCATATCACCCGCGTCCAGCCAGATGCTGTGTCCCACCTCGCCGCGGCTCTTTTCAAGATGATATTCCAAGGCGACATAGCCGCCGATTCCCTCGCGGGAAGCTTCATAGGCAGCGTGAGAGTCATTTGTATGCAAGATCCTGATGCTTTGCGCCGTGAGGCTCAGAGCCAGGGTGATCACAAGAATCAGTAAAGAAAGTCGCTTAGTCATAATTCCTCCGAACCGATATTTGCCAGCCGCTCCAGATCTGCGGGGCTGTCGATGCCGATGCCCTGATAATCCGTGGGCATCATGCGAATGCGGATGCCATGCTCCAGAGCTCGCAATTGCTCGAGCTTCTCAGCTATCTCATATTGCCCTTGAGGCAGTTTCACAAAGTCCATTAGCGTGCCATGCCGGAAGCCATAGACTCCGATATGACGAAAGTATCTGCAGGAGCCGACCTGATCGCGGTCATAGGGGATGGGACTGCGCGAAAAATATAGGGCATAGCCTTTGGCGTCGCAGACCACCTTGACGACATTTGGGTCATTTAGCTGCTCCAGCTCCGAGATCGGGGTCATCAGGCTTGCCATCTTGGTCTCCGGCTCCTCGAAGGCGCCAAGGAGAGTGCTCATTGCCCCCTTTGAGATCTGCGGCTCATCGCCCTGGACATTGAGGATGATGCTATCCGGCTCCAAGACTTCCGCCACCGCTGCGATGCGATCGGTGCCACTGGGCAGATCGCTGTCGGTGAGCACCACGGTCGCCCCAAAATCCTGCGCCATAGCCGAGATGCGCAGATCATCCGTGGCGATGATCACTTCATCAAAGAGTCTGCTGGCTGCCACCCGTTCATAGACGTGTCTTAGGATCGGCTTGCCAAGAAGCAGTGCCAGCGGTTTTCCGGGAAAGCGGCTTGAGGCATAGCGAGCCGGGATCACGGCATAACGTTTTATCATCTCGTCTCCCCGGCAGAGGCTCAGTCTCTCATCTCCTCTGCCTTCTTGTAGTTTTTCTTCAGCCAAATCAAGAGAGCTGAAGTATCGGTATAGTTCACCCCCGGGATGCGCATGGCTTGAGCGATGCTGATCGGCCGGATGCGGTCGAGCTTTTCCCGGGCTTCCCATGCCAGGCTATTGATCTGATAATAATCAATATCTGCCGGGATGCGATAGTCCTCAGCTTTTTGGTGTTTTTGAAGATCCAAGTGCATCCGCTTCAGATATCCCGAATACTTGATCTCCAGCTCCACCCTTTGGCGGATCTCGGGCTCAAAATCAGCGGGGATCTCATAGCCATATTTCGTCAGATCGTCCAGGCTGATATCCGGGCGTTTGAGAATATGCAGGAGCTTGTCCGGCTCTCTCAGATCGGGATGCTTGCAGCTGTTGGTCGTGCGTAGGCGCTCGATCTCGCGCTCTTTGATGCGGCGCATATTCTCAAAAGCTTGCCATCTGATATCCGAGATCAAGCCCAGCTTTCTGCCCAGAGGCATGAGCCGCTCATCAGCATTGTCCTGCCTGAGCAGCAGACGATATTCCGCCCGCGAGGTAAACATGCGATAGGGCTCGTTTGTGCCGCAACTTACCAGGTCATCGAGCAAGACTCCGATATATGCTTCGCTGCGGGAGAGCACGATCGGCTCTCGCTCGTCCAGAGCCAAGCTGGCATTGATGCCTGCCATCAAGCCCTGCGCGGCAGCTTCTTCATAGCCGGAAGTCCCATTGATCTGTCCCGCCAGATACAGCCCCGGGATCTTCTTGCATTCCAGCCAGGGATAGATCTCGGAGGGATCCACATAGTCATATTCGATGGCATAGGCATAGCGCATGATGCGCGCCTTTTCGAGACCCGGAATGCTGTGTACGATCTCTTCCTGGATCTCGGCAGGCAAACTCGTGGAGATGCCGTTTACATATCCTTCGTTGGATCTTAATCCTTCGGGCTCGATGAAGATCTGGTGAGTCTCACGCTCGGGAAACTTCACGATCTTGTCTTCGATGGAGGGGCAATAGCGCGGCCCGATGCCTTTGATCACTCCGCCATAGAGCGCGGAAAGACCGATATTCGCGCTGATGATGTCATGCGTCGCCTTGGTGGTCCGGCTCAGATAGCATTCCACTTGATTCTTTAGCGTGATGCCCCGATAAAAGGAAAATCCCGATGGATTCTCATCCCCGGGCTGCGCCTCCAAGGCGGAATAGTCCAGGGAATTCAGATCCACTCGTGGTGGAGTCCCGGTCTTGAATCTAAGCACAGTCAAGCCCAGCTCTGCCAGGGATTGGGAGAGCTCGTCCGATGCCGGCTCGCCGCTTCTGCCGCCCTTGAAACTATTCTTGCCGATGTGGATGCGTCCGCCCATAAAGGTGCCGCTGGCGATGATAATCTTGGCTGCCCGATATTCCCGCCCGATCTGGCTGATGCAGCCTGAGACCTTGCCGTCTGTGATAATCAGGGCGGTGATATTGGCTTCGATGAGGCGGAGATTGGGCTGATTCTCGACCACCATGCGCATCTCATCAGAATATGCCATGCGGTCGTTTTGCGCACGTGGTGCCCAGACTGCCGGGCCTTTGCTGCGATTGAGCATCCGAAAGTGGATCCCGGTCAGATCCGCCACACGTCCCATCTCCCCTCCGAGAGCGTCGATCTCGCGCGCCAGATGCCCCTTGGCGGGGCCTCCGATGGAGGGATTGCAGCTCATGCGTCCGATGGCTTCGAGCTTGATCGTGAAGAGGGCAGTCTTAGCGCCTCGGCG
>CALGPA010000017.1 GCA_937960795.1 uncultured bacterium | reverse complement strand
TAAAATAGCGTGCCTACGGCACTCATTAGCCGCATAACCCGTAACCCGCAAATCCAGCACCCTAATTCTACATCGTAAATCGTAGATTGTTCATTCGATTTGCCGCGCCAACTAAGAACTAAGAACTAAGAACTAAGAACTAAGAACTAAGAACTACGAACTAAGAACTCTCTAAGTCCTTATTTTCTCACCGCTTGCACGCTCGACCGGTGAGCGACCGGTGAGGGAGGCATGAGCAGCCCATATTTTGCAAGCACTTACGAGCCTGTTTTTTGCTCTTTTTCCCAAAAGGCAAAATCAGATCTCTCCGTTTAATGACCCATTTTCATCTATTTTTTAGTTACGATCCTCTGTAGTATCTTCTCATAGTTTTCTCTGAGAAGTTTCGCAAATCCCGGGTCTTGATATTTCTTAAGAGCTTCCTTAGCGGCCTTATAGCCATGTTTATAAAAGTCTTCAGCTTTTCTAAGATCCGTGAAGCTCAAGTCCGGGTGATGGGCATCGATGATGATATCCGGTTTGTATTGAACAATGGATTGGATCGCCATGAAACCTTGGTTGTGCATCAGGGATTGCAGGAAGATCTCATATCTATTGAGCTTTTCCTTGTCTGTTTTGTCTGTCTCTTCATAGAATTCCGCTTTTGGTGAGACAGGCGGCAAGACGTTCACCGCGATGGTGATCTCCCCCGGCACTTTGTTCGCAAACGCCAGGGGCAAAGGATGGGAGACTCCCCCATCGACAAAGAGATAGTCGCCCATTTCCTGTGGCGCAAAGATGAAGGGCAGCGAGCTGGAGGCGCGCATGGCTTCTGAGAAATGACCTTTGTTGATGAGAATGGTATATTGGCGCCGAAGATCAAATGCCACAGATATATAGGGGATCTCCGCGCTTTCGATCTCACGCGAATCTGTCCATTCGGCAAAAAGCTTTGTGATGCCCTTCCCGTCGAAGATACCGCTGCGGGAAAAATCCAGAGTGAGGGGATTGAAGAGCTCCAGTGTAGAGACATCAGCTGCCAAATCCAGCATTTCTTTGGGGCGAATTCCGCAAGCTAGGCAGGCACCGATGATCGCGCCCATCGAAGTTCCCACGATCCCGGAAACCTCATATTCCCGGCTGACAGCCTCGATGACACCTATGTGAGCAAGCCCATATGCAGAGCCTCCGCCCAGGATCAAACGCGCTTTTTTCATGTTAACTCCTTCTACAATAGCGTCTGTAGATACGATAATTGTGAATGACCACCAAGCAAAAGACTAAATTACTGACGATCAAGACGATGTTGATCGTGAGAAGATCATGTCCACCATAGAAGCCCATGGCGGGGATGAGGATTGCCAAGAGGACGGTCTTGAAGATGATGATCCCGCGGGGAATGCCCAACTTTTTGAAGACAAATCTGGCGATGGGATTGCGTTCTCGCTGAAAGTGATGGGGACGCATCACCAAGTAGGTGGAATGTGCGTCGAGCAAGTTCAAAGCGATAAACCCGCCAAGCAAGCTCCAAAAGAGAGTCCCAGCCAAGAGCAATTCTGCGATGATGATCATATGATTTCCCATTTTTCTTTTTGATCCACAAATCATCTTTCGGGCATTCTGGCAAGCATAATCCTGCTCTGATCTGTGAGATCAAATAAATACTTTACAAGATTTCAGCTATTGAATAAGCTGCATTTGCTGAGCTAAATATACGCGTCTGCGCCAAGAATAGCTTTGAGTGAGATCAGATAAGGCGTTGTAAATGCTTGGCTTAACCGGATTATAAATATGAATATAAAGGATAAAGCATGGACAAAAAGTGGCTCATCCCACCGGGTCTTAATGCGGAGGAAAGAAAGGCTGTAGAAGAACTAAGTGCCGAGCTGAAAGCACCTGATATGATAGCAGAATTGCTATATCGGAGAGGCTTGCGCAGCGAAAAGGAGATTGAGGAATTCTTCAATCCAAACCTGCTAAACCTTGAAGATCCCTTTTTGTTTGAAGACATGCAAATAGCTGTGGATCGCATCATCAAAGCCATCAAAGACTCAGAGATGATCACCATCTATGGGGATTATGATGTGGATGGCACCACCGCCACAGCGCTCTTGTATCTGGGGCTCAAGCGCATCGGAGCAAACATCGATTTTTACATTCCCCACCGGATGATAGATGGATATGGCCTGTCCCTGAGCAGCCTCCAGCAGATCCGGGATACCGGGACGAGCCTGATCATCAGCGTGGATTGCGGTGTGAATGCCCTCGAAGAGATCCACGCCCTCAAAGATATGGGCATGGACATCATCATCACAGATCATCACAATCCCAAAGCAGAATTGCCCCCCGCTTTGGCGATCATCAATCCCAAGCTGCCCGGGTGCAAATATCCCTTTGGTCATCTGGCAGGAGTGGGCGTGGCATATAAGCTGCTCATGGCTCTGTATCAGGTGATGGGCATCAACGACACGGAAAACGTCCTTAAATATATGGATCTCGTGGCAGTCGGGACGATCGCAGACATAGTCCCATTAGTCGGAGAGAATCGCATCTTTGCCTCCATCGGTTTGCAGCACCTCATCGAGATGAAGAATCTCGGGCTGAACGCGCTTATTCAGCTATGTGGCTTGGATCACAAGAATCTTGATACCACCGACATCGTCTTTGGCATCGCCCCTCGGATCAACGCCGCGGGGAGAATGGGCTCTGCCGCGATCGCCGTGGAGCTTTTAATCTCGACAAATGAGAGCCGCAGCATTGAGCTGGCTGAGATGATCGAGCGAGACAACTCATTGCGCCAACAGGAAGATCAAAAGACCTTCTATGAGGCATGTGAGATCATCGAAAAGAAGTATAAGAACTTATCGGATACCCCCTGCATGGTCGTGTCTTCCGACGACTGGCACCAAGGCGTGATCGGCATCGTGGCATCAAAACTAGTGGAAAAGTATTACCGTCCAGTGATCATGATATCCTTCAAAGATGGCTTTGGCAGCGGCTCCGGAAGATCGGTTGCGGATTTTGATCTCTTCTCGGCACTGCAGCATATAGAGCACAATCTTCACAGCTTTGGCGGCCATAAATACGCGGTCGGCATGACCATCTATCAGGAGTATATTGATCGTTTTGAGAACGAATTGGCGCGCTATGTGGCAGATCACCTGCAGCTTGAGCAGATCCAACCACCACTGACTATTGATCACGAAATCGAGCTCTATGACGTCAACGATTATCTCCTGAATGCCATCGAGCTGTTCGCTCCCTTTGGACCCGGAAACCACCGTCCTAGCTTCATGACCCAAGAGGTCACCATCGCCAATTATCCCTACAACGTCGGACGCAATCACCTCAAGCTCAAGGTGGTCAAAGATGGGGTCAGCCTGGATCTCATCGGCTACAATCTGGGAGATTATCTCACCATGCTAAAAAAGAATAGCATTATCAATATCGCATATACCTTGGAATACAATCGCTTTGGAAACAAGACCAGCATCCAAGGGAAACTAAGGGATCTTAAGATCATAGGAGTATGATATGAAAAGACTTAAGTTACTCATGATGGTGATGCTAGTGCTGCTTGCGGCCTGCTCCTCAAACAAGAAAATGCCTCCGATGGAGGTCGTGAACTTTCGCCTTACCGAGACGGTCGAATTTGACGAGCAGATCAGTAAGGCATATTATTATCCCTCCGCCAAGACCGTCTTTGCCATGAATCCAGACGCCCACCAAATCCTGATCAGAAAGGGTGATAAACAGCCCAATATCATCGGCGGATTGGGCACGGGAAACACAAACTTTATGGCTCTGGCAGATATCACCATGGGTCCCGATGGCAGCATCTATGCCCTGGATGGCGCTGCTAAGCAGATCAAGCGCTTCAATTCAGACGGGAAGTATCTTTCCCGAATGGAGCTAAATTATGTGCAGCAACCCCAAAAACTTGCTTTGGGAAACGAGCAAAACGTCTTTATCTATGACGCCGCCACGACCGAGATCATATCTTTCAACCTTCTGGATGGCAGCGAGCTGTATCGCTTTGGGCGCTTTCAGTTGGAGCGCGTGGATCAGCTCTACGCAAATCGGGATTTTGTGCTTGCCTATGACAGAAGCAAGGATCAAAGCGCTCTCTTTTCCAGCCTCGGACAATTCATCTCCACGGACACAGGGCAGATCGTGTATGATCAATACAACAATGCTATCGGGCTTTCCAACGAAGCCCTGGTCAGCAAAATGAGTGCCGCTTGGCTGCCGGTCACCGGTGATGCAAAGATCATGACCATCTCGCGTGACACTCTGGCAATCATTGTGGGAAAACAGCTTAGGTTGCTTCAGCTGGATTATGCTCCGGTTTATTAAGAGATACTATCTGCCCCTTATCGCGGGGGTCTTGATCAGCTTGTCAAGGCTGCCTCTCTATCTGGGCTGGATGGTCTTCTTTGCGCTGATTCCGCTCTTGCGCTTCTTTGAGAACAAAGAACATAGAGCCCTGGATAGAATCATCGGAGGATTGATCTTCTCATTGGTGCAGATCATCCTGGTCTTCTATTGGATCGGCTCGGTCACCTTCGGAGGATTGATCGGGATCTGGCTGATCTTTGCGCTATATTATAGCCTGTGTTTTTGGATCATAGAGCGGGCATGGCATCGGCTGCCCGGCATTCGACTCTTGACTATCATCAGTGTCTTCATCAGCTTTGAATATCTGCAAAACTTTGGGCAGACGCGCTTTCCATGGTGGAATCTGGGCTATTCGCTCACGGATTTCCTGCCTCTGCTCCAAGCTTTGGATATCGGCGGAATGAGCCTCTTGGCAGTCCTGATCATCACCGTCAACTACCTTTTGTATCAGGCTTTAAGGAAGCGCAGCCGAGCTATCATCGGAATCATCGTGATCTTTGGATTGTGGTGGATCTATGGCTCCTATCGGCTATTGACTCTGCCCATGCAGGAAGCTCAGATCCCGGTGGCGGTTATGCAGCCTTCCATCGAGCAAGACGACAAATGGGATGAAGCACTCTATCAAGAGATCTTGGCTCGCTATGACGTCCTCTGCGAAGCCGCAGCAGCAGAAGGAATCGAGATGCTCATCTTCCCGGAAGCGGCAATCCCGGATTACCTGATGATCAGCCCCCATGTGCGAGCTGATCTTAGGGAGCTGATGCTAAGGCACCAGATCAGCATCTTCACCGGTTTCCCGCATGCCGAAAGAGCTCCGGCAGACTATCCCGTGCCATACTACTCGTTTAATGCGGCGTCCCTATTTTCACCCGATGACCACGTTCAGGAGCTTTATTATAAGAACATCCTGGTCCCGGTCGGTGAACGCATGCTCTGGCTGGAGCAGTTCCCGTTTTTGTGGTCATTACAGTTTGGGCAAGCCAATTGGGAGTTTGGCACGAAGATCCCCCGATATAGCTTCCAAGATAGAAGCTTCTCCCCATCAATCTGCTATGAACTGGCTTTCCCGCACTTCTACCAACGGGCAAACTTCGAGGATGCCGGCGCCAAAACTTCCAAAGCAGACTATCACGTAAACATCACTAATGACGCTTGGTTTGGCACCACATATGGACCTTGGCTGCATGGCACGATGACGAAGTTCCGTGCGATCGAATCCCGCATGCAGTTCTATCGTAGCGCAAACACCGGGATCTCGATGATCGTGGATCCCAAAGGGCAAGTCCTCGTATCCACCGAACTTTTTGAGATCACCAATGTATCAGCACCCCTTTACTACACGGATCTGATTCCCCTGTATCACAAGATCTACCGCTATCCGATCATCTTTGTTTTTGCCGGCTTGGCCATATTTATCTTAAGCTTCATCATCCCAAGGAGAGGCAGATGACAAAACAGTATTATACAATTGGCGAAGTTAGTAATCTCTTGGAAGTCAAGCCCCACGTCTTGCGCTATTGGGAGAGCGAGATTCCACTGATCCGCCCCAAAAAGAGCGGGCATCAGAGGCGCTATAACCTGCAGCAGATTGAGACTCTGAAGAAGATCAAGTATATGCTCTACGATCAGCGCTATACCATCGAGGGAGCTCGGCAAAAGCTCCGCAATGATAGAGATCTCAAAGAAGAGATTCGTCAGGAAGCCATCGCCAAAAAAAAAAGCAAGATCAATGCCGCAATGCCTGCAGTAGCGAAAGATCTGGTAGCGCTGCGTGACAGCTTGGTGAAGCTAAAGAAAGACATTGAAGAAATGAATAGGAAATAAAGCATGGAATTTCAAAAGATAATCCTCACGCTACAGCAATTTTGGGCTGAGCAAGGCTGCAATCTGCTGCAGCCATATGACATTGAGATGGGAGCAGGGACTTTTCATCCGGCGACCTTTTTTGGTGCCTTGGGTACCAACCCCTGCGCCATCGCCTATCCCCAAGCCTGCCGTCGTCCCAAGGATGGACGCTATGGCGAGAACCCAAACAGGTTTCAGCACTACTATCAGTTCCAGGTTATCATCAAACCCTGCCCGGACGACATCCAAAATCAGTATCTGAAAAGCCTTCAAGCCATCGGCATCCAGATTGAGAAGCACGACATTCGCTTCGTGGAAGATGACTGGGAATCCCCCACTCTTGGTGCATGGGGCTTGGGTTGGGAAGTCTGGCTTGATGGCATGGAGATCTCGCAATTCACATATTTTCAGCAGGTAGGCAGCATGGATGTCTTCCCGATCTCGGTGGAGCTCACCTATGGTCTGGAGCGCTTGGCGATGTATATCCAGGATGTTTCGGACTATCGGGATTTGGCATACAGCCGGCAGAGCAGCTACAAGGATCTCTTCTACCACAAAGAGCTGGAATATTCTCACTACAATTTTGAGCATGCCAACACGGCATTGCTTTTTGAGCTGTTTAACAAATACGAGAAGGAAGCTTTGGCGCTCTTGGAGCAGTCATTGGTGTATCCCGCCTATGACATGCTACTAAAGAGCTCTCACACCTTCAATCTCTTGGATGCCCGGGGCGTGATCAGCGTTACCGAACGCGCCGCTTACATCGGCAAGATCCGCAACCTGGCGAAGGCATGTGCCGGCACATACATTCAGAAATATGCTAAGGAGGAGTGATGCATCACCACTATAATGGCCTACTTAAAAGTCTGGAACCCGTGTCAGATCTATTGATCCAAGTATATATCCATGAGGATCTGATTGGTCAACAAAAGGCTGTCGTGATCTTGGATAAGGATCCCGACAAGCTTCAAGATCTTGTCCCGATGGCGAAGTACGTTCACAAAAACAAGCTTGCCATGCCCCTAGTAATCAACCGCCGCTTTATCAAATACTCTTTGGATTCATATCCGCTTGAATTCATCGACATTATGAGCTCGCAGAGCATCAACCTCCTTCTCAAAGAAGATATGCTCTCGGAGCTTAAAATCCGCCAATCTGATGTGAGACTGCAGATGGAAAGGGAGTTTAAGAGTAAGTGGCTGCTGACCCGGCAAATGCTTTTGGATGGCAACCTCAGCTCGCGCAAGCTCAAAGAGACCCTTCCGCTCTCGATCTCCGCCCTGATCCCGGCCATAAAAGGCTTCTTCTTTCTGGCAAAACAGCCCTATCCTCAGACGACGCAAGCTCTGTTTGAACAAGCCGCTCTCATCAGCAAGATTGACCTCAATTCCCTCGAGCGGTGGCTGGGACAATCCCACTATGAGATCGCCGATGCCGAGCGCTATCTGCGGATCCTCAACAAGCTCACCGAACTCATGGAAACATATCCGATAGACGAATGATACAAAGCAGATATACCTTCAAGGACAGATCAGTCCCGGTGATCGCCATGGCTATTCACAACGGGCACCGGATTCCCAATGCCATAGCGCCATATCTCAGCATCAGCGATGCCGATCGCCTGCGAGAGGAAGATCCCTTCACCGGCAGGATCGCGCAGCAGTTTACGAACCACATCGTGGTCGAAGGGAGTCGCTTTGCCGTTGATCTCAATCGCCGTAGAGATTATGCTGTCTATCGCAAACCCGAAGACTCTTGGGGTCTCACCGTGCGAACTGCCGATTTCCCTGATGAAATGGCAAATGAACTGCTCAATAGTTACGACAATTGGTACGATGTGCTTTGCTATGAGCTAGACCAATTCTTTGAGCAGCATCCTTTTTTGATTGTCTTGGACTTGCATAGCTTCAACCATCGTCGCGGCGGAGCCGATGCCGATCCCGATCCTCAAGAAGAAAATCCTGACATCATCTTGGGACGCAGTAATATGCCCTCTGAGCTCCACCCTTTGGTCGAGGACATGCGGATCCTGCTGAATGGCAAAACCTTCGGAGAAGGCAGCTTAGACGTGCGCATCGACGTTAAATTCCCGGGCGGGAATCTCCCTAGATTTTTGCATGATAGGTATCCGGGCAGATTGATCTGCCTCGCGGTCGAATTTAAAAAGATCTATATGGATGAATGGGAAGGATCTTTGGATCCTCGAGCTTTCTTGGATTTGCGCAGACTGTTCTACGACACTTGCCAAGAGTGGCTTGCCTGCGTGCTGGCAAAAAGAGATAGAGCATAGCCAAATCGGCAGATACTTGTGGATAATAATCCGCTTTGAGCGAGCAAAAGCTGTACCGCTCAAATTTCCTATTGACAAAAGCAAGTGATCCATACATTATTGGATCACATAGATAATATCATGGAGGTAAAGATGATAGCTATACGACAAATTTGGCATTGCCCAATCTGTGGAAACACCGTTGAGGCCGTTTTTGGCGGCAAAGGCGAATTGGTCTGTTGCGGAGAACCCATGAATTTGCTCGAAGGCAATACGGTCGACGCAGCTAAGGAAAAACACGTCCCGGTAGTCACCGAACAAGGTGATTCCATCAAGGTCGAAGTGGGTTCTGTGCATCACCCCATGGAAGAAAAACACTACATCGCTTTCATTGAGGTTCTCACAGAGAAGAAGGTATACCGTCATGAGCTAAAGCCCGGCGAAGCTCCTGTCGCTGAATTTCCGGTCAAAAAGGCCGATGTCAAGGAAGTTCGTGAATACTGCAATCTCCACGGACTCTGGAAAGTATAGATCAGGAGGAACTTAATGTCTTTTAAAGATTCAAGAACTGCAGAGAATCTGCTGAAATCATTTGCCGGCGAGTGCCAAGCTCGGATGCGCTATGAGTATTCTGCCAAGACAGCCAAGAAAGAAGGCTTTGTACAGATCGCAAACATATTTGAAGAAACAGCTGAAAATGAAACCCAGCATGCCAAGGTCTTTTTCCGCCATCTGCTCAAAAATGGCATGGAATCCGAGATGATAAACATCACCGCCAGCTACCCTGTGGGCTGGAGTGAGACCGATGATGCCACTCTGAAAAACCTCGAGTTTGCCGCTGAAGGCGAGCATGAGGAGTGGACAGACCTCTATCCCATCTTCGCTGAAATCGCAGAAGAAGAAGGCTACAAAGAAATCGCTACATCCTGGAGATTGGTCGCAAAAGTGGAAAAAGAACACGAAAAACGCTTCCGTAAACTCTATGATAACGTCAAAAACATGAAGGTTTTCAAACGCGAGGAGAAGCTCTTCTGGAAATGCCTGAATTGTGGGTACATCCACGAAGGTAAAGAAGCCCCGAAGATATGCCCCACTTGCGATCACCCTCAAGGGTACTTTGAAATCCACTTGGAAACATACTAAAATAAAGCCTGGAGGAATCCCATGCAGAAATATCAATGCATCGCATGTGGCTGGATCTATGATCCTGCAGAAAACGACAACGTCCCGTTTGAACAGCTTCCTGAAGATTTTGTTTGCCCGGAATGCGGTGTCGGAAAAGACATGTTCGAACCACTTGACTAATTAGTACTTAGCGCCGGGGAGTTCCCCGCTCCCCGGCATTTCTTTGCAGCCAGATAAACAGACAGAGGAAGCATGACAATCATTGAATTCAACGAAATCATAGACTTTGCTATTGCTCGCGAAAAGGAAGCTGTAGACTTCTATCGAGACCTGCAGAAAATGGCCAAATTCAGCGGACAAAAAGATATGCTCAAAGAGCTTGAAAGCATGGAGATGGGACATATCGTAGTCATCGAAAACATCCGCAAAAAAGGCGTCAAAACCGATGAAATCAAGCAAATCCCAAACCTTCAGATCAGTGAATATATCGCCAAAGATCTCTCTGAAGACGATCTCAGCTATCAAAACATCCTCATCAAAGCGATGAAGCGCGAAGAGCTAAGCTTCAAATTGTACACCGACATGAGCAGCAAGTTTTCAAACAAAGAAATATCGGATCTCTTCAAACGCCTTGCCTCCGAAGAGGCCAAGCATAAGCTGCATTTTGAAGTGCTCTACGACGATTTTATCCAAAAAGGCAATTGAAACTCGCAATTGACAGCTCTCAGAGCTCCGGCTCGCTAGCCCTCCAAGACAATGGACGGCTGGTCTA
>CALGPA010000016.1 GCA_937960795.1 uncultured bacterium | reverse complement strand
CTTTGTATAGATTCTGAAAGGCGACAAACTCAGTGGTGCAAACCGGGGTGAAATCAGCCGGATGACTGAAGAGTACAAACCATTTTCCCGCCAAATCGTTTGGCAAAGTCATTGTGCCACGTGTCGTTAAGACTTTAAGTTCAGGGAATTTGTCCCCAAGCAGAGGCATTCCTTGATGTTCCATAATATTTCTCCTTGTAGTAGTCTATATATCACATAATATAATGAAGCTTGTGCTTTCGGCAAACAGATTTGTGCAAATAGCCTCACTCTGCAGCAAAGCGCGAGAAGAAAAAAGATCTTTGTGACCAAAATGTGAAGCATATATATAGTGAAGGGCTGTATTTTGGCAGGGATAAAGCTCGTGATTTGCACATCTACTTAAGTGGATCTTCTGCTCTTATCGGCTTTTTTCTTGACAGCTAAAAGAGATCATTAGAATTAGACTAACTACAAGTATCAAGAGGTGATCGACATGAAAAGATCCTACTACATCGCTGTGGTCGCAGTCATGCTACTATTTCTCAGTGCCTGCGAATCGGGTGGAGACTTCAACATGATAAATCGCACATCATATCCTGTATATACAACTGTTGACTCAGGAGATATGGTGACTATTCCGGCAGGCGAAAGCCATGTGTTTAAGATCGACACGGACACGCAGAGCTTTCTCACCGGCGAGGTCAAACGTAAGGTGCCGGTTTGGGTCGTCGGTCACACATTCTCGTTGCATGATCGCGAAGAAAATGAATTTGTGGACGACACCGAGATCACGATCCGTGCGGGCAAGACCCTCAACGCCTATTTGGATCCCAATCGTGCGTCGATCAAGGTGATAAACAATCACGAGAAGACGATCTCAAGAGCTGAGATCTGGGAGATCAAGCCCAGTTCTCAGACTCTGATTGCCACTTTGGAAGACATCATTCCCGGCGACAGCCAATGGAAGAGAGTAAATCACGTCACTCCGCAGAACCACTTTAGCTATCGGGTGATGGTCTTTCTTGATGGGGAGCCCGGATTTTTGGAATATGGGGATTATGATACCGTCCTGGCCAAGGATGAGCAGTGGATGGTGACGGTAGAAAACTCAACTGAGGATTAGATTAAACATAGGAGATAAGAAAATATGAAGGTCTTTTGGCTTTCGCTTTTGACCCTTGCGCTGAGTCTTGGCTTTGCGCAATTGCCACCTGAACTGGCAGAAATGCCTCTGCCGGATGATCCCGAGATCATATCCGGAACTTTGGAAAACGGACTTAAATACTACATCATGCAAAACAGCCTTCCCGCGAACATAGCGGAATTGCGCCTGTATGTGGATGTGGGCAGCATCGTCGAAGATGACGATCAGCTTGGCTTGGCACACTTTACCGAGCATATGGCTTTTAATGGAAGTGAGAACTTTGAGAAGAGTGAAGTGGTGGACTATCTGGCTTCGATCGGCATGGGCTTTGCCAATGGACTCAATGCCATGACCAGTTTTGATTTTACCATGTATCAGCTCAAGATTCCCACCAATGATGCCGAGCAGCTCGAGAAAGGATTCCTGATCCTTTCGGATATGGCTCACAATGTGAGTTTTGAGCCGTCTGAATTGGAGAAAGAGCGTGGTGTGATCATCGAAGAATGGCGCATGGGACAAAACGCATCGAGCCGGATTAATGAGCAGACCTTCAAGGTCAGATTTGCCGGAAGTCGCTATGCAAATCGTATGCCGATCGGTACTTATGATATTCTTACTAACTTTGGCAGAGATGAGATAGTACGCTTTTATGAAGACTGGTATCGCCCGGATCTGCAAAGCGTCGTGGTCGTCGGAGATATCGATCCTGAGCTGGCAGTAAATCTGGTGCAGGAGTATTTTGGAGATATCCCCGCTCGGGAAAATCCACGCACTCGCGAGATCTATGATGTGCCGGATCACCCTGCTCCCAGGGCAGTGGTTGCCACCGATCCCGAGTTTCCATATTCCGTGATCACAGCATCTTGGCGCCGAGAGCCACAGAGTTTTAATACTGTGGGTGACTATCTGAAGAGCTTGCAAGAATCCCTGTTTTTTGCCATGCTCAATGCGCGTCTCGAAGAACTGGTGCAAGAAGAAGATCCGCCCTTTAGCATGGCGATGGCAAGAAGCGGAAGCATGATGAAATCCTTTGGCAGCACAGATCTCATGGCTTATACCGGCTCAGGAAAAAATCGGGAAGCCCTAAGGGTCTTGCTCACCGAAGCCGAGCGCATCAGACGTCATGGCTTTACTCAAAGCGAATTGGCACGCGCCAAGACACGCCATATCCGCAGACTGGAAAGAGCTGTCGAGGAAAGCGGCACCCGGGATTCCGGACGCATAGTATGGGGCATCTTCGCTTCTTTGATCTCCGACAACACTATCCTAAGCGCGGAGCAAAACCTGGCTCTAGCATCACAATTTGTCAATATCATCTCGCTGCCGGCGGTTAATGCCGTCATAGATGAGCTGATCACTGAGGAGAACCTCACCATCATCTATGAATCAATCGAAAAAGAAGGTATGCAACACCCAACCGAAGAGCAGCTTCTGGCGGTCTATGGTGAAGTGCAAGAGCTTGAGATTGAACCATATGAAGACAATGAGATCACCGAACCCCTGATGGATCCGCTGCCCAATCCCGGAAGCATCACCAAACGTAAAGAAATCGGTGAGAGCGGAATCCGGCACTGGACTCTCTCAAACGGGGTGCAGGTTTATAGCAAAAAGACAGATTTTAAGGCAGATGAGATCCTCTTCAGTGCCAAAAGTCCGGGTGGATTCTCGCGCTATGATCAGCAAACTGCCATCACCGCTCAGCTATTGGGCAACTACCTTTCCATCAGTGGAGTGGGGGATTTTGATCGCAATGCCATCTCGCGCATAATGACCGGCAAGATTGCCCAGGCAAATCTATCTGTGGATCTGTATTATGAAGGCTTCAGCGGCACCGCATCCCCGCGGGATCTGGAGACCCTCTTCCAATTGGTCTATCAATATGGCACCAATCCGCGTTTTGAGCAGGCGAGCTTAAACTCCTTGATCAATCAGCTGCGCCCCTTCCTGGAGCACGATGGCACCAATCCGGAACAAGTCTTCTTTGACTCACTGCGAGCTTTTAGCTATGATCATCATCCCCTCAAAGAAGCGCTCAGGCTTGAACATCTGGAACAGCTCGAACTGGATGATTTCATCCGGATCCACAATGATCGTTTTGCAGATTTCTCGGATTTCACTTTCTTCTTTGTCGGAAACTTCGATGAAGAAGCCCTGGAAGAATATGCCAAGATCTATCTGGCAAATCTGCCCACCGGCCGCCGCAAAGATAAGATTGTGGACAAAGGGATCAAGCCGATCGCCGGAAAACACGATGTGAGATTCTACAAAGGCAGCAGCGAGAGCGCATATGTGGCGCATGTCACCAGTGGCAACATCTCACACAAAGATGATGATAAGGTCGCCATCAGCGCCCTGACTATGGTGCTCAACGAGAAGCTGCGTGAGAATATCCGAGAAGAGCTCAGCGGAGTCTATGTCATCCAAGCTTGGAACAACTATGAGAAACATCCCAAGGAGCACTACCTGCTCAATATCTTCATGACCTGTTCACCCGATAGAGTGGATGAGCTCAATGAAGCCATCTTTGCCACAGTCGACAGTATCCGCGCCGGCAACTTTGATCAACGCTATGTGGATTCCACCAAGGCTGTCTTGCAAAAACGCTATGAAGAAAGTATCTCGCAAAATCGCTATTGGCTGGCACGCATGTCAGATAACGCCTTTAGCAAAGAGAAGATGGATTCCTTCTTGGATCACCCGTCCCGCTATGAAAAGATCGATAAGAAGCAGATCGTGGCAAGCGCTAAGAAGTATCTGAATTTTGGCAAAAACCACCTCAGCGTGGTGATGATCCCGGAGGCTTTTGAAGAAACTCGGGATTGATTGAGAATCGATGTGACAGATGATAAAAAGGCAGGATTGTGAATCCTGCCTTTATCTTAGTGGAATTAAGAGTTCTGTCTTTGACCTATCAGAGCTACATTTATCTCCTCACAAACTTGCTGCAAAGCAGCGGAAGTGGCTCATTTATGAGGGACATTGAAGTCATGGCAATGCTCTTGAGCACTAATCCACCCTCACTCCGATGTGTTTGGCTATGCGGCGATCCAAGACATAGCGAGAATCTCCTACTGCCACGATGATATTTGGTTCTTCGCTTTCGTTGCGAAAGATGGTGATCCTGGCTCCCATATAGATGCCGCGTTCGATGGTGCGAAGATCGTTGTTGCAATATACCGTGCCACTTTTCCCTTGGCTTAGGTCACTAAGTGGGATGCAATCCCCTTGTTTACACGGGCACTGTCTGGCGCTTTGGACAAAGCGGCGTCCCCACTGTCTCATTTTACGTCGTGCGTTCATGGCGTTTTCCTATCAAACTAAGATTAAAGTATATCAGACCTAGGATTCCCAGGCCAATAGCTAACCAATATATGGATGAGCCGCTAAAGGCAAAGCTCTGATAGAAGAGCATAGCAATCACCCATGCCAAGATGTTTAGGTATACAAAGCTAAAGATGGTCCAGCCCGCTCCATGTTCTTTGAAGAGCATCGCCAAAGCGGCAACGCAAGGGGAATATAGCACCACAAAGATCAAGTATGCCAAGGCTGCCTGCCATCCTCCAAAGGCGGTTTGGAGATTTGCCGAGAGTCCCTCTGAAGGCTCTTCGTCCTCTTCAAAGTCCATGCTCAACTCGGAGCCAGTATAGAGACTCTGCATGGTGCCCACGATGGCCTCTTTGGCAAAAAGACCCGTGATCAGAGACACCGATGCCGGCCAGTTTTCATCATCTATCCCAAGCGGACTGAGGACGGGAGTGATCGCGCGTCCACCCAGCTCAAGCACACTGACTTTCTCACGCTCAGGGCTGAAGTAGTTTGGCAGCATGACGATGCTGAGGAGATTTATGATGATGATCGCTAAGAGTATAGTCTTGCCGGCACGAAAGATGAAATCCTTTAGGCGAAACCAAGTGTGCAGCATGATCCCATTGAAGGTGGGCACGTGGTAGTTTGGCAGCTCCATCACAAAATTGCCGGGCTCAGCCTTGAATACGGTCTTCTTGAGCATCAAGCCCGTAAACAGCGCCATCACGATGCCAAAGATATAGAGCCCGAAGATGACGAGATCGGCACGCTGCGGGAAGAAGATCATCGCTAGAAAAGTGTAGACCGGAAGCTTGGCGCCGCAACTCATGAATGGGGTGAGCAGAGAGGCAAAGACGCGATCGCGCGGGCTCTCCAGAGTGCGGGTCGCCATGATAGCGGGCACTGTGCACCCAAAGCCTACCAAGAGAGGGATGAAGGCTTTACCGGGCAGCCCAATGCGGCGCATAAACTTGTCCGCTATAAATGCAGCTCTTGCCATGTAACCGCTGTCTTCCAAGATGGATAAGCTGATGTAGATAAAGAAGATGGGCGGGATGAAGGTTCCGATCGTGGCTATGCCGCCGCCAAGAGCATCACTGAAAAGGAAATTCAGCCAATGCGGAGCAGATAGCATCTCCATGAAGGCTCCCACTTGATCGATGAAGAGCCAAGAAAGTCCATCCTCGATCCAGCCGATGAAGGGCTCGCTGGCACGAACGGCGATCAAAAAGACCAGATACATCACAAAGAAGAAGATGGGAAGCCCCAAATATCCCGAAAGCAAGATCCTATCCACGGCATCTGAGAATGTCCAGTTTCCCGGACGTTTGCGCTTGACCACATCCTTGACCAAGCCTCGGATATAGCCATAGCGATCGTCGGCGATGACATTGGACGCGGCTTGTCCGCGATGCTTCTCGATGGCGTAGATCTCTTTGTCAATCGCCAGGCGCTGTTCATCCGAGATCAATCTACTATATTCGGGATCCTTCTCGATGAGCTTCAGAGCTTGCCAACGTGTCTTCTGCACCTGATCATACAGATCCTTGGGCATGGGCTTGTCGGCTTGAGCCTCCGGGAAATACTCCCTCTGCAGGATCTCACGCCAAATCTTATCCAGATGCATCTCCACGATGTCGTCATAATAGATCTGAGCTGGAATCAAGGGATGGGCAAGATTGTTCTTTATCTTCCCCATGAGATCGTGGGAATCAAAGCGCTTGTTCAGTACGACGGGGTTAACTTCAAAGCCCAAGTGCTTGCTCAGATGATCAATCTCGATCACCAACCCGTTTTTCTCGGCAATATCTGTCATGGAGAGACACATCAAGAGGGGAGCGCCAAGCTCCATGAGCTGAACCGTGAGGTAAAGATTGCGCTCCAGATTGGAAGCGTCCACGATGTTTACGATCAGATCGGGCTTTTCGTTTAGGATGAAGTTTCTCGCCACCAGTTCATCAGGCGTTCCTCCGGAAAGCGAATATATTCCGGGAAGGTCGATCACTTCATAGTCTATTCCTTTGTAGGAGTAGCTGCCGCTTTTGTGTTCCACGGTCACGCCGGGCCAGTTTCCGACAGTCTGCCGGGATCCCGTGAGGGCGTTAAAAAGAGTAGTCTTGCCGACGTTTGGGTTTCCGGCAAGGGCAATGATGGGTTTTCGATTAAGATTCATCTTCCGTTGTCCTGCATTTCCAGCATGTTCCGCTGATGTTGATGGTTATCTGCTCAGTGGCAAAGTTTAGCCCTTCAGCTTCCTTCTTTATGGCAGGAAGCAGGGATGTCATATCGGTTTCGGTCACGGTCTTGCAATTGTCACACAGCCAATGAACATGTTTTGGATGCCCCAAGATGTGCTCATAGCGATCTCGTCCTTCGCTGCGAACTGCCAATTGGATGAGTCCCGCTTCCAGCAATAAGGGAAGAGTGCGATAGACCGTTGCCAAGGACACATTCATCCCCTTAAGGAGGCTGTGCAGCTTTTCGGCATCAAAGTGCTCGTGCAGCGCAAAGCTGGCATCCAGAATCAAAGATCTGCTGCGCGTGAGCTTCAGTCCGCGCTTGAGCAAAAACCTTTTAAACTGTAGTTCATAATCTTGCATGGCGTTATCCTTATTGAGATTCATTTGCAACAAGCTTTTTGCACTACGCGGATCTGTCAAGCACAAAGTGAGAATGCTTTGCAATTCGTCTAGTGAGAGGGAACTCGTTCCGACTCGCGTGATGAGCTGCCGCTCTGTGCCGCTTGAGCCGGGAAGCCATGCTGCTGATGCTACTTTCAGCTTGGTATCTTGGGATGCCAAGACTGTCCTGATACCACAAAGCTCTGCGTGCCCATAAGTTCCGGCAAGAGCAGGCGACCGCAAAACCCTTAAGATATGTATTTATATGGAATAAATATTGCGCGATCTTGCTTGCGACTAGGGGAATGAGAATTACCCGATGTCGGATGACGGTAGTGTCTCAAAGGTTGGTGTAAATTAGGATCAGCCAGATGAAGAAAAAGGTTGAGCCGGATCCCACTCATTGTTTTGATGGTTTTAATCCAAAAACTAAAGAACAAGGAGAAGATCATGACTCA
>CALGPA010000015.1 GCA_937960795.1 uncultured bacterium | reverse complement strand
CCATGACGCGCCATCACATATCTTGGCTACCACCCCACATTAGTCAGTCCCATCGGAACGGCATTTCATATCCTAAGCACCAGTCCAAAACCAATCATTCCCATATGGAGGGTGAGCTGAAAAAAAAGGGTGAAACCAAGCTGGCTTCACCCTGTTATATTATCTTTAGTCCCGGGCGAATCTAGTGTGAGATGCCGGGCCGGGCTAACTAGTGTTTTTCTTTACAGAGCTCGATCAGCACGCCGTTTGTAGATTTGGGATGCAGGAAGGCGATGTCCGCGCCATGTGCTCCGGGGCGGGGTTCTTTGTCGATGAGGCGGATGCCTTCGTTTTCGGAATTTTCCAAGGCAGCGGGGAGGTCATCCACCGCGAAGGCGATGTGTTGGATCCCTTCGCCTTTTTTCTCGATGAATTTGGCGATGGGGCTGTCATCCGCAGTGGGCTCGAGCAGTTCGATGCGAGTATCTCCCACCGGGAGGAAAGCGACGCGCACTTTCTGAGAGGGCACTTCTTCGATGCCTTCCAGCTTGAAGCCGAGCTTCTCATAGAAAGCGATGCCTTCTTCGAGGTTTTTGACCGCTATGCCGATGTGGCTGATGTGCTTTATCATTTTAGCTCCTATACTTGGTATTCTTCAGCGAGCTTAAATCCCAGTTTCATGGCCTTGATATTCAAATCCACAAAGGCGGGTTTGACTGATTCGGCAATGGATATTTCCAAGGATTTGTCACTGACGATTCCGGTGACTTTGGTAAGAAATGCCAAGGACAACACGTTTGTCGAGATGGCGCTGCCCAATTGCTCCTGTGCGATCTCAGTGAAGGGCAATTCATAGGTATTATCAGCAGCGAGGGCGAGGTTTTTGACAAAGGTGGTGTCGATGATCAGGATGCCGGTGTCACGCAGATCAAAGAGATATTTGTCACAAGCTTCCTGTGTCAGAGCCAAGAGGCAATTGAAGTTTGTGGCTTCCGGGAAGAATATTTCACGATCGCTGATAATCACGTCAGCGCGGGAATATCCGCCGCGGGATTCGGGGCCATAACTCTGGGTCTGGGTGACTTTGTGTTTGTCGAGCACAGCAGCACGGGCGAGGATGATCCCTGCGAGGATCAAGCCTTGGCCGCCGCTTCCGGAGAGACGGATCTCATAGCTCTTTGTCATTTGTCACCTCCATTGTTTGGGGTCACACGGCTTACCAGATCTGCATAGACTGCGCAATATTCCGGGCGGATCTCCTTGCGGAGAATGCCACGGATGATCTTGCCTTCCACCTTTTCTTTGGGAAGCTTGTCTATGGCGGTGAGCGGGACGGAATTGTCCTTGAATTCCTTCATCATCTGCGGAGCGCCACCTTTTTTGTTTAGGCGACCGTAGATCACGGGGCAAGCCGAGATTACTTCGATGAGGGAAAATCCGGGATGTTCCAGCGAAGCCTGGATATAGTTTTGCATCTCAGTCACATGGAATGCGGTGGTGCGAGCTACGAAGCTGGCTCCGGCACCCATGGCGAGATCGCAGACATTGAAATCCGGCTCTATGTTACCATAGGGTGCAGTGGTCGCCACAGCATCATGAGGAGTGGTGGGAGAACACTGTCCGCCCGTCATTCCGTATATATTGTTGTTTACCAAGATCACGCTAAGGTCGATGTTTCTGCGGGCAGCATGGATAAGGTGGTTGCCGCCAATGGCGGTGCAATCTCCATCACCGGTGACCACGATGACTTTCATTTTGGGTTTGTGCATCTTGATTCCGGTGGCGTAGGCGATTGAGCGTCCATGCAGGGTATGCAGAGTATTCATGTCGATATAGACCGGCATTCTTGAAGAACAGCCGATTCCGGAGACCATCACGAGATCATCACGGTTCAGATCCATCGAAGCGATTGCTCTGATGATCGCACCGAGGATGATGCCATTGCTGCATCCGGCGCACCAGACATGGGGGAATTTCTTATCGTGACGCAGGTATTGATGAACGATTTTTTGAGGGATATTTGCCATCTCAGCTTACCTCCTTGATCTTGCGCAGAATGTCGTTTGGCGTGATCAACTGACCATTCACGCGCTGGATAGCCACGACATTGCTATCACTCTTGTCTTTGGTGAGTCTGCGGATCTCGCGAATCATCTGACCTTGGTTGAGCTCAGGTACGATCACGGTGTCCACATTGCGCAACATTTTGCGTACGGCATCATCGGGGAAGGGCCAGATGGTCAGCGGGCGCAAAAGCCCCACTTTGATGCCTTCATAGCGTGCCATGGCGATGGCGGCTTTGGCGGCTCTGGCTGTGATGCCGGCGGTAAAGATGGCGATTTTGGCGTCATCCATTTCGTGGCTTTCGATCTGCACCAGATCACGAATATTGTAGGTGATCTTTTTGCGCAGACGATCCATCATATCTCCGGCTTCCACGGATTTGTTTGTGGGGAAGCCGTGTGCGTCATGGGTGAGGCCGGTCACATGAAAGCGATAGCCATCTCCGTAGCTTGCCAGAGGCGAGAGATACTTCTGGTTTTCATCATAGTGTTTATACCAGTGCGGAGGCACGGTGGGCTTGATTCTGTTTATCACGCGGACGTTCGCCATATCAGGCAAACGGACGGATTCGCGCATGTGTCCGATCACTTCATCCAAGAGCAGCACGACGCAGGTTCGATATTTCTCCGAGAGATTGACGGCGCGAATGGTGAGCTCATAGCTCTCTTTGACGCTGTCCGGATAAAGCACGATGGCGGGAGAATCTCCATGAGATCCCCATCTTGACTGCATTATATCGCCTTGAGCCGGGCTGGTCGGCATGCCTGTGGACGGGCCCATTCTCTGGACGTTTACGACCACGCACGGAGTCTCTGTAATCTTGGCAAAGCCAATGCCTTCCTGCATGAGCGAGAAGCCAGGACCACTGGTGGCGGTCAGTGCTTTTGCTCCTGCCAGAGAGGCTCCGGTGATTGCGCAGATGGAGGCGATTTCATCCTCCATCTGGATGAAGGTTCCGCCGCGTTTGGGCAGCTCAGATGCGAGGATCTCAGCTACTTCGGTGGATGGTGTGATGGGATAGCCGGCAAAGAAGTTTACTCCGGCATCCAGGGCGCCGTATGCGACGGCTTCATTACCCTGCATGATGACGGTCTTGCGTTCACGCGTAACCTGCAATTCGCTTAGTTTACTCTCGGTTTTTGCGGGTTTTGCGGCAGCGCTTTTAGCCTTGGTGGCATTGGGGCTCTTTGGGGCCTTGCTGGGTTTTTTCTCTTGCATTACTTCTCCTTGGCTCCGGTGATCGCAAAATCAGGGCATAGACGATCACAGGTCTCGCAATGGATGCATTTTTCCGGGGCTTGGACATATGGGGAGCCATCGCTCTTGCGGCCAAGGCATCCGGTGGGACAAAAAGCTACGCAAATGCCGCACTTTTTGCACCAATTGTGATAGATCAGCACAGGGGAATCCTTCTCTGCCGGGGCTTTTACTTCGGTGGCTTCCACTTCCATCTTTTCCGGCGTGTCTTCCTCTTTGATGATCATGCCCATACGGTCTTTAATGACTTTGTTGGACATTATTCCTCCAGTATTTATGTGTAAGTATTATTTCTTGACCAGATGGCTTTTGAAGAAATCACCGAGGCGCTTTGCACCTTCTTCGTTTTTCTCGAGAGTCTCATATGAGAAGTTCAGGCGCATAGTGTTTGTGCCACCGCCGTCACAATAGAAGGAGGTTCCTGCCACATAGGCTACTTTCTGCTCTTTGATGCAATCCATCAGCATGGCTTGGGTGTCCATGTATTCAGGAGTTGACGCCATCATAAAGAGTCCGCCTTCAGGCTTGGTCCATGTGATTTCTTCGGGCATATACTCATCCAAAGCCTTTAGGAAGCCCTTTTGCTTCACTGAGTACATCCTGCGGATCTCCTCGATCTTGGGATCCAGGAGGCCTTTTTCCAGATAGCGGCCGGCAATCCTCTGAGTGAAGGGAGGAGTGCACAGATCAGAGGCTTGCTTGCCCACGACGATCTTGTCTAATATGTCCGGATGACCGACTACCCATCCAATGCGGAAACCCGGGCAGAAGATCTTTGAGAATGTGCCCAGCATCACGACGTGACCTGTGCCGTCCATCTCATACATAGTCTTCTGAGTCTTGCCTTCATAGCGCAGCTCGCGATAGGGACTGTCTTCGATGATCAATACGTCATATTTGTGAGCCAGCTCAAGGATTTCCTTTCTGCGTCCCTCGGTCATGGTGACTCCGGCAGGGTTTTGGAAATCGGGTATGAGGTAGATGAACTTGGGCTTTTTGCCCATATCGGCGAGTTTCTTCAGCTCAGCTTCCATGATCTGGGGATCTTCTCCTTCGTCATCCATCGGGATGCCAATCATCTTGGCTCCATAAGAATTGAACGCAGAGAGCCCGCCCAGGTAGGAAGGCAAGCCGACGATCACGTAGTCCCCGCGATCGATAAACATCTTGCCGATCAGATCCAAAGCCTGCTGTGATGCAGTCGTGATGATGAGATTGTCCACGCTCATCTCGATGCCTTGGGATCTGTAGCGCTCGACCAATTGGGTGCGAAGCAGCATATCGCCTTCGGTAGCCCCATATTGCAATGCGGAAGCAGCTTCAGTGTCCATCACTTCCATCATAATCTGCTTGAGATCCACTGTCGGGAAGGTTTCCGGGCTTGGAAACCCGCCGCTGAAAGAGATCAATCCCGGTGTGCTGAGATATTTCAGCAATTCACGGATGGCAGACCGTTTCATCCCCTTGATATTGGTGGATAATGCTTCTTGCAAGTCGGTGATCATGATGATCCTCCATTTTATCTTTATTTTTCTTCGTAAACTAAGACTTTCTTGTTTGTCTTGCGCCAGGCGCGGTAGGCTTCTTTTATTTCCAACTCCCAGACTATGCGCTTGTCCACATCTTCAAATGTGACGATATCTATGTAAAAGGTTCGTTTATTCTTTCCAATAAAGCTCTTTTTGGGGAATTCAACAACGATCTCGCCCTCGATATTGAGGATCGTCAGCTCATTTAGAAATACCCCCTCGGCTATTTCCACTACAGCTCTGGCTTCGACGCTGCCAGACTGCACATCGCGAAAATGAATGTTCATATATACTCCAATCTAACTCTAGATACCCCTATAAAACTTATGCCTTAATGGTCAAGTATTTTTTGGCATTATCCGGCGAAAATCAAAAAGCTTTCAGCGCACTCATATAAAGCCGGGATTGGCACAGAATTTGCCCCCTGCCGAAACTGCAGAAAGTGAGACGCAAAAAGCTCTTCCTCATCTTTATCTTCAGACGGCACTACTTCCCACGCTTGATGATACAGATTCCCGGGCATAGTCTTGATGTATCCCACACACGGCTAGGATGACCGGGGAAAGTTCTTGACAGAATATCACCCGCGACACATCCTGCCATATAATCCAATGCAAAGGAGCACGACATGAATCTTGACTCTATCTTTGCCCAAATCAAGCAAGTTATGCACGGCAGTGCCGGCGCGAAATTCTCTTTTGGAAACCCCATGAATGTCGGTGATCTTTCTGTAATCCCTGTCGCAAAGATCAGCTTTGGCTTTGGTGGCGGTGGTGGAAGCTCTGCTGACAAGAAGAAGAAGGACAGCAAGAAGGCTTCGCCGGATCAGGAGCAGAAACCTCAAGACAGCGAACAGTCTTCGCCCAAGCAGCCCAAGCAGCCCGAATTTGGCGGCGGCGGTGGAGGTGGCATCAAGACCGAGCCCATCGGAATCTACGCGATTAAAGGAGACAAGATCAAGTTCTATCCGATCGTCACGGTTCGCGAGATCGTGACCACCATCGGCATCGCCATCATCCTGCTTTACAAGATCCGCAAGCTTCAGCGCAAGCGCAAGTAAGCTTCACCAAATCTCACGGTTAAGACTTCAATAAGGTCTATAAGGAAAAATATGCTTAGTATCTTTAGTCCCTCCACCTATGCTCCTTTCAATATCGCTTTGGAGGAGTATATACTTCACACATTTGAGGAGGATTGCTTTCTGCTCTATATCAATGACCCCTGCATCATCGTGGGCAGATTTCAAAACACTTTAGCCGAGATCAATTACCAATGGGTGCAAGAGCACGAGATCCCTGTGGTCAGGCGTCTCACCGGTGGTGGCACCGTGTTTCATGATCTGGGGAATCTGAATTTTAGCTTTTTGATGAACACCGAAGAAGAGCTCGCGGGATTTGCCAAATACACTGCCCCCATCTTGGATGTGCTCAACGATCTGGGAGTGCCGGCTCGCTTGGAAGGCCGCAATGATCTCACCATCAATGGGCTGAAGTTCTCCGGCAATGCCAAGTTGGTGCAAAGTGGCAAGACTCTGCAGCATGGCACCATCCTTTTTTCTTCCCACGTTGAATCTTTGACCCAAGCCCTGAAGGCAAACCCTCTGAAATTCACCGACAAGGCCGTAAAATCCGTGCGCGCCAGAGTCACAAACGTGGCAGATCACCTGCCTAAACCCATGAAGCTTGCAGACTTCATACCCTTGGTGCGCAACAAGATCCACAGCCTCTATCCCGATGCTCGCGATTACTATCTCTCAATCGAGGATCGTGAAGCAGTGCAGGCCTTGGT
Organism: uncultured bacterium; assembly: GCA_937960795.1. Classification (GTDB taxonomy): domain Bacteria; phylum Cloacimonadota; class Cloacimonadia; order Cloacimonadales; family Cloacimonadaceae; genus UBA5456. The sequence continues at coordinate 31,200 of CALGPA010000015.1, read as the reverse complement.
GGACAGCAAATATGGCACTTGGGAATGGAACTATGGCAAGAGTCCGCAATATAACCTGGCAAATTCCTTGCGCAGTCCCGGAGGCACCATCGAACTCTATCTGGATGTGTCAAATGGCATTATCTCCAGCTTGAGGATCTTCGGAGACTTCTTTTCCAATCGAGATCTCAAAGAGCTTGAGGCATGCTTTAGCGGAGTCAATCACAGCAAAGAATGCATCCGAGAAGCCTTCTTAAATGTGGACTACCGTTCCTATCTTGGCGATGTGGATCTAAATGATCTGACCAATGCAATGTTTTAGATGCAGCGTATGAATTTGTTCTTGACAGCAGATTGATTCTTTCCAGTCTATAAAAAACGTCTATCTATGAAGGAGAAAAGATGAAGAAAAGCTTGATATTTATGCTCTTGGCTCTGATCCTGATCGGGATCTTTGCCTGCTCGGGTGCGTCCAAAGACAGGATGATCGTCAAATACGACGTTGAGCTTAGCATGGTTCGCAAAGCCAGTGATATTACTCAGCGTTATCAGGCCCCCGTGGCGGACACCATGGATGTGGTGCGCTATGCCTATGAAGATGACCTTTTCCGCAGCATTTGGAGCGCTTCCGAGGGCGGATGGGACTTGGTGCTTTACAACAAAAGTGAAAGACCGCTGATGATCGATTGGGACGAAGTCATCTATATGGATGTGGACAATATCGGCCATCGTGTGCTATCCTCTTCCACAAAATATAGCGAACGTAACGATCCGCAGACTCCCTCTGTGATTCCCAGACGAGGAAACATCACGGAAAGGCTCTTCTCGGCAACCCATATATACCAATCCAGCACCGGAGTCTGGGCAAAGCGCCCGCTTTGGCCGATCGACTTCTCCGAAGCTCAGCGCTACAAAGGCAAGACTGTCCGCATGATCGTCCCCTTTAGCGTAGATGGATTGACCGCGCAATATGAGTTTAATTTCACTATCAAAGATGTGCGCCAAGAAGCAGCCGGCAGCAATCCCTGGCAGCTCTTTCTCTTGGATCGTGCCTTAGGTGTCAATTTCTAAGCTCATGTTGATACAAAGTTTCTCAAGCTGAAGCAGATAACTCTGCTTCAGCTTATTTTTTTGCCACAAACTATGAAGTGAGGCGCCATATGGACCTGCAAGAAAGCTTAAAACGAATTCACACCCTTGTCGAAGGAGACATGATCTCAAATCTCGTAACCAGCTTGGTGCTCATACTCTCCCTCTGGATAATCAATAGGATCACGCATAGAATCATCGAAAAAAAGATCCATGATCTGCGTAGCCAGTTTAGCTGGAAAAAGGGAAGCACCTATGCGATCGTGATCACCGGCAGCATCGTGGTTGGCAGAGTATGGTTTGAGGGCATCCAATCCCTGGCAACCTTCTTTGGCTTGCTCTCAGCAGGTATCGCTATCGCGCTCAAAGATCTCTTTTCGGATCTTGCCGGATGGATTTTCATCATCTCGCGCAAACCATTTGAAGTAGGAAACAGGATCCAGATCGGAGAGCATCGCGGAGACGTGATTGATCTGCGTCCATTCCAATTTACCATGCTGGAAATCGGCAACTGGGTAGATGCTGATCAATCCACCGGTCGCATGATCCACATACCCAATGGCATGATCTTTACTCATCCTCTGAGCAATTACGACAAAGGCTTCAAATATATCTGGAACGAAATCCCGGTCCTAATCACCTTCGAAAGCGATTGACACAAAGCCAAAGAGATCATGCTGACGATTGCAAACGAAAAAGCCCTCGCCATCACGGCCGATGTCGAGAAAGAACTGCGGGAAACTTCCAGAAAGTATCTGATATTTTACAACAAGCTCACTCCCGCTATCTACACTTCGGTCAAAGACAGTGGAGTGCTCTTGACCATCCGCTATCTCAGTGAGATCCGCAAGCGCCGCAGCAGCACCGAAGAAATCTGGGAAGCTCTGCTCAATGAGTTTGCCAAACACGATGATATCGCGCTGGCATACCCCACATTTCGCAAAGTCTGAGAATCCCGCTTGACACAAAGCTGAAGCCTTTTTAAGCTGCTACCTATAAGCTTATCAAGAGGAGTATCAAATGTTCCCAATCAGTTTTGGCAGCGACAACCACAGCGGTGTGCACTTCACCGTCTTTTCTGCTCTGCAACAGGTAAATACCGGCTTTTGCCCCGCCTATGGTGACGATCCTTTAACCCAGAATATCCTGGAAAGCCTCGAAGCTCTTTTTGGCGGAGATTGTGAGGCATTCTTTGTGATGACCGGAACCGGGGCAAACGTCCTGGCACTACAATCCTTGATTAACTCATTTCACGCCATCATCTGCGCGGAAAGCGCCCATATAAACGTCGATGAATGCGGCGCCGTCCAAAAATGCACCCAAGCTCGCTTGCGCCCGGTGAAGACTCCCGATGGCAAGCTGAGCCCCGCCCTGATCGCGCCACAGCTGCTGGGAGATCGCGATCAACACCACTCCCAATACAAGATCATCTCCATCTCGCAAAGCACTGAATATGGCACGCTCTATAGCTTGGATGAGCTCAAAGCCCTGGCGGATTTTGCCCATGAACACAATATGTATCTGCACATAGACGGCGCACGCTTGGCAAATGCTGTCGTAGCCCTGGATACTGACCTCAAGAGCATGACCTATGATGTCGGCGCCGATATCGTCAGCTTTGGCGGCACCAAAAACGGACTTCTCTTCGGCGAAGCCATCATCAGTTTTCATCCCGAACTCACCCAAAACCTACGCTTTTATCGCAAACAGTGCAACCAACTCTTTTCCAAGATGCGCTTTATCTCCGCCCAATATGAAGCATATCTGGATAAAGAACTATGGCGCAAAAACGCCGAGCATGCAAACGCGATGGCACGTCTTTTGGCAGAACGCCTGGCAAGCATCCCGGAGCTGAAGATCAGCCAAGAAGTCTATGTCAATTCCGTCTTTGTGACCATGCCCAAAGAATGGGTGGAGCCGCTTCAGCATAAATATATGTTCTACACTTGGGATGAAAGCACAAACGAACAGCGACTGATGTGCTCATTCAACACTCTGGAAGAGCACATCGATGACCTGCTTCAGAGCATCCAAGAGCTCAGGAACTAAATTCCCGCTTGCTTAGTAGGAGATCAGCATTATAATATCCGTAAACTGACATAAACGGAGACTATAATGAAAATACTAATACTGTTTTACTCGACCTACGGGCATATCTTTCAGATGGCAAAAGCCGTCGCGGAAGGTGCCAAAAGCATAGATAATATTGACGTAAGCCTCAAAAGAGTGCCGGAAACCCTGAGCGATGATCTTCTGGGAAAAATCGGGGCTTTGGACGCCCAAAAAGCATTTGCGGACATCCCCATCGCCAGCCCTGATGAACTGGGGGATTATGATGCCATCATCTTTGGCACTCCCACACGTTTTGGCATGATGGCTGCACAGATGAAAAGCTTTTTGGATGCCACCGGCGGTCTTTGGGCAAAAGGCGCTTTGGTCGGCAAGATCGGAAGCGTCTTCACCTCCACCGGCACTCAGCATGGAGGCCAAGAATCCACCATCCTAAACTTTCACACCCTGCTTCTGCACCACGGCATGATGATTGTCGGCTTGCCCTATAGCTTTGCCGGACAGTCTGCTCAAGATGAAATCAGCGGCGGCTCCCCATATGGCGCTAGCACAATCGCCGGAGCAGACGGAAGCAGAATGCCAAGCAAAAACGACCTAGATGGAGCACACTATCAAGGTCAACACGTTGCCAAGCTCCTGTCTCGCATGAAATAAACGCTTGTATCAACCACTCCTAGGGCCGCAGAGAATTCTGCGGCTTTTTTTCTCCCTAAAAATTTCTGCGAGATTCACAAAGCAAGCAGGCAATGCCTCAAGATCCCGGAGGGGGCTGAGCCAGCTAGTGGCACCCATGCGATCCATAGCGGCGCAGCACTGCCACTTTCTAGGCATATCAAGAAGCCACCAAGCAATATTTGAGCTTGGTTTACACTTTTTGGGAGAAACGCGTAAGTCCTTATTCTCTCACCCCTTGCTGTCCCGAGCGGTGAGCGACCGGTGAGAGGGGCGTGAGCTCGCCATATATTTCAAGCGTTTACGAGCATGGCAAATCCCATCTGGACTGCATTTTGATAGTACGATTACCATCCCGTCACCCTTCACAAGCAATCTTGACCACTCTCCAAAACTAGTCATTCCATATTCTTGATCCTCAGCCATGCATTAGTCTTTCCGGGAACCTTGAGCGACCCGATATGTATCCGGAATCTCAAAAATCAGCATAACTAGCAGACCAACAGAGTAGATGGTTGATCTCTGAGCTCTTCAGAAGCTCCTGATGCCCTCTTTTAGCCTTCTTCTGCCGCGCTCAGGAAGCACTCAAGTGGATCAAAGATGAGATATAAGTCAGGAGATGATCAAAGTCGGAGCCGCCCATTCACAATCTTTTTCTTGACAAAAGTAGCAGTATTGAGATGCTGACTTACAAAGAGGATTAAGAGAAATATATGTGTGTACGAAGTATTAAGACCCTAGCCAATAATGAATTATACATAGAGATTGAGCATTTGCATCACGCAAATGCTTTTTTTTTGACTTGGAGGCTCTGTGCTAATAGATGAGATTATACGCAAAAGTTTGGAAGAAGACCTCGGATCAGGAGACATCACTACTAGATATCTGGATCTCGAGCCCATGACCGCTACTGCCTATATGATCGCCAAGGCGGATGGAATCTTAGCCGGGATAGATGTGGCAAGTGCTGTGTTTCGGATGCTCGATCCCGATCTGAAGATCACTTTGTATCGCAAAGATGGAGATCAGGTGCATCCCAAGGATGAGATTCTAAAAGTAGAGGGAGATCCTGCCAGCATCTTACAGGCTGAGCGGACGGCTTTGAATTTTTTACAGAGGCTATCGGGGATAGCCACGCAGACGCATGCGATGGTGAGCAAGATCTCGATTACCAAGACCCGTCTTTTGGACACGCGCAAGACAACCCCGCTGCTCAGAAGTCTCGAGAAATATGCCGTTCGCGTGGGTGGCGGGCTCAATCACCGTCATGGTCTATATGACATGATCATGCTCAAGGAAAATCATCTCAGAGCAGCTGGCGGCATCAAGAAGGCGATCGATAAGATCCGCCGTCAGAATGCCACATACAAGATAGAGGTGGAAGTCACCAATCTCGATGAATTGGCAGAGGCGGTGGCAGCAAAAGCGGATAGGGTGATGTTGGACAATATGAGTCTGAAAGACATCCGTGCTGCCGTGAAGGCATATAAGAAGGATGTCGAGCTTGAAGTTTCGGGCGGAATCACCGAGGATAATATCCTATCCTATGCTAGGACGGGTGTGCACTATATCTCCAGCGGCGCCCTCACACATTCCTACAAATCGCTGGATATAAGTTTGCTATTTAAGGAGTAATATATGGAAGAACAACTCAGGACCTTGGCAGCGATGCAAAAATTGGACGACAAGATCGGTCAATATCGCAGCCTGCAGGAGGAATTGCCCAAACAACTCAATGAGATCAATGAGCGAGTGGATCAGGCTACAGCGAATCTTTTGGAAGGCGAGAGCCAAAAGGCTGAGATCAACAAGCTGCAGCGAGCCTTGGAAAGTGATGTGAAACAGCATCAAGAACAGATCAAAAAGTATGCTCATCAGCTCAATGATATCAAGACAAACAAAGAGTACAAAGCTCTAAACAGTGAGATCTCCTATCTCAAAGACAAGATTTCAGAGATCGAATCCCAGCTTTTGAGCCTGATGGAAGAAGAAAATAAGGCGACCCAGATCAATAGTGGTCTGAAAGCCGATCTCGCAGAGGCTGAGGCAAACAAGCGTGCCAAAGAAGGCGATCTCAAGGCTCAGATTAGCGAGCTGGAAAACCAGGTGGAAAGCACCAGAGCGGAGCGCAACAAGCTTGCCGTGACCCTGCCCGTTCCTTTGATAAAGCGCTATGGAAATTTGATCAAAAACAAAGACAATCTTGCCGTGGTCTACAATCGAGATGGATCTTGCGGAGGATGTGGCTTTGTGATGAGACAGCAGATGCGCATTGAGCTGCAGCTTCATAAAAAGATTGTCTATTGCGAAAATTGTGGCAGAATCATCCTGGAGCATGAATTTATAGACTCCTAGTCAGCGACCGACGCCGGTATGACTTAAGGCAGATAGACTATTCTGCCAAGAAAAAAAGCCCTGAATTCACAGGGCTTTTTTTGTGTTAAGGAAAGTAGTTTAGGATCCAAAAATCCCCAGCATCACTCCTGCTGCCACAGCTGAGCCTACGACGCCGGATACGTTTGGCGCCATGGCATGCATGACCAGGTAGTTTGTGCGGTCATACTGCTGTCCGACCATCTGCACGACTCGTGCAGAAGCCGGCACGGCAGATACTCCTGCAGCACCGATGAGGGGGTTGATCTTGGTCTTTAGAAAGAGATTCATGATCTTGGCAAAGATCACTCCGGTGGCGGTGGCCACGCAGAAGCTCGCAGCTCCCAAGAGGAAGATCTTGATGGTCGAAGCAGTCAAAAAGACATCAGCGGTGGTTTTGGCACCGACCGTGATTCCGATGAGCACGGTTACGATATCGATCAAGACAGTTCTGGAGCTTCCCGCCAGACGGTCTGTCACTCCACTTTCCTTGAGCAGATTACCCAAGAAAAGCATGGCCAAAAGCACCACGGAGCCCGGGGCGATGAAGGCAGTGACGATGAATGCGACGATCGGGAAGAAGATCTTTTCCTTTTTGGAAACCACACGAAGAGCCTGCATCTTGATCACGCGCTCTTTCTTGGTGGTGAAAAGTTTCATGATGGGGGGTTGGATCACCGGCACCAGTGCCATATAGGAATATGCTGCCAAGGCGATTGATCCCAAAAGGTGGGGAGCCATCTTGGACGCCAAGAAGATTGATGTGGGGCCATCCGCGCCACCGATAATGCCGATAGAGGCAGCTTCCATGATGTTGAATCCCAAGAGGATGGAGCCCATGAAAGTGGCGAAGATGCCAAATTGGGCAGCCGCACCCAAGAGGATGAGTTTGGGATTTGCGATCAGTGTGCTAAAATCGGTCATAGCTCCGACACCGAGGAAGATCAGGGAGGGGTAGATGCCCTTGCTGACTCCGAAATATAGGTATGACAGCACTGATCCTTCGGTTTCAACGCCCATTCCTTGAGCAGCCACGCCGGGAATATTGCCCACGACCATGCCAAAGCCAATCGGCACCAGCAGCAGGGGCTCAAACTCTTTACTGACTCCCAAATATACAAAGAAGAGACCGGCAAGCATCATGATGATATTGCCGAGCTCGATATTGAGGAATCCGGTGGTTTGGATAAATTGAATTAATTCTTGCATGCCTAAGCCTCCAATTCGATCAGAGGATCACCTTCTTGCACGCTGTCCCCTCTTTTCACATGGATGGTTTTGACCTTTCCGCTCTGAGCAAAGTGGATCTCGCTTTCCATCTTCATGGCTTCGAGGATCACCGCTACATCGCCATCATGCACATTTTGGCCGACATTCACGACCGTATCGATGATGGTTCCGGGAATGGGAGCTTTGAGGATATTGCCGTCCAAAGAAGCGGCAGAGCTGCTTGCTGTCTGCGTGGATTCGATGCTCTGAAGCTTTGGGGCGGCTTTGCTTTTTGCGGGTTTTTGAGCCGGGGGCTTTACTTCATCGCCTTCCAGACTCATCAGCACGTCGCCTTCTTGCACGAGGACGCGTTCTTTGATCATGATCTTGCCGATAGTAGCATTGACCGGGGAGGAAATCTCGGATTCCATCTTCATGGCTTCAATCACCACGATGGTCTGTCCGCTTTTGACCTTGTCTCCTTCACGCACGGGGATCTTGATGATCACGCCGGGCAGAGGAGCACGAACTTCGCCGGAAGAGAGATCTATCCCACTTGTGAAAGACGGCGCCATGGGCACCGCACGATCGCGTCCTTCCAATCTGGGCACATCACTTTTATGGTCTTCTTCGATCTGAACCAAGTAGTCATTTCCATTGATATTTATCTTGGCGTGATTGCTGGAGTGTTCCAAAATGCGGGCCTCAAAACGTTCCCCGCCGATGATCAATTTATAGGTTTTCATTTATCTCTCCTTGGAGGATTCATTTCACGGTTTGGCATCGAGAGGATGCCACTGGCTCGCCATTGGTTGGCAGGAGTACGGCGGAAGGTGAGCACCATTTTGCGTTTTTCTTCCAGCTCCATATCATGCAAGTGAAGTGCTGTTACAGCTGCAACGATCACGCTGCGGCTGAGATCTTTGGGGGCTTTCTTGAGTTCTTTCCGGGAGTCAAGCACGATGGTCTTTTCACGTTTCTTTTCCCGCGAGAGGTGCACCAATTGACTGATGATGAGGCTGGTGATCAATAGGGCAGAAAACACAACCAGCATTCCCACGAGCGTCACGCTCAGGCCAAAGAACACAATGTCATCCAAAAAATCCGCTTCAATATCGCGCACAGTCTGGGGCTTGATCCCTAGAGCCTGAATGGATTGGTGGTCCCAGCTGTTGTCAAGGGGATCTTCATTGCCCAAAAGAGATCTTAGCTTTTTGTTTGGGATACTCAGGATGTGGGCGATCTGCGAGACAGTATTAAGCTCGTTGAAGCCATATTCCACGGTTTGCTTTGCCAAGACAGCTCTGTAGGGCGTGATTTCCAGTTTGCTCAGGGCGGTGCCATCAAGGACTTCGTTGCCGGGCTCCAAGCCAAGCGCAGCTTTCCAAGCTCGGACATCAGTGATATCCAGCTTTTCGGCAACATGCATGAGAGTGTCGCTATCTCTAAACCCATATTCGGATCTCACTTCTGCTTCGCGAACAAGAGAGAGAGAATCGCCGATGGCGGGGTTTTGTAGGGGAGCATCCACTTGTGCCGCCAAAAAAAGCGGCAACATCAGCAGGATTACATAGATTAGTTTATGCATCTTATGTCCCTTAGAGCGGTATGTTTCCATGCTTACGTGGAGGAATGGTGTCTTTTTTGTTTGCCAGCATTTCAAGGGCGCGCACTAGGCGGAATCGCGTTGTGGCTGGCTCGATGATGTCGTCGATATATCCCCGTTCTGCAGCGCGATATGGATTTGCGAAGGTTTCGCGATATTCATCTTCACGCTCTTTAAGCACTTTCTTGGGGTCGTCACTGGATTTGGCTTCTCTACGGAAGATGACTTCCACGGCGCCTTTGGGACCCATCACGGCGATTTCGGCAGTTGGCCAAGCATAGACCAAGTCTGCTCGCATATGGCGGCTATTCATCACGCAATATGCACCACCATAGGCTTTGCGGATGATGACCGTGATCTTTGGAACAGTGGCTTCAGCAAAGGCATAAAGAAGCTTTGCGCCATTGCGGATGATGCCGTTGTGCTCTTGAGAAGTACCCGGAAGAAAGCCCGGGACATCCTCAAAAACGACCAAGGGGATATTGAAGGCATCGCAAAAACGCACAAAGCGAGCAGCTTTGACGGAGGCATCGATATCCAGAACTCCTGCCAGCACCTTGGGCTGATTTGCCACAACGCCGATTGAGTGCCCATTGAGCCTGCCAAAGCCCACCACGATGTTTTGAGCAAAATTGCCCATCACCTGCAAAAACTCACCATCATCCATGATCGGATAGATCACGTCGAGGATGTCATAGGGCTTGTTGGGATTGTCCGGGATCACTTCGTCGAGCTCGGTGATCGATCTTGTAACCGGATCACTGCTTGGCAGGACGGGAGGATCTTCCATATTGTTGCTCGGCATATAGGAGAGGAGCTTCTTGATCAAAAGCAGGGTTTCCTCTTCGCTATCGGTCATAAAGTGCGCAACTCCGCTTTTACTGGCGTGGATCTTGGCTCCACCGAGGTTCTCGGTGGTCACGGTTTCATTGAGAACCGTCTTTACGACTTTGGGACCGGTGACAAACATGTAGCTATTGTGTTTTTCCATGACCACGAAGTCCGTAATCGCGGGAGAATAGACCGCGCCTCCGGCACATGGGCCCAAGATTGCAGAGATTTGGGGAATGACACCGCTGGACATAACATTGCGCCAGAAGATCTCGGCATATCCGGCAAGAGCATCAACGCCTTCTTGGATGCGAGCTCCGCCGGAATCGTTCAAGCCGATCAGCGGGCATCCGTTTTTGAGAGCCATATCCATGACTTTGCAGATTTTCTCGGCATAAGTCTTGGAAAGTGAGCCGCCAAACACAGTGAAATCCTGGGCAAAGATGTATACGACGCGTCCACTGATGGTGGCAGATCCGGTCACTACTCCATCGCCATCGAACACGGTGTCTTCCATGCCAAAATTATGGCATTGGTGTCTCACAAAGAGATCAAATTCTTCAAAACTATCGGGATCAACAAGGGCTGCGATCCTTTCGCGTGCGGTAAGCTTGCCTTTGTCATGCTGTTCTGCGATGCGTTTCTCACCGCCGCCGAGCTTGGCCTTCTGCTTACGAATCCTCAGTTTGTCGAGGGGTTTGATGGTATCCATTAGCTATCTATCCTCTTTTGCATTTTTTTAGCAATCTCATGTAAAAGCCAGTTTTCACAGCCTTGCTTTTACGTAAAGAGAAATCTTTTTTAAAGCTTTGGAAACACGTCATAAATGGCTATTGCTGCCTCGGATTCCCGCCCAAAGTATGAATACAGGAAAAGTATTGACTTAATTCCCCCTCTTCATTATCTTGTCAGAATGAGAAAATTCACACAATCAAGGAGACGAAATGCAAAATAATCCCTTAATGAGAAAGGAAAATACCCATCGACTCAAAGCTATCCCCTTTGATGAAATCAAGTTGGAACACTATATGCCTGCCATCGAGGAGGGTCTTCGGATCGCTCGGGCTGAAATCGAAGAAATCAAAAACAACCCGGAGGCTCCGACCTTTGAGAACACCATCATGGCTATGGACAATGGTGGCGAGATGCTTGAATATGCCGCGACGGTATATTTTAACTTGCTTGGCGCTCATTCTGATGCCGAGTTTAAGGCATTGGCACAAAAGATATCCCCGATGTTGGCGGAATTTGGCTCCAGCATCTCCACGGACCCCAAGATCTTTGCCCGCGTCAAAGCAATCTATGAAGCAGAGGTTGAGGGCAAGCCCGCTCCTGAACTGCCGAAGGATTTTTCGGACAAAGAAGCTCTCAAAAAGGCAGAGCGCTATCGCTTGATCGAGCGTAAATATCAGGGCTTTATCCGTGGTGGAGCGATGCTGGGGGATGAGGACAAAAAGCGCTTCACCGAGATCGCTATGGAGCTTTCTTCCTTATCACCGAAGTTTAGCGACAATGTCCTGAGTGCTACAAACAAATTTGAGCTGCACATCACCGATCCCAAAGACGTCGAAGGCATCCCTGCCGGAGCCCTGGAAGCTGCGGAATTTTTGGCAAAAAGAAAGGGCAAGGATTCCGGCTGGGTCTTTAGCTTGCAGCCCTCTAGTGTGATGCCGCTGCTCACTTATTGCAAAAACCGCAAGATCCGCGAGAAAGTGCAGAAAGCCTATAGCTCCAGAGCTTTTAAGGATGACTTTGACAATCAGGAGATCATCAAACGCACGCTTGAGCTTCGCAAGGAGCGCGCTCAGCTTTTGGGCTATGAAACTCATGCCGACTACGTCCTGGAAGACCGCATGGCAGGCTCCGTGCAGACAGCTCGCGACTTTTTGGATCGCATCTACGAAGTGGCATATCCCAAAGCAATCGAAGAGCGTGAAGCAGTAGCCAAGCTCGCCAAAGAACTCGATGATATCGATGAATTGCAGAGCTGGGACTGGGGATATTATAGCAACAAACTCAAAGAAAAGCTCTTTGCCTTTGATCCCGAAGAATTGCGTCCTTGGTTCAAGGTGGAAAGCGTAATTGACGGTCTTTTTGAAGTGGTTAAGAAGATCTATGGCATCAGCATGAAACAGGTGCATGACGTGCCGGTCTATCATGAAGATGTGACCACTTGGGAAGCTCACGACAAAGACGGCAGCTATCTGGGATTGCTCTATATTGATCTCTTCCCCAGAGAGACCAAGCGCGGCGGAGCTTGGAAGAGCTCCTTGCATGGCCAAGGTATCTATGCCGATGGAATGTGGCGTCCTCAGGTCTTGATCGTGGGGAGCCTGACTCCTTCGACGGACAAGAGCCCCTCGCTTTTGCGCATGGATGAAGCTCGCACCATCTTCCACGAATTTGGTCATGCCATCCACTCACTTTTGGCAGATGGCTATTATCACCCGCTTTCCGGCACATCAGTGCTTTGGGATTTTGTGGAATTGCCCAGTCAGATCATGGAAAATTGGCTTTTGGAAAAAGAAGCCTTGAATCTCTTTGCACGTCACTATCAGACCGGTGAGCCGCTCCCGGATGAGCTGCTCCAGAAGGTGATTGACTCCAAGAACTACAATGCTGCAACGGCTAATATCGGTCAATTGCGCTATGCTAATCTAGACTTTGATTGGCATGTGACAGATCCCAAAGAGATCAAGGATGTGAGTGAATTTGAAGACAAGGCTACCGAGCGCTTCAAGCTTCTCCCCAAGGTGCCGGATACCCTCATCTCCTGCGCTTTTGCCCACATCTTCGCCGGTGGCTATGCTGCCGGATACTATTCCTATAAGTGGGCCGAAGCCCTCGAAGCAGATGCTTGGAGCATGTTTGAAGAAAACGGTATCTTTGATCCTGAAACTGCTGATAGATTCCGCAAGTTCATCCTCTCTCGTGGCAATGCATTTGCGCCGGATCAGCTTTTTGAGGCTTTCCGCGGACGCCCGCTGGATCCTGACGCGCTGCTTAAGCGTGACGGATTGCTATAATAAACACAAGCATATAAGAAAAGGGCGCTGCATTTGCGGCGCCCATTTTTTGGGGAGTATCTGATGAAAACCGGATATATCTAGAACTTCCTTCTGAGCAGGTTGGCATTTGTGACCACGGTCACCGAGCTTAGAGCCATTGCCATCTCCGCAATCACCGGGTGCAGGACTCCAAAGGCTGCGAGGGGAATGGCCACAAGGTTGTAGAAGAAGGCCCAGAAGAGATTTTGCCTGATCTTCGAGAAGGTCTTTGTAGAAAGCCTAAGCGCCAGCGGGATCAGATTCAGATCTCCACGCAGGATCGTGACATCCGATGCCTCGATGGCAATATCTGTCCCCACGCCCATCGCGATTCCGATGTCGGCTTGTTTGAGCGCAGGGGCGTCATTGATGCCATCTCCGATCATAGCCACCACCCGTCCGGAATCCTGCAGAGCTTTGACCTTGCCTGCTTTGTCGGCAGGGAGCACATTTGCCATCACCTCAGTGATGCCACAGCGGTGTGCGATCGCCTTTGCGGTCGAGGGATTGTCTCCACTCATCATGATGGGCTCGATGCCTTTGTTTCTTAGCTCTTTGACGATACTCGGCGCTTCATCCTTGATGGTATCTGCCACATAAAAGAGAGCGAGCACCTTATCTTGATCTGCCAGATAGATCTTCCCGGCATAATCCAGATCCATATCGACCGAGATCGCAGCGCTATCAAGATTCTGCTCTATCATCCAGTTTTCGCTGCCCAGACTATACTTTTTACCATCAATCACAGCGGCAATGCCTCGTCCCGGACTGCTGATGAAATCCTTGATTGGCAGCGCTTTGAGATCTTTCTTGCGCGCCGCGATATTGATCGCCAGAGCCAATGGGTGCTCACTGGCAGCTTCCAAAGAATGCGCCAGAAGCAAGGCCTCGTCTTCGGAGGCAGCGGGGCTTTGGATGCGGATCAATTCCGGCTTGCCATGCGTGAGTGTACCCGTCTTGTCAAAGAGGATGGTGTCGACGTCCTTCATGCGTTGCAAGGCTTCTCCACTACGAATGAGAATGCCTTTGTTTGCCCCGATTCCACTGCCGACCATGAGGGCTGTGGGCGTAGCGAGCCCCAGGGCACAAGGACACGCGATCACCAAGGTCGCAATCGCAGCCATCAGAGCTGCCGCCAGACCATGACTGGGCTGGGTGAGAGGAATGAAAGAATACAGGAAATTCCCAATCATCCCCATGAAGCCGGGGAAGATAAGCCATGACATGAAAACCACCAGAGCCAAAACTAGGATCGCCGGGACAAACACCGAAGTGACCTTATCAGCGAGCAGCTGGATCGGGACTTTGGAGTGTTGGGCATCGCTGACCATCTTGATGACCTGGGCCAAGAAGGTCTCAGAGCCGACCTTCGTGGCTCGAGCCTGGAAATATCCATCCAGATTGATCGTAGCACCCAAGACGGGGTCATTGACGCTGCGCGTGACTGGCATGGATTCGCCCGTGGCGATGGATTCATCCAGCGAGCTGGTTCCGCTGATGATCTCGCCATCTGTGGGAACCTTGGTGCCGGGCTTAACCACAAAGATATCCCCGGTCTTGATGCGGCTGATGGGGATCTCTTTTTCCTCGCCGTCTTCCAGGATTATAGCGGTCTTTGCGCCCAAAGATATGAGCTTGCGAATCGCCTCTGAAGCCTTCCCCCGGGCACGGCTTTCAAGATATCTCCCGGTGAGGTGAAAGGAGAGAATCATCGCCGCGATGCCGGCAAAATCATGAGCCGAGATCTCCCTTACGATCAAAGAAAGTGGGCTCACCAAGAGAGAGGCGAGAGTTCCCAGAGCTATCAGAAGATCCATATTTGCTGCTCTTGATAGCACAGACCTATAGGCTGAGACATAGACATGACGGGCTGGAACCAGGATCGCCAAAAGCGATAGAGCAAACATCAGCCAGGCATCTGCCACGTGCCCGATGATCTTGCCTCCAAAGAACATATGGGGCACCATCAGGATGACTACTACAGCGGTGATGATCCAGCTGAAGGTCATCCTTTTGCGAGCGACGTGCATCTTCTTGATTTGCTCGTCTTCATCGATGTGGAGGCTTTCGCGCACCTTAAACCCAAGATCAGTGATGCTTTTGAAGATCGCATCTTGCTTGAGTTTGCGTTCGTCATATTCCACAAAAGCTTCTTCCAGGGCAAGGTTGACTGTCGCGTTTGTCACTCCGACAAGTGACTTTAGGCTCTTTTCTACGTTTGCGCTGCAGGACGCGCAGTGCATCCCGTCTATTCCAATCTGCATTTGCATATCATATACCTCTTATTGTCTATATAAAAGATATGATATTCAGTGCCGACGATTTGGCAATGAAAAAAGGCGGGAAAATATCTGACTAAAGAGTAACTAGGGAAATCGCCTGTAGCATGACAAAGAACCCGGCCTCAAATGAGCTGCTACAAAGCGCCACTACACCGGGAAAAATAGCTTATGACATAATATTTGCCCTTGGTTTACACTTTTTGGGCGAATAGCCTAAGTCCTTATCTTCTCACCGCTTGCTGTCCCGAGCGGTGAGCGACCGGTGAGGGAGGCGTGAGCACGCCATATTTTGCAAGCATTTAGGGCTTTATATGATGACCAAGGAGATCGCCATGATCAGCATTCCGGCAATAACGCCGGTGATGGCGATATGGTGCTCTGCATATTCCTCCGCAGTGGGGAGAAGCTCATCCAGCGAGATGTAGACCATGATCCCCGCTACTCCGGCAAAGACCATTCCAAAAGCAGCATCGCTGATGATCGTCTTGAGCAGAAAGAAGCCCAAAAGCGCGCCAACCGGCTCAGCCAAGCCTGATAGGAAGGAATAGATGAAAGCCTTACTGCGGCTTTTTGTGGCATAATACACCGGCACCGAGACGGCTATCCCTTCGGGAATATTGTGGATAGCGATGGCGACGGCAATGCTGATGCCCAATGTGGGATCCTTGACGGCTGCCATAAAAGTGGCAAGACCTTCGGGGAAATTGTGGATGGCTATCGCCAGAGCAGAAAAGACTCCCATGCGCATGAGTTTCTTGTCATCCGGGATTGCGGACTTCTTCTGCTCACAATCCATATATTTCATTTCATGGGGATTTTCATAGGAGGGCACGAGATTATCGATCAGAGCGATGATCCCCATCCCGACAAAGAAGGCAAGGATGGTGTACCAATGCCCCATTGTTTCTCCAAAGACTTCACTCAGCGACTCCAGGGCCTTGGGAAAGATCTCCACGAAGCTCACGTAGATCATTACTCCGGCGGAAAGTCCCAATGCCGCCGAGAGGAACTTCGGGCTGAACTTTTTGGAGCTGAAAGCCATCAGCGAGCCAATCCCTGTAGAAAGACCGGCAAAAAGGGTCAACCCGAAGGCAAAGACTACGTTTTCTTCAAACATATTAGTTCAATTTCAAGATTCTTCCGCTTTGATTACTGTTTTTTAGGCGGTAGATATAGATCCCGGCGGGGGCATCCTTGGCATCCCATGAGATGCTGTTTTGCCCTTGTTTGAGGCTGGCGACAGGCAAAGACGAGATCTTCTGTCCCTTGAGATTGAAGATCTCTATGGTGGCGGTTTCCCCGGCTTTTTGGCTGGTGACTTCAAAGCTCACGCTATTTTGAAAGGGATTTGGGAAGCCCTTGCCCAAGGAGATGCTCGCGGGTGTCTGAATGAGATCGCTATTGGAAGTGCCACCCAAGGTGTAGCTAAAGGGGATCTTATAGATGCCGCTATTGGCGGATTCTAGGACAAAATTCAGCTCAGCGGTGCCCTCACCTTCTGCCCAGATATTCAGGTCGAAAGATTTTGCTTCCTGAGCCGCAAAATTGAAGGGAATCTGCATAAATCCCGGGAAGCAATTTCCGGAGATGTCGCAGTAGTTCAGAGCCCATCCTTCCGGGGCGGAGATGGTTTCGATGCTGATCAGGATCTCGTCGGCATCGCCCATGTTGTATATCCAGAAGATCGGAGATTCGTAGATGCCGTCTGCGGTTCCCTGTATATCGTGGTCAAAGGGAACAGCTGCGCGAACGTAGTATTGAGGCATCTCGAGAGTGCTGGCGGCTTGGATGATGGCATCCCCGGGCATCTGAATAAAGGCAAATGCCCAAAGCTTGTCCGTATCCCATGAGGGATCTAAAGTAAATGTGCTGCCGAGATTGATGGATTCCCCGGCTCCCGAGAGGGAGATCGGAACGCTCTTCACACTGCGCACGAGGCGAGTCAATTCCGGCAAGAGCTCATCTTCCAGAAGATAGAAATATAGCTCTCCTCCATCGGTGTTATAGCTATCATTGATCATGGTCGTATTGACCGATATTGCCCCGGTTGCAGGGTCAAAATCCGTCACTTCCATTTTCACGGGTGAAGCCAGATAGCGAAAGCTGCTGATCGCATCGATGAAGGGCTCGCCACTTGCAACTACGTCGTCTGCTCCATCTATCCGGATCTTGCCATTGAAGATGACCGCCGGAAGTCCCATGACGCCATAGTGATCAAATCTTCCGTCAACCTCTGAGTTGCTATAGCTTCCGCTTTCGGTGAGGAGGCGGCTGATGATCGCTTCATTGGGCAGGAGATTGTCTTCCATGATTGCCAAGCCTTGCTGAGCATATTCACAGGCTCCGCACCAGCTGGCCCCAAAGTTTTCCACCACCGGCGTAGTGGGATAGTAGGCGGCATTGGCTCCCAAGAGAGCTACGCCCAAAAACAAGAGGATGCAGGTAATGTGTTTCATCTATACTCCTAAAACCTTGTGCTTAATTCTGCTTTCAGACCCTCAAATGGTGCCACATAGCGGCAAATGCCATTGCGGCAGACCTTTCCTCCGGCTTCCTTGCCGGCAAAGAGGGTCAGGTCAGTATGTTCAAAAAGCGGGTACTTGGCTTCGATGTTTGGCATATATCGGCTGTCCATGATGCCCGAGAAATCCTGCCACCAGCTACTGACTCCAAGGGATAAGGACAGCTTTTTGATGCCAAAATCTGCTTGTAGCATCGGCTCATAATGGCTACTTGTGGCTTGCCCCTGTTGCTTCTCAACTGTCTTAAACTCTCCCGTGAACGTCAGCGGGCGTCCTTTGACGGCAAAGCTCGTCACCAGAGTGGGATAGTATTCCTTCTGCCAAGTGCGGGTGAGATCGTCGACTTTCTCGATATGCGACCAAGAAAGCTGGTAGAAATCAGCCCCACGATAGGCGTCGATCGCCAGGTGAAGGTCATTCATCCTGAGATCTCCGGATTGATCCCATGCTTCGGCGTAGTCCGCGCTCAGATAGAAGTCATCCATCAGGGCATATCCGGCTCGAAGCTGCCAACCTTCTTCATCCAATCCACTGGCGAGCAGATCGGACAAAGTCTCGGAGTGATAGTTTGCCAAAGGCAGATCCTGCAGACGGAAGGAAAAGTCGTCATAGCGCTTGTATGCAGCCCCGATGCTCAGATCTCCCCAAAAGTAATCCGCATTTAGATAGATCGCAGAGCCATCGGAGTCGTCCGAGCCCTGCAAGCGGTAACTTTTGCTCAGGGCAAATTCAGCATAGGTATCCAGATTGCCATGCGAGAAGATCGCGCGGGTGGCAAAGACATCCCGGAAACTGTAGTGTCCAAAGGCTCCCAGGTTGCGATATCCCATGGCAGAAGCTCCGAGGCGAAGCCCTTCCATGACCGGATATTGGATGTCCGAGCCATATGCCAGGTCATATCGTCCGGCATAGTTCTCACTCTCAATCGCACCATAGATGGCCTTGAAGCTGAGCTTGTCGTCATATTTGAGCAAGAAGCTTTCCAAGCGGTGGTCTTCGTCAAACTCAAGATCTTCATAGCTGCGAAAGCTGATGCCTTGTCCAAAGGTCTCGGCGGTGGTCCCCACGTGTATGCTAAAGGCATCCTTGGAATATCCCGCATAGAGCTCTTCCCATGCTACCGAGAGCCGATTTGCGTCAAGATTTCCTAAAAGCTCGGTTTCTTGGTTGCTATAGCGAGGTAGATCTGAGTTGAATTTCATCCCAAAGCGGAAATCCCGATAGCCGAGATTGAAGCCGAAGCTATTGCGAAAATATGTATTAAGAGAATCCGGCACTGTGCGATAGACAAATTGGGCTTCATTGATCCCATTGATCTGAAGGTTATTTTGCCCAAACAGCAGCACAGACATCAATGCCAAAAGGAGGCTGAGCCTTAGTTTCATCGCTCTTCCTCTTCATTATGATCGGTGCAAGAGCCGCAATGCTCTTTTTGGGAGCGCTCGGGCTCATCTTCGATGCCCAAAAGCTCTCTGATATAGCCTTCATAGACCTTCTCGGTGCCGGGCTCAAAGCCGACGTGTGAATACACTATCTCACCTTCTTGATCGATTATGAATGTGTGCGGCGGATTTGATACGTTCAAGCGCGAAGCAAGGCTGCGTTCAGGGTCAAAAAGGCTGATAAAGTCGTAGTTTCTGCTGCGCAGATAGTTCTTTGCCCGATTCTGAGCACGGGGAGCGTCTATGGAAATCAGGACGACCTTGAGATCCTCATATTTTTCCAGCAGCTCCTGAAGATATGGCATCGCCACTTTGCAGGGCTGACAGTAATCCGCCCAAAAATCTATGATGATCGGCCCTTCTCCCAAAAGGGAGGTGAGGCTCACGTTTTCTCCTGCCATGTTTGGCAAACGGAAGTCAGGCATGCTATCTGCTGCCAAGAGACTTAGTGTCAGGATCAGGATAAGGGTCAAAACTATGCTTTTCACTATATACTCCTAGATTATCTGCTTTGCGAGATCTCGCGTATGATCCCGCCATATATGCTTGAGTTGTTTTGGAAAACTTCAGGTTTGTATTGGGCAAAAACCACTAGTTTAAAGCTCTGGGGCAGCCCGTCCGGCATAGAAAGCTGGATGGCTATGTCAGAAAGATCGCCGGTAGCGGAGATCTCTTGCGATCCCTTGGCGCGAACCACGTTGTGCAGCGGCTCTCCGGCAACGTTTGTAAAATCCACTTCATCGGTGATGATGACGTAGTTTAAGACCAGGTTCTGCTCAGGAAGCTCGATCTTGGGGATCAAGCTGATGCTTGCCGAAAGATCCGTGCTTGTATGGCTCAAATCATTGATGCTGTATGAAATGGGTTCATCGATCGTGACCAATTCATCCACGATGCTCCGATATTGACCAATGCTCTCAGGAGAGCCGCCTGAGACTTTCTCGGTGCCCTGAAACACTGCGTTGGGAGCGGAGAAGGCTTGGTAATATTGGCTTGTGGTATCATTGGGCAAGGCCAATTCCATCATAGTATGATGCTCCAAATATATGAAGTTATGCGGATAAATATCTTTAATCAAGTTCAGCTCAGCTTCCGCAGCCGGGCAGCTTGGGCAAGTCCGGAAGGTAAAGTATTCCACGATGACGAGTTGTTTATCAAGAGGCTGAACGCAGGTCTGATTTCCCCAAATCAGCCATTTATTCTCCCGCTTGACCAGTCTTTCGCCCACAAAGAGGCTATCTGCCAGCACATTGTCCAAGGAGTCCTCGATGGTCAATCGCCAGTTCAAAAGAGCATTATCAGCATCAATCTGCTGGATGGTGGTATTGGTAATATAGGAAGTGGCGTCGTTGTCTTGGACCCAAAAGGATCTCATCCACTCAATGCGCTCGCTTCGGTTGACCCCATTGTGGATATAGTCGCTTGCATACATGGCCTCCATAGCGCTCATATCAGAGGCGGAAGCGGCTTCCAATGCCAGCACGAGGGGCTGCAGAAAATCCTGCACAAAGTCCACTTCTTCCACTGCCGTAAAATCGTGGTCAAAACGGTCGCAAGAAAAGAGCATAAGCGCCAAAACTGCGACGATGATACTCAAATATCTCATTGTCAATCTCCAGATCATTCGATCTCTGTCAGAGCATCTCTGATCATGTTTTTGCTAAGCAATTCCGGAAAGATTCTTGGCTCCTGCCCGGGCACATACAGCGCGTTGAAGGGCACTCCCAAGCGCTCATGGTCTGTGATCCACTTCAGGATCACGGGGTCGTTGCGTGTGAAATCTCCCTTGAGCAGCACCACACCTTTGTCATCAAAAGCTTGCTTGATATCATCGGTGAAGAGCACTGTCCTTTCATTAGTCTTGCAATTTTTACACCATTCAGCACCCATATCTACAAAGACGGGCTTGCCTTCCGCCAGAAGCCTCTGAACCAGCTTGGGGCTGAAGACATACCAGCCTTCCGGGGCATGGGGGGATTGCAACATCTCATCTCCCACCGGAGCTACCTGCAGAACAGGCTCATGAGCCTCTGTGATGGGAAGATATGCCCACGCCGCAAATACTATCAGGATGATCGGCAGGATCGTGAAGATCCATTGCGTAAGTCTGGAGTATTCAAAGCGCACAAAGCGGCCATATAGCCAGACGGCAAAGCCGAGCAGCAAAAGAAACCACAGGACATTGAGCAGATAGAGTCCACTTGTCAGAGCCAGGGTGGTCTTCAGCATTGTGTAGACAAGATACAAGAGCACAAAGCCCATGACTTGCTTGAAGATGACCATCCAGTCACCGGGCTTGGGGATGATCTTAAGAGCTTTGGGGAAGAAACCTATCAGGATGAAGGGGAACGCAAAGCCCAAGCCTATCATCAGGAAAAAGACCATGATCAAAAAAGGCGGCATGCGCATTGCAAAAGGCAAAGCTGCTCCCAAAAAGGGTCCCGTGCAGGAAATGGCCATCAGAAAAGCAAAGATCCCGCCAAAGAAACTGCCGGCATATCCACCCTTGCCGGTGGCTTTGTTCGCGGCATTCATGCCCGGTGCGGTGATCTCAAAGACACCCAATAATGATAAAGCAAAGACAAAGACGATCGCCAATAGTCCTACCCCAAAATAGGGATTCTGATTTTGAGTGCCCCATCCGGCAGATTGTCCGGCAGCCTGGATCCCGATGAAGATCGCTGCCAAAATCGCAAAGGAGATCAAAACTCCGATGGTATAGAGCATCACATGTTTGAATACCTTGGATCTATCCTTTTGGGCTTGATTGATGATTGCCATGATCCTAATCGGCAGGATAGGCAGGACGCAAGGCGTGATATTGAGGATCAAGCCTCCTAAAAAGGCAAACAAGAGATATTTGATGATTTCCTGCCAAGCAGCTCCTGCCTGAGCAGAGTCTTCCGCCGGCAACTGATCAACTATGTCACTCTCGCCTTGCTCAAGGTGCTGCTCAAAAGATTCAATTGGCTCCGACTCATCAGCTAGCATCGTCTCCGAGATCGGGCCTTCGATTTCCTGCTCTATGGCAGCTGCAGGCGCAAAGATCTCGAAGGTCAATTGCGCTTCCTGATCCTCAGGCGGATCACACATACCGCTCTCATAGCAGAGATTGTAGCTCATATAGACGCTGATCGTTTTCTTGCCGGGACGAGCCTGGGGCTTGATGGTGAAAGGCAAGCTCAGAGTCACTTCGGGATAGTACATCCACTCCGTTTCCGAGACCACTTCCGTGGGAGTGGGCAGCGAAAATTCTCCTATGATCAGATCAGGATGCTCTGCTTCAATGTAAAAATACACCGGATCAGCCGGATCCACACTCTGTTTGCGGTCTGAAGGTATCTTCAGCGTGCCAAAGATCTCCCCGCTTTCTGAAGGCAAAAATGCCTGCTTGCTTAGTCCAAAATCTACCGTCTGAGCGGCTACGCTTAACGCACTCAGCAGCAATATCATCATTAGCGCATAGCTCTTTTTGCGCATAAAACCTCCATCGGAATCATTGATTGCCGTAGATATGATAATGGAGATGAAGCTTTACAGCAAAGATATTTGTCAAGAACCAATATTTACCTTCCCATCAAAGCTGATGAAGATGACTATCTCTGGCGCTATCAGCTATGCAAATAAAGGCAGGAATCTCTTCCTGCCTTCATAGCGTTTATCTGAGATTATTCCACTATTATGATGCTGTCCTCAGTGTAGACTTCCTCCGGCACTTGTTCAGACTCTTGGCTCTCAGCCTCAATGACGGTCGGGATCTTGGGCGAATAGAGCGCTTCGATCTTGGGCGAGTATGCCACGATAAATCCGCCAAAGACGATGGAGACCATGCTCATCAGCTTGATCAAGATATTGATGCAAGGTCCGGCTGTATCTTTGAAAGGATCGCCGACTGTATCTCCCACGATCGTTGCTTTGTGAATCGCCGAGCCACTGCCTCCGGCTTCTCCTGTCTCCACATATTTCTTGGCGTTATCCCAAGCACCACCTGCATTGTTCATCATGACGGCTGTCACAAATCCCGTGGTGAGTCCGCCAATGAGCAGCCCCAATACGCCTGCCACACCGAAGATCAAGCCCACGATGATCGGGGTCAAGATTCCGATGATGGCCGGCATAATCATCTGCTGCTGTGCTCCGATGGTAGAGATCTTTACACAGCGCGCATAATCCGGCTTGGTCTTGCCCTGCAAGATGCCCGGCATGCTGGTAAATTGACGACGCACTTCCTTGACCATCAGGCCGGCTGCCTTGCCTACCGCTTTGATCGTGAGAGCGGAAAAGACATAGACCACCATCGCTCCGATGAAGATTCCAAGAAGAAACTTGGGATTGAGCGGATTAACCTGATAATAGGCGATAAATTGGCTCAAACTGGCGGTCGACGCCTCTACTTGTTCTCCGATGCTGCCATATGAGATGTCCAAGAACTGCGCTTCGCCGAGCTTGTTGCCCATCATCACAAATCCATCGCGCACTTTCTCCAGATAAGCCGCTAAAAGCGCCATAGCCGTCAAAGCCGCGCTCCCTATGGCAAATCCCTTGCCGATGGCAGCGGTGGTGTTTCCCACGGCGTCTAGATTGTCTGTGCGTTCGCGAACTTCTTTGGGAAGATACGCCATCTGCGCGTTGCCGCCGGCATTGTCAGCGATCGGGCCAAAGGCATCCATTGCCAGAGTCACGCCCAAGGTCGCCAGCATTCCCACTGCACCAAAACCAATGCCATAAAGCCCCAGCTCCACATGGCTAAACCCTCCGGAAACCGCGAAAGCGATCATAATCCCGGCAGAGATGATGATCACCGGCATGGCGGTGGAGAGCATGCCCACGCTGATCCCTTCCAGAATCACCGTGGCAGAGCCATATTCGCCTTGTTTGACGATGTTGC
Organism: uncultured bacterium; assembly: GCA_937960795.1. Classification (GTDB taxonomy): domain Bacteria; phylum Cloacimonadota; class Cloacimonadia; order Cloacimonadales; family Cloacimonadaceae; genus UBA5456. Next base: position 7,190 of record CALGPA010000015.1, on the reverse strand, counting down.
GCGTCGCTTTATACGAGTGCGATGTCCACATCTCGGTCGTATGACCGATCAAGACGCCTGCCATGAGCCCCACCACAGAGGACATGAAAATGCCCAGATAATATTCACCGGGTAAGAGCGCGCGGCATACAAAGAAAGAAGCAACAGCGATCAAGACAGAGCTGATATAGACGCTCTTGTTCAGCGCTCCCATCAGTTCCTTCATCCCCGCATTTTCTTTGGTGGATACGATAAAGATTCCGATGATCGAGAGCAGTGCGCCGATCCCAGCTAAAACTAATGGAGCGGCAATGAAATTGAACATAAAATCCTTCATAAGTGGGTTTGCCGCCGAAAGCTGTAAGACCGCACTCATGCCCAAAGCAGCTGTCGCCAGCACACTTCCAGCATAGGATTCATAAAGATCCGCTCCCATTCCTGCTACGTCTCCGACATTGTCTCCGACATTGTCCGCGATGGTGGCGGGGTTGCGGGGATCATCCTCGGGAATGTCTGCTTCGACCTTACCCACCAGATCAGCTCCCACATCCGCTGCCTTGGTATAGATCCCTCCACCCAGACGAGCAAAGAGAGCTTGAGTGCTGGCTCCCATGCCAAAGGAGAGCATCACCACCGCGATTTTCTCCAAGCTATAGCCCATCGTATTCAGGATAAAAAACCATGCCGACATATCTATGAGAGCCAAGCCCACCACTGTGAGCCCCATCACGCCTCCGGCACGAAATGCCACCTTCAAGCCCTTGTTGAGGCTCTCAGAACAAGCCTGAGCCGTGCGGCTGGATGCCATCGTGGCGGTATTCATGCCTATGAAACCTGCCAAACCACTCATGATGCCGCCGCTGAGAAAACCCCAAGGAATCATGGGATCCAAGACCTGCAGATAGTATGCCAAAAACAAAAAGATAGCAAGCGCAACCGCAAAGAATATGCCCACTCCTTTGTATTGCTGAACCAGATACGCATAGGCTCCTTCTCTGACATAGCCCGCGATCTCCTGCATACGCTTGTTTCCGGGATCACTGGCTTTTACGTTGCGGTAAAAGAAAAAGGCAAAACCAAGCGCAGAAATAGCACCAAACGGCGCCAAATACCATATTGGCGGCAATTGTGGCATATATACCTCCATAAATTTTCAGGGATTAGCTTTTGATATACACGTGTCCTTATGTGTATGCCAATACTTTGGAAGCAACTCTATTCTGTCAATGCTTTTTTGTAACAGAGACGCCGATTTCTCGCTCTAAAGCTGGCTAAACACTTTTTTATTGACCTAGATTGCCCCTCTTGCAAGCTTGAGAAAAATAGTGGAGAACGTTATGCACAAATACTACATCGCCGCCGTCGAGTGGCCGATTATCGCTTTAGCATTACTACTCATTTGGAAAGGCTTTGGCCTCCAAGGATGGATCGGTTTCCAAGCATTACTCGGGCTTTTCCTGGCTTTTGTGGGCTTCGAGTTGCACCTCATCTATCATCGTAAAGAACGCGAAGAAAACATGAGAAAGAAAGAGGACAAAGCTAAGAGCTGAGTCGACACATTTCCACAGTGTAGCCAAAGAAAGATAGGAAATCCCTCTGCCCGGATCTCTTGACCCGGTCTTTTATCTTGACAAATATTGGCAGACATTGATTATGTGGATATATCTATAATAAGGAGATCCAAAATGAAGAAAGCACTTATTCTCTTCGTTGTTCTACTCGTCGCCACCTCTGCCTTTGCCTTTGAAAAGGGCACCATGAACCTCGGCGGAACTGCTTCCTTGAGCATGTCTAAGGCCGATTCAGATGACGAAACCACCACCGCCATATCCCTACGTCCGCAATTTGGCTATTTCGTAGCAGACAATGTCTGCATCGATGGCATTTTAATCTTCGAATCCGAGAGCTATGATGACGATTCCATTAGCGCATTTGGCATCGGCGTCGGTGGACGCTATTTCCTCAATAGGATCTATGGCGGCTTGGATTTTCAGTATCAAAGCATAACCATGGATATTTCCCCTATAGACATGAATGTCACAGCCATGTATATTCAACCCAAGCTTGGCGTACTGCTTCCCCTTAGCAGCAGCGTCTTCGCTGATCTTGGCATGAGATACCAGATGGGTCTTGGAGATTACGGTGGTGACGGCAGCGGAGCAAATGAATCAAGCACGATGGCATTTTCCGTTGGTCTTCAGTATTTCTTTAGACGCTAATTCTTTAAAACAAGAAAGACCTGCCTTCCCTCAAGAAAGCAGGTCTTTTTTTTGTGTCTTTGATTATTTTAGCATGGTCATTTTGCGGGTTTGATTTGTCTGTCCGGCTCTGAGGCGTAGGTAATAGATCCCGCTTGCCACTTCTCTTCCGGATGCATCTTTGCCATCCCAGTTTACGCTATGATTTCCGGCAGCTTTACTTTCGTTGACCAGATCCAAGACCTTCTGTCCTTTGAGATTATAGACGCTCAAGCTCACTTCCTCAGGCTGTGCCAGATAGTAGCTTATGCTGGTCTTTGGATTGAAGGGATTGGGGTAGATACTCTCAAGCCCGCTGTTTAGAGCAGGCGCAGTGGGATCATCTGTGCTTACTGTACCGATCTGCCACCACGAGGTGAGATCATTCATCCATTCCAGACGATCTTCAGCTTCCGTGAGTTGAGAGAAATCAAAGCTGAAGTACATGGTGCGAAAGGATGGCGTCTCGACCGTTGTAGCATTAACTCCATCGTGAAGATATGCTTGCCCATTGATTGGTCCACCTTCAAATGAATACACGTAGATTGCGCCGATCTCAGGATACGGCACTTCATCCACATAGGGATCTCCGGCGGCGTTGTTTGGGAAGATGCAATCCGGACTGTTTGCATAAACGGGATACTCGCGATTCACCGTTCCCACCGGAGTGCCGGGGAGAGCGCGAATGGTGCCGTGTTCATAATTGATATTGTTTGGTCCGCCCAGTCCGTTTGTTCCTCCGCCAAAACCTGTGGGCACATAGGATGTGCGGAAATATCCCGACATCATTTTGCGGATAACGCTGGAATTTGGATGCGCATGCTGGCTGCTGGCGAGGTTGTCGGATGAGAACCATAGATTCTTGGGTTCTTCATCAGTCCCCAGATCCAGATAGTTGATCAGCTCCTGCGCAAAGTTATACATCTTATCCGAGGCTGTGCCTGTGTTGGCATAAGCAATGATGCCTTTATACTGTGCCGGGAAGGAGTAGCTGGGATATTCTTCCCAATCGTAGATGTCATAGTCCATTCCCAGCTCGTCCAAAGCTGCTTGGTAGACCGGGAGCTCTATTCTCTGATAGTCCTGATTGCCACTATAAGCGATGAGCAGCTCAGTATCCGCCGTCGGCAAGATCCGGAAGCTATAGTATTCCGCCGGCGCGGCATCCGGGAGATTGCCAAGATTTCCTTCGCTGTCTTCAGCAGTAAAGTAGTATCTCACCTGGGAGCCTTGGGGCAGAGATGGCACGAAGAAATAGTAGTCGCTGCCATCGATCGTCGTCGCGCTCAGCTCTTGCCACCCACTTCCGATGTCATAGACCAGTCTGGCATCCAGCGGCATGGACATATCCGTCATGTTGGCGACAAACTCCATGCTCTCGGCAAAGGTATTGCCCACAGGCTTATGGGTCATGATCGGAGCTTGCTCGTCCAAACCCGGATAAAAGAGGATCGCCAGCTCATCGTGCAAGATGTTCCCGGCGGGCTCGATGCCGATGTAGCTACTACCCTGAACAATCTCACGCAGATATGTAAGCCCGGCATTTGCGGCTTCGTTTTGGATCGCGATGGTAGCGCTGAGGCCATTGTCGTGAGGGATGCTCGCTCCAGTCTGACCTGTCGCTACGGTGTGATATTGCATCTTGATCTCGCCTGTTTCATGAAGGATTACTTGGAATTTGAGCAAACTGTCTCCTCCGCTGCCGGCGCGGAATCTGAGATCGTCCCATTGAATGATCGCATAACGCTCGGGCGCTGTGCCAAAGCTCTCAAAATAGACATCTCCGATGCCTTCATCAGCTTCCAGATCATCCCAATAGACCGCGATGAGAGCCGGCATCTGGGCGTAGCCCGGGATGGGATACATATAGTTAAACATGTTGCCGTCATTGTCCCAACCTACATCAGGATAGGGACGATACCAATTGTTCTCCGCCAGGAGAATCTCACCATTAATATCCACATGCGCTGTGCTGTAAATCTCACCATAGAAAGGAAACTCAAAGCCCAAGGGGATTGGCTCGCTAAAATTGTCGTCGCCAGACCAAGACGAGACGCCATACATGATGGTGGAAATCCCCGTCTCGGAAATGTCGATCCAATCATACTCCGGCCCGCCCGGGAGATTGCTGTCCACAAAGAAGTAGCCAAAGTCATCCGGTCCGCCTTCCATGATACGATGCAGCACATTGATGGTGATCTCATGGATATTGTTTGCCGGATTGTCGTCTTCAGTGAGGATCTCAAAGACAAACCTTTGTTCGCCTTCTTCGGTGGGGGTATAGGCTTGGAAAAATTCCAGATGCACAGTTTCCCCCGCAGGCAGATCAAGCAGAGAAACATGCAAGTGACTATATAGCAGATCATCTTGTGCATTGTATACCCGCAGCTCAAGCTCCAGATTATCTTCAAAATCCAGCGTACCGGAATTTCCAAGCGTCAGGGCAGGGAATATCTCAATGTTCATAAACTCCATATCAGAAGGTGAGCTGACCTCCATGATATACAGATCCGCCATGGGATCCTCCATCACGGTCACCGTCACGCTTGCATCCACGCTTTGCATAGACATCTCATCAAGAAGAGTGAAAGTAATCTCTTGGCTGCCGATGTAGTCGATGGCGCTAAAGCTGACTTCGAAACCATCTATATCGATCTGGATAAAGTCGTTTTCTTCCGCGCTCAAGATAGCAGATTCTGGGTCTGTGACTACTATGTATTCAGCAAAATCCACAGTGTGAATCTCGCTTGCAAAGAAAGCTATCTCATCCGGGAGATTCAGCTCGGGATCGACGCTCGCTTCTTGTCCGATGCGCACATCATCGATGATAACTCCATAAGTCTCGCATTCCCAGAGGAATCCCACATATATATCCATCCCCGCATAGGAATCCAAGGAGACGCTTACATGCTGATAAGTTGTGCCAAAATCCATCTCGTGATGCAGTAAGGTGTTAAAATCCCCGATCTGATTTCCGGTGGTGGAGACATAGACCTTGATGCTTTCTGTGCCAAACCACGCTCGTGTATAAAACTCTAGGATGTCGGAGGAGTTAATCGAGATCTGCGGCGTGATCAGCCAATCTGCGTTCTGGTTTGGCAGATAGTTATCCACGAACGCCATACGCTCGCCACTGTGGGCAAAGCTGGGGTTCTCGTGAATCCGCCATGTCATTCCGTCGCCATCGTCATAATAAATCCAGCCATCCGGAAGAGTGCTGGAACCTTCGAATCCCTCATCGATGTGCCACTGCCCAAATAGTAGGGCAGCGCACATCAGAAGGAGGACTGTGCTTAGTGTCGTTTTCATCTTATACCTCATGGTTTGCTTATTATCTGTGGATTCTCAATTTGTAAAAACCACTCAAATGTGCCCGCAACGTTGCCGCCTAAGGAGCGGTTTTCGCCCCAATACAACGAGAGCAGGCCACGTGACTTTTGCTTAAATGATATATCAATGTTTGCCAGGGAAACATTGGGATTGGTCCCCAAGGTCACCAAAGCTACTTTACGGCCATCTATTCCGCCTTGCAGGAGCGCTTTTGCCAGAAGCGACTCATTGGTCTCGGCGGTAAAACTCTTTACTTCGTTGTTCTGAATCACCAGCCTCGGTTTCTTGATCAATTGACCATAAGCGTATGCCACATCTCCGTGAATCTCGCCATTCATAGTGCCTTCTGCCGGCACCATCAAGACTTCTCCGCCGGGATAATTGATCGCAAAGCTCTGGCAGGGACTATCAGTAAAGGAGCCGGTGTCCGCCATGATCCCTTTGATCATAAACTTCAGCCTCGAGTCATTTCCACTGATCTCAATCAGCTCTTTGTCTTTGTATTGATCGCAAATAGCCAAAGTCTCGCGTGCCAGATATTCATAATCCACATCCAGAGCCTTCCAGAACTGCAGCTCACTCTCGATGGCTTTGTCCGACAAGGTGTCATTCATCAGTCCCGGCATCATCCCCACTCGGATCTTCTTGGCTCGGATGATCTCTCCACTGCGGGCAAAATGACCCAATCTCAGCTTTAGCTTGTCCGGATCTTTAAGCAAGATGTTGCGAGCTTCGCCATTGAGATTCAGATAGGCGTCATGACTCTTTAAAAGCCGATTAAAATAGTCGTAATCCGCATTGAATGCCGCCAAAGAATATTCCTCATATTTGGCACGCAAGATCTCGGCATCCTGATAAATCAAGGTAGTGCGAATATTTTGCCTGCCGGCTTCCAAAAGGATCTTCTCCACCAAAGGAAGATTGTATTTGCCGGTCACGATCAAAAGCTTCTGTCGCGCGCGCAACCGCAAAGATTGCTTGAGAATCTTCGCAGCTATCGAGGAAAGCGATAGATTGTATTCACTCTGCAAAATGCTCTGAATTACTCCCCGACCATTGATGGTATCCTCACCTATGTGCTCTCCCAAGACAAAATCCAGGATGTAGTTCTTGGCTGTCGCACGATAGTATACTTCCTTGCCATTGTTTGGAAGATCCTCCACGATCTCGATGAGCTCTTCTTCCATAAGCTTATTGAGATTGTAGTGGATCTTTTGCTTGCTCACTCCCAAGGCGGTCGCAAGCTGCTGACAAGTCGCCGCGGAACTAATGAGCTCGCGCAAGATGTCAAACTTAAGCTGATTCGCCAGCTCCATCACCTGTGAATGTCGGTTCACTACTTTAATGTTTTTTATCATATCTCACCCCTTTGGGATTTTTTGGATAAGCCAAGCCGAAAGCTAAGGCGCTTTAATGTCACTTCTATATCTCTTAATATTAGCTTCTTAAGCCATATGTGCTGACCATAAAAGATCAGTGTTTTGTGTCAAGAACTTTTTTACCATAATGCCGTATGCGGCCATCCTGGGCATGGGTATCCGGATTCTATAGAAACTACCTAGCACCCCTACATTAGTCATTCCGGAACGCGAAGCGAAGCGATTCGGGGTCCCCGCAAAATTGCGCAGCAGTTTTGTGGGGCAA
>CALGPA010000014.1 GCA_937960795.1 uncultured bacterium | reverse complement strand
ATCGCTCAAACGGGGTCGATCGCTTTGAGCGGGACACAGCGCAAGACGGCTTTGCTCAGAGATTGGTGGATGAGCATCTCATCCGCTATCGCATCTCGATCCTCCCGATCGTTTCCTCGGAATATGAGCGCCGCTTTGAAAGCGTGGTGATTCGTGTGATCGACGACCGTAAGGTAATCACGGACTTCCGTAAGCTCGGTTTTCAGGAGCAAGCCGAAAAAGAATTTCTCAAATCCATCAATACCTCCAAAGGCATCGTGATCGTCACGGGGCCTACCGGTAGCGGAAAATCCACCACTTTGATGGCAGCGCTGCACCATGTGATCCATCCCGGGGTGAACGTGTTGACTTGTGAAGACCCGGTAGAATATGTGATCCGCGGAGCACGTCAGCTTAAGATCGGGCACAAGATGAGCTTTGAGCAGGCCATTCGCTCCATCTTGCGTCACGACCCGGACATCGTAATGGTGGGCGAGATTCGTGATAAGATCACTGCTGACACGGCGGTGAAGCTGGCAAATACCGGTCACCTCACTTTCAGCACGCTGCATACAAACGATGCGCCTTCTGCGATTACGCGTTTATATAAGATGGGGGTGGAAACCTTCCTTTTGGCATATTCGATCAATATCATCATCGCCCAGCGCTTGGTACGCAAGCTCTGCGTGCATTGCCGTCGCCCGCTAGCCAAGGCCAGTTGGGAATCTGCCTTGGCGATCGGAGTCGCGCAGGAGGATCTGGAAGCCGGCAGGATCTTTGAGCCGGTGGGCTGCCCTAAGTGCAATGGCGGCTACAAAGGCAGGGTAAACGTGGCAGAAGCGCTATATTTCTATCCTGAGATCAAGGCTGAGATCATGCAATCTACTCATGAGATAGATGAAGAGCGCATCCGCAAAATCGCCGAGAAGCACGGCATGCTCTCCATGCGTGCCAGCGGAGTGGATAGAATGCGAAACGGCTTAACCGACCTCACTGAGGTCCTCTATATCACGTCGGGGGACTAAACTATGAACATGATGGAAATGGTTCTTGCCCTCTTTGCCGTGGTCTTTTTCACCAGCCTGGCAGCAAATTATAACC
>CALGPA010000013.1 GCA_937960795.1 uncultured bacterium | reverse complement strand
CATAGATTCCGGATACTCCGTGCTACGCACGAAGTTCCGGAATGACTAATGCAGGCCGCTTATTATGACGCTGAAGGACTAATACATGGCTGCTTGGCAAGATACACAATGACTATTCTAGGCTGCTTATATGACGCTGAAGGACTAATACAGGGTTGCTTGGCAAGATACACAATGACTGCTGATGAGCTGGTGCTAAGGGTAGAAACTTACTCAGAACTTCAACACTTAAGAAATCCAGCACTTCAGCACTTCAGGGCTTCAACACTCTATCAATCGTAGGCAGCCCAACTACGAACTAAGATAAAACCTATTTGTGACCAAAATGTGAAGCATATAAGTATAGAAGCAATAAATGCTAAAGGCTAAGACTAGCATGAAAAAGGCTTAGTCACCATTGGTGATGTGAAGATCTGGCAGCAGATCAGCTATCAGCCGGAGAGATAGAGATCAGATTCGCATTGTAAAAAGCCCCCGGGTTTACCGGGGGCGGGTCTATCTTGATGATTGATTTTTAGTATTGCAGTTTCCGACGTGCCCGATTTGCGGGATCCGCTAGTCTGCTTTCGATGGATTTGAAGTGAGTATTCAATTGAGCTTCCCTTTGAGTAACCTGCTGAGTGGAGATGCTTCCGACGGTGATGCGGAAGAATTTCATGGCATCTGTCGGGGTATATTGGAAGCCATTTGTGCTTAGTCCGCTTTGGAGCAGATCCCAGGATTCGGAATAGGGACTGTCCGCGGCGTAGAGGTTGTAGTGAGGAGATTCCGGAACTTCTGTCCAGGATAGGAGAATCCCGGTGCCCTGCAAAGTAGCGGCGATCTCGATCGGACGATCTATCATACATGAGATCAGCCAACTGCCGGCATAGCCAATAGAACCTAATTCCATCATGTTTCCTGTGTCGTCAGTTAGGAAGTGAGTGTTTGGATACATGTTTCTGTCTTGATCCAGGTAGAAGTAGTTTGGATTCACGATATTCATGAAGCCTATGTAGAATTCTGGACTGTCTACTACTATATTGTGTGCACTCAGATCAAATGTATTCATCTGACCACCGGTGAAGGTGATCGGGAATGGACCGGCGACAGCTTGAAGCTCGCTATCGAAGACATAGATGTTTGCCGGACCCGAGTTTTGAGTAGCGCCCTGAACTATGTTGACCCTGGCAGGATCATCTTGGTAGGGGTTATCAAAACGGGTGAGCACACCATAAGTCTGAGTGGGATACAAGAGCGCACTAGTGCTGCCTTGAGCGTAGTAGAGCCAAGTGGGATAATCCACGAGGAACTGATATGTCGGGCTGCTTTTGGTATTTGAGATCAGTGATGCATCCACAGCTTGGATGTAGTATTCGATCAAGGATCCATTAGTTTGCCCGGGTATGTAGCCAGCGTAGCTACTGCGATCTGTAGCGGTCATGGGCACAGAACTGTAGTTTCCTCCATTTACCCTATAGAAGACTCTGGCTTCGGTTATGCCGCTATTCCAAGTAGCATCGTCGGCAATCTCTGCTGTGATCAGATAAGGATCCGGAGATCCGGTGTTCAAAAGCGGAACATGCGCGATGGTGGGCGGGATGGCATCGATATCCATGAAGGAGACTTCAAAGTCGTCGATGGCCCAGCCTGATGCCCAGGCTCCATTATCATCTGCCCAGAAACGGATCTGGACATTGTTGTAGTTTTGATATTCCACCAAACCAATGTAGTAGGTCGTCCAAGAAGTGGCTGTGGGGACTACAAACAAATTCTCCCAATCGTGATTTCCATAGCGGATTTGCACGGTGGCAAGCTGACTAAATGAGCCGGTGTAATAGGAGGCAAAGCTCAGGACAGGCACGCCCTCGTGATCTCCGCTGAGATCCAGCGGAGCACTAATCAGGAAGTCCACGCCACTATCAGCGCTTAAGCCTGCTGCATCGTCATTTGAGGCGGCATAGACTGTATGGCTTGGGATGGAGAAGGAAGAGCTTCCCAGATCATCCCCGATCAACCAGCCAATGCTATTTGAGCTGCGTCTCCAGCCATTTGGCAGGCTGTTGTCGGCATGGTCTTCAAAATCCACCAAGTAGGGATAATTAGTGACGGTGGGATCCGGTTCGATGGTGAAGGAATACGCTGTTTCTTGGACTGTGTTGCCTTCAAGATTGTGAGCTTCGACCGTCCAATACCAGGTTTCGCCATAGGCAAAATCCACCCCGCCTTCTACTACAGGATTGAAACTGGTATTGGTCACATCGTAGATTGCATTTGCCGCATCTGTCAGATTATCCAGTCTTTGCCCGAGGTAGAGGGTATAGTGAGTGGGAGTTGTGCCAAAACTATCCCAAGCCCAGCTCAGGTCAAAGCCATTCATGGGCATCCCTGTGGCGCCGTCTTCAGGAGAAAGAAGGCTAACCGGCAGGGGCGGACCTGTGGGAATATCCATAAACATCATTTGGATATTGGGTATGGCTGAGATCAAGGTTCCCGTGGGTGGTGATGCCGGGTCGGGATTTGTGCCGTCAGAATAGTAGCGAATGCTACGACTAGTTGCAGTGGTGGTATTGAAGAAGAAGCTGCTAGAGCTATTGTAGCTGGGGCGGTTTTCATCAACCGCTATCACTAGGTTGTCGACGTTGTTATACTCAAAAGGCACTTGCAGCGGGATCTGGATCCAGGTGTTTTCAGCCGGAATCTCCAAGCTGCCGCTGAAGACCTGAGTGAGCTCAGAGAGGGGCAGCCAATCGGTGGTGCCGGCAAATTCACTGAGATCTGTGTGTCCCATATAGACCGTCCACAGATTGCTGTTATTTCCTGCGCCGGCTCCATTCCAATGGTACGCAATGTTCATAATGCGCTGATCTTCGCGATCAAGCTCGGATTGCAGGAAGATGCTCTGTGAATAGGTGTAGCCATAGAAGGCATTGATGGGAAGTCTTTGGTTGGCAGTGCCATCGCCGATGATAAGCGTTCCTTCCGGCAAAACCTCACCCGTGAGCGGAATCTCATAGTCTTGTCCATCATAGTTGATGACCAAAGTCGCTGAAATCTCTCCTTCAGTCGCTGGATTGACCGTGACCGGAATCTGTACGGATTCTCCGGCCTCCAAAGCAGCGGGTAGATTGTCAATACCAAAGGCAAAATCAGCGGAATTGAGTCCCGTGATGCTGATGTCTTCTTCATAAAGACGCAATGTGCTGCCACCGGTATTGGTGACTGTGAGGTATTGAGGATTGCTCTCTACGCCAAACAATACGGATCCGAAGTCAAGTGCGGCGGGAGAATGGCTGAAGATGGGTGCGGCTGGTGTTTCGCGGATGAGCACGTTGTCTACGTAAAAGCGTAGATCAGGTGTCGTCGATGATGGTATCCTTTGCGCGTAGAAGCCCAATTGTACTAGACCTGAATATGAACTGAGATCGGCTATATGATGATTTCCCGTTGGCAAGATTTCGGAACTAGCATCCCATTCCAAGAGCACATTATCCGTCGACCATGTTTCACCTCCATCTAAAGAGATAACTACGGCCACGTAATCATTTGCTCCCAAGGTTGTTTGCGCCGTTCCTGTCCATGGAGTAAGAGCAATATCTAGCTCCAACTGAAGACTGGCGTCCGAGCTCAAATCAATCTGAGGAGTAAACAGCCAGTGCTTTCTTTCACTATATACATTGATGTATGCCGCATTGCTGCTTCCACCCGTGTTACCAAAGTTGTGGTGATTCCAGTAAGTACCACTGGTTATCGTAGTAGTCTCGGCAAGCTCTCCCATTCCTTGTGACCAGTTCAACGGGGGGAAAGGAGTCGTATTGAAATCCTCTAACCATGGATTGTCGGCATTGACGTATATGGTCGGATCATCCATGACCGTGAAGCTGCGCACTAAACTGGCCTCTCCTTCTAGGGCATTGTTGTATGCCACTACTTTCCAATAATAGGTTTCGGAGTAGTCCAATGCCGTGCTGAGAGTGTAGCTGGTTCCAAGACTGCTGCCGATGAGAGTGACAGGGTCAATATTTGTATCCAGATAGATGTGATAGCCGGTCACCACGCCACCGTCTGTGGGGGCAGACCAGGAAAGGGTCGGCATCTGACTTAGGTTTTGGGCATTATCAGCAGGGGAGCTAAGGCTGGGAATTCCCGGAGCAACCGGTGCCAGATCCGGACCGATGATATGGTCTATGTAGTTAGTTCCGGTGGTAAGACCGTTGCGGAAGCCAAGGTAGTAGTCACCGGCGGG
>CALGPA010000012.1 GCA_937960795.1 uncultured bacterium | reverse complement strand
GCCCATGCCTTAGTCATTATCTATGCAAGATCAGCCACTCAATCAAATCCAGAGTTCTCCTCCCAACGTAAGTTTTAGATTGACAGATTTCCTGGGCTTTGTTGCTGTCATTTACGACAGTAAAGTAATAGGCAATAGCCACCCTGACTGCATTTAGGGAAGCTATTGCCTCTTTTTTTTGAGGTGAAAATGAGATTATACAGACTGCTTTGTGCCGCGCTCATGCTCTTTGTGATGGCATGCTCATCCGGCAGAGACGAAGTCCTAAGAATCGGGCTTATCCGCCCATCCTTGAATCACTTGCCCTTGTCCTATGTGCTGGATAGTGATCCGGACTTGGCAAAAGATGAGATCTCGGTCAGCTATTTCAGCTCCGGCTGGGAATTGCAGGAGGCCATGATATCCGGGAAAGTTGATCTTGGAATCATGCCCTTTAGCTATGCCTTCAATGCTGTAGCCAAAGACTATCCGCTGAAGATCCTGTCCTTTTTGGAACGAGAGACAGATGCCGTCATCGCCTTTGAACACAACACGGATCTGAAAGACCTGAAGGGCAAAAAGCTGGGCGTGCTCAAGGCCTCCACCCTGGATCTCTTGGCGAACGAGCTATCGCAAAGAGAGAGCCTTGATATGGATATCAGATATTTCCGCAGTCCCAATGAGATGATAGCGGCGCTTAGTCGGAGAGAAGTTGACGGGATCTGCCTTTACGAGCCGCTTATCTCAAAGCTGGATAAAAAGATGAAGCCGCTGTATTACTTCGCGGAGAGCTATCCGGATCATCCCTGTTGCGACATCGTGATCAATACTCGGGGCATGAATCCAACGAAGATGCAAGATATTGAGGATATCATGGATGCGCTTGAATCAGTTCTGGCAAACCCTCAAGATCCTGAATACCTTAGCTTTGCACGGGAATTCTACAAGCTCAGCGAAGATGAACTGCGCTCAGCTCTGCGGTATACCGGATACCAAACAGGGCTGGATCAAGCGGGGATAGACTTCGAATATCGGATGATGCAGATCGCGCTTGAGATGGGCTATCTCTCTGCTGTACCGGCCCCGGAGGACATCTATCATCATGATTGAGCAGCTTGGCCATGATCTGCTCATCAGCAGCCTGCGCTCTTTGGCGTGGACATCAGTGTCCTTCGTCGTGGGCATAGCACTGGGTTACCTCTGCTACTATTCGGTGATCCTTAGGCGGCTATTGATGCCCCCCGTGAACTTTTTGAGGCATATCTCGGCGTTTTGCTGGCTGCCGGTGATCATCATCATATGGGGCATCGGAGAACTCTCTGTGGGGATTGTGCTGCTCTTTGCGATGCTCTTTAATGCGATCGTGATCTCGTGTGGCGTCTTC
>CALGPA010000011.1 GCA_937960795.1 uncultured bacterium | reverse complement strand
TGATCAAGCGATTTGACCCGTGAGATACAGAGCAGATTACAGCACAGATAAGTTCAGAAATTTTAGCTACGACTCTCAGGTCAAAGCCCTGGCAAAGCTCTTGCGAGAGCTGGAATACCACATCTCCGATGTCGGCAAACGCCATGAGTTGATCTCGCAGATCCAGAAGCTTCTACCTCTTTGCCGCCAGCCGCTACCTCCCAAAATGGAGAGGCTCATCTCATCTCTGCCATCGGATCCCTTCAGACTGCTCAGACTTCTGGCAGATTACCATCAAGATCGCACCCTCAAAGACAGCCAGATCCTCCTGCACACCGGAGATGGCGGACGCAGCTCGGATCCTCGATACCTCGCCCGCTCTTCAGAGATCAAGCTCGTGGTCGACAATCTGCGCAGTGTCTTCAATGTGGGTTCACTCTTCCGAATCGCTGAGTGTCTGGGCATCTCAGAGATCATCCTCTGCGGGATCAGCCCCGATCCCGATCATCCAAACATGGCAAAGACCGCGCTGGGAACCACCGAGCGGATAGCCTGGCGACACATAGATCAGACCAAGGACGCCATCTTGGAGCTCAAAGACAAGAGCTATAAAATCTTTGCTCTGGAGACAGCTGAGCCATCAGCCTCTGTCTATGAAAGCAGTTTCGAGCTGCCGATGGCTCTGGTCGTGGGCAATGAAGCCTTGGGCATTGATCCGCAGATCCTCAAAATCTGCGACGCCATCGTCCATCTCCCCGTTCTGGGTTGGAAAAACTCGCTCAACGTGAGCGTTGCAGCAGCGATAACACTCTACCAAATCGTTTTTGGAGCTACTAATGAATGACCCGAAATACTATGAACATATCCTCAAGATGCAATCCGAAAATTACCCGATTTGGCAAGCCATCATCGTTGAGACCGATGGTTCCACTCCTGCCAAGCTCGGCATGAAGCTACTTATTCCTCTAAAAGGGGATTGTCAGGGAAATCTCGGGGGGGGAGAGATGGAACACAGCACCATCGCCTATGTTCGAGAAAATCGTCCCCAAGACAGCCTGTGCCTGCGCTATGACCTGGGCAAGACCGACTCTGACAGCCTGATCCCCACTCAGATGATCTGTGGCGGAACAGCGACCGTCTTCATCGAAGCTCTCTTTGTGGCAAAAAAGCTCTATATCTTTGGCGCCGGACACTGTGGCAAAGCGCTGGGTAGCCTTGCCAAGAGCTGTGGTTTTTGGGTGCATCTGGTGGACAACCGCAGGGATATCTTGGAAAGCGCTCCACCCGAGACACATCACCAAAGCCATTTCAGCAATTTCCGCGATATCTATCAAGAGCTTATCTGGGACGAGAATAGCTGGCTGGTGATCATGTCGCATGGCCACACTCACGATGCCGATATCCTCCGACAGTGTCTTTGCCAAAAGTTTCGCTATCTAGGTATGATCGGCAGCAGAACTAAAGTGGCACAGAGCTTTGCTGCCCTCAAAGATCAAGGCTTTGCGGATTCTCAGATCTCCCGAATACATGCCCCCATCGGCATCAAGATTGGCAGCCAAAGCCCGCCCGAGATCGCAATCAGCATCATGGCTGAGATCATTAGCATCTACCGCAATCCAGCTGGTTGATCAGGATCACATCCAATAAAAGGAGTCATTATGAATAGCCGCGATATCCAAGATCAAATCCAGAAAACCTTCTATGACAATGCAAAACGAGATAAAAAGATCCGCAATGCCTATCTCTTGGTAGATTCCGACAAACATGATATCCACATGAATCTTGCCTATGGCATGACAGACTCAGTGGCCGCATCACCTCGGCAGTGTAATCATATGGCAAGCGTCGGCAAACTTTTCACTGCGACCCTGATTGGCATGCTCCACGACCTTGGCCTGCTGGATTTTGATGATCCCATAGCCCAATATCTGGATGCTGAGCTCATGGCGGGAATCCATATCTACAAAGGTAAGGACTATTCGGATATGATCACAATCCGCCACCTGCTCATGCAGAGCTCCGGACTGGCTGACGTTTTCTTTGATCTGCTAAAAAAAATGATGGAGAACGACACATTTTACATCAGCACAATCGATGCCATCAGATGGGGGAAAAAGAACGCCAAGCCCGTAGCTGTCCCTGGGAAAAAGCACCATTATACTGATACAAACTACTATCTCTTGGGCTTGATCATCGAAACTGTCGCTTCCAAGAAATTCTATGACCTGATGCATGAGTATATCTTTGACCCACTTAAGATGGATCATGCCTATATGCATGGCTATACCATGCCAAAGATCAAGTCAGATTTTCCTGATGCTCATCTGTATTACAAAGGGATCAATCTCCGCAGCATCTCAAACGTGCATCACATTGATCACGCCGGAGGAAGCGTAATCGCTCCTCTGGATGAGTTTCTGAGCTTCATCAAGGCACTAAATCAGGGAAGATTGGTCAAAGCAGAGACCCTAGATCGGATGATAAATGATGATATCCCCATGGGCTTCCCGATTATGGGCTTTAACTATGGCTACTCCATCTGGAAGCTCAAAGAGATCCCGATACTCACGCCCAAACAATACTACTGCTGGGGGTGCACGGGAGTTACAGGGGCCTTCATGTATTTCCATCCTCACACCGAGTCCTACATCATCGGCAGCTTCAATGACTTTCGCTATCGAGGCAAAGCTTTAGAATTTATGGCTCGAAAAGTGATTAAGAATCTGCTGGCATTGGAAGGCTGAAAGCCAGTCTCAGATTAGTCATTCAACCCCACGACCAGCCCTACATTAGTCATTGCATATATCTACGACAGTCCCCACATTAGTCATTCCGGAACACGAAGCGAAGCGGAGTGTATCCGGAATCCAGAGCACTTACCACACGCTCATATTAGATTCCGGATATTCACCCCATTATATTACTGCGTAATCTATGGGGGCCCCGAATTCCGGAATGACTATCTTAGGGGATGCGTTGCAAGTATAGGCCTGTAA
>CALGPA010000010.1 GCA_937960795.1 uncultured bacterium | reverse complement strand
CAAGATGTCGCTTCTACTCTGGAGGGCTGGTTTTGGGGCTGGCGGGAAGGTGATAATACCTGAGACATTGAGCGGCTGGAAACCGCTCCTACTCTCAGGCGGCTAAGCTGCATCCACGCTAAGGGGCTACGACAAAAAAGGGCTTGACTCTTCTAAGCCACACGAAAAGAATGCGATTGGTCGTGTACCAATACAATGTTTCGTGAGTTGGCAGGCTTCAGCACTCCTCAATATATACTGAAGCACAAAGACTTGCGTCATACAGCTGTATTGGGCACTGCAGAATCAAGACCCGGGAGAATAAGCTATGAAAACACATTTTGGGGAGTCGATGGCGGTATTTACCTATCCAGAGATTAGCACATGGGCAGATTGCATCGCCCAATTCTGTATCTTTCCACACACAAATCCCCACCAAGATCCTGCTCAAGGGAGCCCGCTATGGATCCGATGATCATCACAAATGAGCATAAGTTGTTATCTGAGGTTATTGAGAATAGTCTACCCCGCGCAAAGAATCTATACTTCCTAGTAGGTTACTTCTACTTCTCGGGTTTTGAAGCGCTTTATACCCAGCTGAGAGACAAAGAGCTTAAGATCTTGATCGGCATGAGCATTGAAAAGGATCTATCGAATCATATCAAAGAATACTATGTGATACGCGATGCAAATCAATCCCGCTTGGAGATCAAAAAGGAATACTACAGCTCTCTGGTGCAGGTCTTCAATGACACAGACTATTTCGATTCTGCCCAGCGGATTGAGGCATTTCAGCTGTTTTTGGATAAGCTCCACGATGGCAGCCTGCAGATCAAGAAGACCGTGATGCCTAGTCATGCCAAGATGTATCTCTTTGAGCATAAGGAGGAGCATTCCCATGAAGGCGCTCTCCCCGGCACGATGATCACCGGCTCCAGCAATCTCACCCTATCAGGCCTCAAAACCCAGCATGAGATCAATATCATCCTATATGACAAGTTTAATGCCGGCAAGGCAATCTTCGACGTTCTCTGGAATTCCGCAGTAGAGCTGGTGGATCCAAACAGCATTGAAGACTTTGATGAGCATGTGATCAAGAAGATCTGGTATCAAAAGCTTTATAGTCCCTACCTCATGTATCTGAGGGTCCTAGATGAATATTTCTCGATCAATGATCGCCGCCGGATAGCCCTACCCTCGCGCATCACGGATGGAGCCTTCTTTGACCTGAAGTATCAGACCGATGCCATAAAGAAAGCACTCAAGATATTGGATGAGCACAATGGAGTAATGATCTGTGATGTGGTGGGCTTGGGCAAGAGCATCATTGCCTCCGCTGTGGCCTACAATCTCCATAGAAAGGTGGTGATCATAGCTCCGCCCCATCTGCGAGACCAATGGGACAAAGACTATCGCATCCGCTTTGAGCTCAATGCCCATGTCTTTGGCTCTGGCTCCATCCACAAAGCCCTAGATTTCGTCGAGCAATTCCCCAATGATGAGTTTGTGATCATCGTGGACGAAGCTCATAAATACCGCAATGAGACAAATGACATCTACATCCTCCTGCATCGGCTCTGTCAAGGAAACAAGGTGATGCTATTGACTGCCACTCCATTTAACAACCGTCCACAGGATGTCTTTGCCATGATCAAGCTCTTTCAGATTCCCTCAAAATCCACAATCCGCACAGTTGACAACCTCAGCTATCACTTTGCATCAGCCGTAAAGGAATATAAGGATCTAAACCGCAAACGAAACAAGAAGACGATCAGCAAAAAAGAGCAGCATGAGAAGGTAAACGAGATTGCCAGGAACATCCGCATCATCCTAGATCCGGTGGTGATTCGCAGATCACGCCTAGATCTTGAAAAGATCGATGCCTACCGCAATGACCTTGAGAAGCAGGGCATAAGCTATGTCTTTGCTGATCCACCCATTCTCAAAGAATACCCTCTTGGGGATCTGGCAGAGCAATATCTTAGGACCCTCAAGTTGATCGCACAAAACAGCAAAGAGGCATGTCCCGACAGCTTCACCCTTAGCGATGAGATCGGCTTTATCGGAGCCCGCTACAAACCGGCAAATTACATCATAGATCTGCAAAAGTTCAAACAAATGATCACGAATGAATATGCGGATATAGACTCCATCGGGGTTGCCCAGGCAAACTTGGCGAAGTTCATGCAAAGACTCTTGGTGAGTCGCTTTGAGAGCTCGGTCAATGCCTTCAAAAAGACCTTGGAATCCATGAAAGGCTCCATGGAGGCCATCCGAGACTACTACCATAAGCTGGGCAAAGTGCCCATCTACAAAAAGGGACAGCTCCCTTCAGCGGATGAGCTTCTGGATGCTTTGGGAGACGAACTCATCGCCGAGATCGACTCATATTCCTTTGATAGTGAGCTAAAGAAACACTATCAAAAAGGCTTGGTCTTCATCCCCACGAGCGATCTCAAAGAAAGCTTTATCATCCATCTGGAGCATGATATCAAGCTGCTTGATAGGATTCATCAAGAGTGGTTTGCAAATGGCATCCCCAAAGATCCCAAGCTGGAAAGCTTCAAAGAAGAGATCAAGCGCCAGCTCTTAGAAGATCCCAGACGCAAGATCGTGATGTTTAGCGAATATACAGACACTGCTTCATATGTACATAAAAATCTCGTTAAGGATCCCGAGATCCGCGCCATCTACTACTCCAGCTCTGAATCTCCCAAGTTAAGAAAAGTAATCAAAGAGAATTTCGATGCGTCTTCCATGATTCAAAAGAACGACTTTGACGTCATCATCTCCACCGATGCCCTCTCCGAAGGCATCAACCTGAACCGGGCAGGAACGGTTTTTAACTACGACATTCCCTACAACCCCACCCGGGTGATCCAAAGAGTGGGACGCATCAATCGCATCGGCAAGATGCTCTTTGACAAGCTATTTATCTACAACTACTTCCCCACCGATATCGGTGAAGGTCATATCCGCACAAAAGAGATATCCACTCTCAAAAAAGCAATGATAGATGAGCTTCTGGGAGAAGACACCAAGGTGCTCACCAGTGATGAAAAGCTGATCTCATATTACCATGAGCAATATAAAAATGCCATGGAAAACCAAGAAGCGGAATCTTGGGACGCGAAATTTATCAATGAATACGCTCAGATCCGCAGCGGCAAAAAAGAGCTACTCAACAAAGCTCGCGAGATCCCGCTGCGCAGCAGAATGCGCCGTAGCGTCCAGAAAGATCAATCCGGAGTGATCGTCTTTGGCAAAAAAGGAGAAGACTTTAGCTTCCGCCTCGGCATTGATGCCACCCATTCCCAAGCTCTCAGCCCCGAAGAAGCTTTGAGCCTCTTTCGGGCTGAGCCTCTTGAAAAGCCTCAAGAAAGCTCGGACGCCTTTGATCGCATATATCAGAATGCCAAAGCAAACATGTATGTATCCCCGGATATCAGTCCCCCGAGTGGAAAAAGGGCAGAATATATAAACAAGATCAAAGCCATCCTCAAAGAGGATAGCCCTTTTAGGGACTACTTGCAGGATCTGCTCTTCGTGGGCAAAGAGCTAAATTCCCTGCCTGATGGTGTATACCACATTATCAAAGATATCCACAAAGATAGCCTCATCAAGGACATAGAAAAGCTCATGAGGCTGGTCCCACACGACTATCTACACAAGATCATCAGCTCAGCCCGTAAGATTGATGAGGGTGCCGAGACCTTGATCTTGGCTGAAGAATTGATATAGGAGAGATCATGAACCAGCTCTTGGATTCCGGATATAAACGTGAAGAATGGATAGACTTTCTGCAGACAAGATTTTTGCCAAACGACTTCAAGCTCAAAAAACAGGCTATCAATATTGACTTCAAATCCAAATACATCAAGCCCCAAGCATATTGGATCGGAGATTGCAAGTCTCTTGACGATCTGGCGATCATCGAGATCTCGCATGGATCTGAAAATGACCCCCGCATCGGGGTCTCCCGAGATGCCTTCCGCCTCATGGCAAGGCTAAATCGGGAAAAAGCTCTGTTCTTCTTTGTCTCAGAAAATTCCCGTAACTACCGCTTTTCCCTGATCACGCTCAAGCTGGAGCTCGAAGGCAGTAGCGTCAAATACAAATTCTCCAATCCCAAACGCTTCTCATTCTATCTGGGAGAAAATGCCAAAACTAGGACGCCTCAAAGCTTTTTGTTCGACAAAGGCCGCATTAGGGATTTTGAAGATCTGGAAGATAGATTCTCTGTGGAAGTGGTGAACAAAGAATTCTATAAGGAAATCCAGAGGATGTTTTACAGCTTGGTGGGTGGTAAGATCAGCCAGGGCAAGAGTGTATTGGATTACCCTGCGCAGTTGAAGTTACCGGAAAATGGCGATGCCAGGACAGTGCAGGAATTTGGCGTGCGCCTCATCGGCCGCTTGGTCTTTTGCTGGTTTCTGAAGAAAAAGCTTTCGGATAAGGGCAATCCCATCATCCCTTCTAAGGTGCTTTCCAGCGAGGCTATCTGTGAATCCTATTACCACAATATCTTGGAGCCGCTATTTTTTGAAGTGCTCAATACGCCTCTGGAAAATCGGCATCAGGCCTTTCGCTCACCGCTTTACGACGCTATTCCCTTCCTCAATGGCGGGCTCTTTGATCCCACCTTGCACCAGGATTATTACCTCGCTGCCAGCCCCACCCAGCCGGCACAGCCCGCATGGCATCTAAAGATCCCGGATCAGTGGTTCAAAGAACTCTTTGCCATCTTGGAAACTTACAACTTTACCATCGATGAAAATACTTCAATTGATATTGATCTTTCGGTGGATCCGGAAATGCTGGGACGCATCTTTGAAAACCTTCTGGCAGAGCTGAATCCGGATACCGGAGAGACCGCCCGCAAGGCTTCCGGCAGCTTCTATACGCCGCGCGCCATTGTAGAATATATGGTGGATGAAGCCCTGATCCAATATCTGAAGA
>CALGPA010000009.1 GCA_937960795.1 uncultured bacterium | reverse complement strand
GGCACCGGCAATCACATGGCTATGGCAAGATCCTTAAATGATACGCTGTTTATCTCAAATTGCACATTTGCCGGTAACAGCGGAGGCAGCTCAGTGCTTGCAGTGCAGGGCAGCAATGTGCTCACCAATAATATCTTCTACAATCCGGATATGACTACTCAGATCCTGATCCCAAATTACACGTCATCCGGGATTTATAGTCCCACCACGCTGATCAACAATAATATTCTGGGTGGTTCCGGCGGAGTATTCAGCCAGACTCCCCAAAATCCGGTGTATTGGGGGCAGGGCAATAGCAGCGATGATCCTCTATTTGTGGGAGAGGGCAATCGTCCGTATCTGCTCAGCGCATATTCGCCCTTGATTGATGCCGGATATCAAGCGCCCGGGGCAGAGCAAGATAGCGAGCTGGATGCAGCCGGTAATGAACGCTATTGGGATGGGGACGGAGATGGCGTCACGATCATAGATGTGGGCGCCTATGAATATCAGCCGATCTTTGCGCCTCAGAATCTCAGTGCCAGGAAAAGTGACAATCAGGTCAGCTTGGCGTGGCAGATGCCGATCATGGATCGAGGTCTTAGTGGCTTTCGGATCTATCGCAATAATGCGGCAATGACTGACATTTTGGATCCTTCAGCCCGGCATTATCAAGAATATGTCAGCGTGATTGACACCTTGAGCTATCATGTCGTGGCGCTATATGGATCTGTGGAATCGGCAGCATCAAATTCTGTCCTGGTGATCATCGACACTGTTTCCAATGAGGATGAGATGGCTGCGCCGCTGCCCTTGAAGATCGGTGTGTCTCCGAATCCTTTCCGAGAACTGGCAGTGATCAGCTATGAGCTGGCAAAGAGTAGCGAACTTGAGATCAAGATCTACAATATTCGTGGTCAATTGGTAAAGACTCTCTTTCAGGGAACTCAGCACAAAGGCGAGCAGTATCTGGCATGGGAAGGCGGTGACGATGATGCTCGCAGGCTCCCGGCAGGAGTCTATCTGCTGCAAATGCGTGTGGATGGGGTCAATAGAAAGCCGCAGAGGATCCTGAAGTATTAATGTATCTGCTTCATCTTAAAGCATGGTCGTTCGACGAGCTGATACAGATTAGGTTGAGATGGTTGAG
>CALGPA010000008.1 GCA_937960795.1 uncultured bacterium | reverse complement strand
TGCTCACCGGTCGCTCACCGGTCGAGCGTGCAAGCGGTGAGAAAATAAGGACTTACGCGATTTGCCTCTGCGCCGAAAATCGGATTTGCTATGACTGGTTTTGGGAAACTTGAGCGAGTCGAGGAGGGCTAAAGAAAATGCCCCGAGCCGTCGCCCGGGGCTATACAGTGTCGCTTTATACAAAGCTTTGATTGATCAGGATCTACGCATCCATTTCTTCTAGGGGAATATTGAGCTCTTCCGTGCCCGGCACCACAAAACGTCCATCACGTATGATGTCTGTGGACTTGCCGTCTTTATCCACTGCCGCGATGGATTCCAGCATCTCATATGGCAGGGTGATGTCCATGTGTTTCATCAGATATGCATTCACGGGATCTTCTTTGCGGGTGGCAGAGTGTTCATTTTCGACAGCTATCATCTCTTTGCCATTTACGAAGCTGGGGTGTGGTGAATCTTCTTCATGGCTAAAGCAGGTATCTCCGATGGCGAAGTGAGGGCCCATCTTTTCGATGATGAGGATCGGAAGCAGCGCCATGATATCGTGCTTTTTGGCGATCTGATAGGCAGTGGTATTTGTGCCGATGGCAAATTCGCCGATGGGAAGGGTCTTGTGTGGCAATAGTAGATTTTCGTGGATATACTTTTTGCCTTCTTCGGGGTCATCGAAGTTTGTGCAGGAATAGTCTTTGACCCAGCCATCTTCAAAATGGATCTTGAGGTTGAAGTAGCGCAGGCTTCCCAGATAGATATCTTCCACATGCAATGTCCCGGTGCTGCCTTTGAGGACAGGAGAAGTAAAGACCTCTCCCACAGGGATGTTGACGTCCGCCACGCAATTTTCGAAGAGAGTCTCGCGGGTGGCATCTTTGAGGCTGTGCATCTGCACTTTGATGTCGGTGTCATTGCCGGCTTTGCCTTTGACATGGACGTAGTCCGCGGTATCCAGCACATCGATGATCTTCTGTTGGATCTCGGCATAGCGTTTACTATCCAGAAGGTTGATCTTGAGGGTGTCAGCAAAGATCTCGGGGAATTTCTCACCGATCTCGGCTGAGGGGAAGGCTATGATGCTAAAGCTGGCTTCATCTCGCTTGTAGTATTGATAGTAGAGCTGTCCGCCGCGAGCACCTTGTTCGCGCATGAGCAGCTGTTGCTCTTCTGAGGGTTTGAGAGTGGAGGACTTTGCTTTGGGAGAAAAGGGCGTCTCTCCAAAGAGTTCCAGATATAGCGGTCCTGCTTGAAGAGCAATGATGTCTTGGAGGCTCTCAAGGCTCTTTTGCATGGCGCTCAAGCCGGCTTCCATGAGCTCTCTATCTAGGGTGAGAGCGTTGTCATAACGGTGGTCATAGCCATATTGACGATTGATGCCGATGGTGTGGGGCAGTGGCACCAGCGCGGTGATCCCGATCTTTTCCAGCTCATCGATAACCAATCTACCCAGAGCTTCCATGCCCACGGGGATCATGAGATTTGCATAGCGCTTTTTGCGGTAGTCCTTTTTGCTGCGGACAAAGCCATCAACCCAGCTTTTGACAAAGAATCTGGCTATGGCTGCCAGCTCTTGCGGGGGATAATTACGCATAAAGTCAGCCATCTTGACGTCGTGGTCGGTGAGATAGACGCCATAGCGGTATAGATAGCGGATGTCATCCAGGTCAGCATCGCGCACGATATTGAAATATACGTCAAATTCCGGGCAAAAGCGCATGGCATGGGCTGCGTTTGTCCTAAACTCCAAGTTTTTGGTGCTTTCTTCTTTGTAGATCTTAAGCCAGGTTTCATACTCGGGCATATCAGCTTGATCCAGCAGGCGGAAGAAGATGTCTAGCGTGACCTTGGTCGCCACAAAGTCGCCATTGATCAGATGTCTTCTGCTGCCATAGGCTTGGGTGAAGATGGCGCTGATCAAGCTTCCCATCTGCTGACCATATACCTCATGCGCATAATCCGGATTCCCAAGGCATTTATTATAGCCATTCTCGGGATCAAGCGAAGCGTAGAAATCCTTGTTGATGGCTTTGAGCTCGCTTAGCGGGATGCTCTTTAACAGTGGGTCTTTTTCCAGTTTCCGGGCAAAATCCCACGCTTGCAGAACGATCAAGCGATATCCGTTGAAAAATTCGGAATAGGGGTTCTCCAGGTTGATCTTGATATCTTTCATCTCCCGGATGAGCTTATCACAATCGGCTTTGGGAGCTGCCAATTGATCACGAATCTTTTGGTAGTCAAAACTCATTGATGCTTCCTCTCTTATCATCATATTATTCTTGTCAAATTCAGTACATGAGCGGGGCAATTCCGTCAAGTATAATTCTTATTCTCCAGCAAGATAGATCCTAGTGTTGCTCTGCCAAGCGCCGTGAAAGCACTGCCAAAGAGGCAAACATATCCACATACTCGACGATAATCTCGGGCGGGACGATGATCTTGTGGGGAGTAAAATTCCAGATCGCTTTGATGCCGCTGTGAACCATCAGATCTGCAATCAATTGAGCGGAATCGGGCGGGACGGTGATGATGCCGATGCGGATCTGGTCTTTTTGTGCCACAGCTGCGATATCCAGAGCCGAATAGACGGGCACGCCATGCACCTTGGAGCCGATGATCTCGGGATCGTTGTCAAATCCCGCGACGATCGAAAGACCGCGCTGAGAAAACTCCTGATAGCCCAGGAGCGCACTGCCCAGATGTCCGACTCCCACGAGGATGCTGGAAGATGTGTCCACCCAGTTTAGCAATTCTTCTATACCTTGCTGCAAGTCTGCCACCTTATATCCTTTTTTGCCGGCACTAGTCTTTGTGAAGGCGATGTCTTTGCGCACCAGGGTCTGATGGATGTCCGAAAACACTGAGATCTTGGTGGCAGAGACTTCTTTGAGTCCTGCCCTTTTTAGGCGTTTGAGTACCTCCAGATATTGGGGGAGGCGTTTGAGGGTCGAAGTAGGGATCTTTTCCATATAGTCCTCCTATTCAAGCGGAAAGGCATGGATGAAGCTGCTGTATTGCAGGGTGGACAGCAAAGTGCCCAAGACCACCACAAAGACGATGATGATCTTGAAATAGTCCTGCGCTTTGAGCATGCTAACCATGTCGTGATTGCGGGAAAGATATGCACTCGCGGCATAAAACTCTTCCCCGATGAGTGTGTAATCGCAAGTGGTGATAAAGAAGGGGATCTGTGTGACAGCGTCTGTGGCAGCGATCTGGATTGCTCCTGCGGCATTGCCGGTCTCCGTGAGCAGCAGAGCTTCGGCATTGAAGAAGCCCATGTAGAAGATCGTTGCGACACGTTCCCGCACCGTGATTCCATTCACCCCGGCACAGAAGGGGAACTGATCATAGCTCACAAAGAAGATATCATTTTGGTTAAATGAATCCGGGCGTCCGATCTCGCTGTATGACGTGGAGACGATCTCTTGCGCTAGGGGAAGCACCATATAGTCACAATGGGGATTAATCAGACGAATGTCATATTCAGCCGTCTTCTTGGCAACCTGCGCCAGAATCATTAGGCTCGCGATCGTGCAGACATCTCCCAATGAGCCCCAACCCGGCACAAACATCACCGGACGCCCCATCTCCGTGGCGCGACCAATGGCATTGTCCAGCTCCTGTAAGCCTGCTATCGGGCGGATATAGACTTCCTTGCGGCGAGTGATGTAGATGGCATAGACCACCAAGATAACCAGAAGAATGGACGCAAAGAGGGTCATAGTCTTGGTGCGATCAAACCACTGTGGTTGTGGCATAAGCCAAGTGCTGCCATCCGGAGCTTGATAGATCTCCGAGATCACGAACGCGCTGCGGCTATCGGTGGCAAGGAGCCGGTATTGGTATGTTCTTTGGGCTCGATCTCTATGCCGCAGCATGATCTTCGTCCAGGCTCCGGGAGATCTCGCTTCAGAGCCTTCCAGATAGGCGGGATGAGATGTGATAAAGTCGTATTCCGCCTGCAGATAGTCCAGATCATATGCCAGATCTTCATTGTCGGGATCTTCGGAAAGCGCTACCTTGAGCTCGGCAATGCGCGAGACACGCTCCGTCATCTCATGGGTGAAAGCATCCCTGTAAAGAGGGACATCAAAGCTTATGCCCTGCTCGGGATCAGTGCCCAAAGCCAGACGAACGTCAAAGAGAAATCTGCCGCTGGCTTCATCATAGCCCTGGATCGGACGGAAAAGATAGTCTTCAAAGGGAATAGTGTGTTCATAAGTGCGAGTCAGAGCATTGGCGCGAACTCCGGAGGCGAAATCCCACTCTACTTGGGACATTCGGAGCACGTCAAAATAGAGTCGGGCAACGTCCAGATCCTCAATGTATGTATCCTGCGGCTGAAACCGACGGAAGTAATCGTTGTATGTGATATCCTGACTCACAGTCTCGGCTTCAAAATCCTTCTCGCCCAAGAGCTGCACTGCCATCTCCGCTTTGAAGATTTTCATGTCGCGATGCTCTTCCGGCAGATCCAGGTGGATGACTTTATCCACATATTGTTCAGTGACTTCGCCGATGATTGCACCATCCTTTGACTTGAAGGTGAAGTGGATCCTGTCAACGATGTAAAGCTCGTTTTCGGAGATCTCATAGTTGAATTTGAGCCTGCGGTGACGGCGATCGGTGTATTCTGCCAAAGTGATGTATGCCAGAGGCTTGCCAAAGGATACGAGGTTCACATCCCCTTTGTCATTGGGTTTGTCCATGACCTGATAATCGGGCAAGATCGGCAAACGGGAGGCGTCCAAGCTGCGGAAGGTCCTTGCTTTCACGTGCGCCGACTGATCTTCATAGTCCCGATAAGAAAGCAGCACGACGGAATCCCGGGGATCCACATCCAGCCAACTGACATCCTCAGTGTGATAGTATGACGCGCCGGCATAAAGATTGGGGATCTCAAAGATCTGGATGCCCTCTTCCTGCCAATCAGTGGGCATAATGTCGTCCTGATCAAGAGAAGCCTTGGGATATAGCCAGCCTTCCCACACGGCTATGTCCTGCGCACCGGTCGGGGGACTCCATTCAAAATTCATCTGCCCAAGATCGGGATAGTAGCTGCTGTGTAAGATGGCTGTGGCATCCGGGGCATTGTCGATCGGCATGACTTCTGAAACATCTGAGGCGGCAATGATCTGACCACGTTCGTTCACAGCCGCAACGGCATAGTAGTAGTGATGTCCGGCTTTGGGGATTGCGTAGATGCCTTCGAGTTGGGTGAGCTTGAGCGAGCTATATTGAGCATCGTCCTTCTTGAATTCCCGCGAGCGATTGTGAAGAACGCGGGATCTGACCAAGGCATAGGTGGAATAGTCTTCCAAGATCTTGCCCAAGAGCCGGTGATCAAGCGGGAACTTCTGATACAGAGGACTGTCGGGGCTTTGGTGCTTTTCTTTCCTCAGTGTGCGAGGGGAGCTTTCAAACTCCACAAGCGGCTGATCTCCGGTGTCATAATAATATAGAAAGGGCGCCAAAACTCCCAGCCTGGGATCAACCTCCAAGAAGCTGAGCAAAAACAGAGAATCGGGAGAGCTTCCCCGATAGATGTTGTACTTTATAATGCGATGTTCTTTATCAAGAGGGATCCATCTGAGGATCACTCCGCTTCCGTCATCGTCCGGAAGATCATAAGCGCTAAATTCCCGAATCTGTAGCTTTCGGTTTTGCTCTGCAGCCAAGGGCAGCAGCGAGCACAGGACTATCAGCAGAAGGCTGAATATTGTAGCTTTTTTCATGTTATCCCCATGATAATAAGGGCAAAGCTGGATGCCGGTATCTCTCCCCCGGCAGGGATCAGGTAAAATACAGCAACCCGGCGCAAAGCTGAACCTTACGCCGGGCATACTGCTTTATAGTTACTTGATGATCATCTGGAACACATCGTTAACCAGGAACTGGATACGACCGATCAGTAGCGATATACGAGCCATCACGGTGAGACCAAATGAAGCTCCAAAGCCGATCATCATATACCATTTTCCGACATTTACAAACTTCCCATAGACCCCGGTGTGGGCTTTTGAGAAGAAGAAATAGAGCAAGACCGCAATCGTCCCGATGAAGATCAGGAAGAGGTTGAGGGTCTCGATCGGAACCATTGCTTGGCGCATCTGCACCAAGATCGCAGCGTGAATACCCATCGGCACGCCCATACCCACACCCATCATCGAGAAGGCGATGGGATAGCGGGAGAGCCAGCCGAGCTTGCGGGAAAAACGCAAGAGGTAGAGCATACCCAAGAGAGCAGGGATGATCAGCACAAACTGATGTTTGATGGCGATCGTCTGATATACGTAGGGCACAAACACGCGTTCGTATGTATAGACCAAGCCATATCCGAGGGAGATGCCCACGAGCATCTGCTCTGCCGCTTGGTAGAAGGGGTTATCTTTGTACAGGAAGGAGAAGATACACAGAGTGAAAAAGGCTCCTACCAGGTTGCTAAATAATTCGAAACTCATTTCATCCTCCTCTTAGTTCTTTGCCGCACGTGCTTTTTGGATGAAGTAACCCACGTTACCCAAGATAATGAACACAATGATCATGATGTGGGCTACGCTTTGCGCATTCATGCCGATGCGAGCAACCTTGAATTTATACAGGGTGTCTCCGGTGAGGCGATACAGCTCTTGATATAGGAATTCGCCCATCTCTTCCCGCATTTCGGGACTTATCTGGGAGATATCCACGATCATCTTGCCGTCTCGCACTTCGCCGAGTCTATTGAGGAGGGGAATATGATCCGGATGTTTGGCGCTAAACGCGGCAAACTGATCCATAGTAAATTCTGCCTCGGTCTGAGTAGTAATCCGGATGAGTCGTTTGGTAGATTCATCCTCGAGAATCTCTCTGCCAAAGGGGCGTCCCGGCAAGATTCTGTTTCCATCTTCATCATGGGTGATGCTATAATCCCGGGTGGGATCACGATAAGCGGCAAAGACATCCACCAGCTTCTCATATTCCGCAGCACCTTTGAGACCGGAGAGCATTCCCACCAATTGGCCGGATTGCAGATAGGGATAGAGGTCGGCAGCCATCACAGCGGTCACGCCCACTGCCACATTGAGTCCATATTTGGGACGGGCATAGGTGATCCAAGTAGCGCCTGCAACGGAACCTGAGAACTCGATTACAAGGTTCATCTCGCTATAGTTGTTGATGCCTCTCATGATCGGCAGGTTTTCCAGCTTGCGTCCTTCGGCATCGGTGTTCATGGTGTTGGCGATGTTGTCGCCCATGCCCAAGACCAACGCAAAGGGTTGGGGTTTGTAACCGAAGTTACAGTAATCCACACCGCTTTGAATATCAGGAAATTCCTCTTTCACGGTATTGATGGCATATTCGATGATGGGAGCGCCGGCAGGCATCCAAGTGAGGGTAAAGACTTTCACGTTGCGCTCGAAAGCATGACGCAGGATTGCCACTTCCATGGGGAAGAGCTCCGGCATCGTGGCTGCATCGTGATAGAAACTAAGGAGGATGGCGCGATCTTCGCGACCGGCAAAGCTATCGATCATCTGATATAGATTCTCGGTCGGAGGAGTAGTGACGTTATCCGAATCGTATGGTATCATCAGCGGGATTATAATCGCTAATGCCACCACGATATAGATCCAGCGGCGATCGAGTTTTTGCATTCTTTCAAATATATTCATTCCAAAACTCCCTATTAATCACCGCCGCCCAGATATGAGCGTTCGATTCCGAGTAATATCTTAAGTGAAGTAGCCACAGAGCCAAGCCCCACGCCCAGCATGATGCCGCGCTTGGAAGCCAGGTTTGGCACGTCCAAGATCCATTGTGAGAAGGTGGGAAGATGACGAGAGATCTGCACTCCCAGAGGCACCTGCGCCAACATCACTACGATTGCGGCGATCAACAGCACGGTCGCTTCCGGGCTGCGTGCACGGAATGCCTTATACGCTGCTGATGCCATATAGAACGCCAAGAGCGAAAACATCGTCGCACTCATCGGCATCTGAACGTTCTCAAACATCCACATAAAGAGTCCGCCCTTTTGGGTTCCACCGATAAATCCTGCCAAGCAGGTGATGACGAAACTCGCAAAGAAGAAATAGCTATATTGCCATTTCGGGGCTTTTCTCTTGATCTTCGCTGAATGCATCATTGAAAGGGACAGCACGCCCAAGAGCATAGCGAAGGATGACATCGCATAGACCCAGGGCAGGTAGAATTGATTATAAAACACTTCCTGGAGGACATAGTGCGGACTAAAAGCCCAGGCAACCCATATCAGACCTCCGAGGATCACGATTAATAGTGGTATTGTCTTCTTCATTGAAAACCTCGTTTATTTCTCTGGCATCAGAAGGGTTAATCCAGTAATCTGGAAGCTGGATAGGACTGCGCCGATGATCACTACGGTGAGGATCACAAACTTGAAATAGTCCTGAGCTTTGAGTGTGCCCAATAGCATCGGCTCACGATTCAGGTAGGCACTGGCGGCATACAATTCTTCTCCGATTAGGGTGTAATCGCAGGTAGTGATAAAGAAGGGGATCTGGGTAATGGCGTCAGTTCCGGCAATCTGCACGGCTCCAACGGCGTTTCCTGTCTCCGTCATCAATAGCGCTTCCGCTGCAAAGAATCCCATAAAGAAGTTCGTAGCCATGCGTTCACGGATCATGATGCCATTTACGCCTGCCACATAGGCAAACTGCACATTAGTCAGATAAAACACGTTGTTCCGATCATAAGTGTCGGGACGTCCCACGGCATAGTGGGCTTCTCGCACGATCTCTTGGGCGATGGGCATGATGATGTAGTCATAGCACGGCACGATGAGCTTTGTGTCATATTCCGCGGCGCGTCTGGCTACCAGACCCAGGATTCCCATGGATGCGATCGTTGCCACATCCGAGATGGATCCGTTACCCATGCAATACAGCATCGGGCGTCCCATTTCAGTAGCGCGACCAATGGCGTTGTCGATCTCTTGCAGTCCGGCGATCGGACGGATATACAGATCCTTTCCGCGTTTTGCCAATTGCACAAAGATCACCACGATCAAGCAGAAAAGCAGCGTGGTAAAAAGGGTCACATATTTGTTGTTGTCAAACCAATTTGAGATCGGCATGTGATAGACAAGCTCACCATTGATCATTTCCGGCTCGGACTCCACAAAGAGACCGCGAGCATCGGTCTTGACCACCTTGAAGGCTTGGCGACGCATGAAATCATCAAAAGCGCTTAGCACATGTTTGACCCTGCTGCGATTGCTATTTGCCTTGAAGGCCTCGTCCACAATCGGATTTTGAGTATGGGCGATTAGGATGGCTTCTTGCCTTTGAATCTCGGCATCAATCCCTTCCAATTCTGCCGCATCGGTGCTCTGAGCTCTGAGCTCTTGAAGCTCTGCCAATCTGGCTTCGGCTGCACTAACCGTCTCTTCGTGCATTTTGCGGGCAGCATCTTTGAAGATACTGGTTCTGACCATCACCTGATTGTCGTGATCCCAAGTGAAGTCTACCGTGTGATCCAAGAGAGCATATGCGCCTTTGCGATCGCCGGGTCTAAGAGCACGAGTCTTGCGCTCGACGCCGGCAGGAGTATTCAGATACATCACCAAGGAATCACCTTCGGTGTAGCTGATGCCATGCACCAATTTCTGAACCATGGAGCTATAAGGCACCACCACGTCCAAGGAATTGTCAAAGGATGTGTTGCGCATCACTAAGCGCCACATCGGGGAGTGCATATATTGTCTGTAGACCACGTTGTAAACCCTGGAAACGTCTCTGTCATTGCGATACAAGGCACGACTCGGAACCAAGGTGATCATGGCGGGTTCATATCTGAGATCTTGCTCGATCACATAATCTTCGGGGATATCCTCGCCTTGTAAGCCTTCTCCGGTGAGAGTGATCTTGACCTTGAGCCCTTTCTGGAACTCATATCCATCAGGAAGATTGATGACGATCGCATTGTCCTGATAGAATTCTTTGATCTTCTCAATGTGCTCGCCGGTCTCGGGATCGTAGAAATCAAACCATATGTCGTCCACTCGCTGAGTTTCGGTCATATTGAGCTGATAGTTGATCCTAAGCCTGCTATTATCGGCATTCAGAGCAGTGACTTTGACTACGAAGACGATGGGATTGTCCCAGACGACTGTGAGTCTGTCACCCTTGTCATTGGGCTTGTCTTCCACATAAAAATCTGTGCGGGGTGGCAAGGCGTCGCTGTTTAGCACACGCGGTTTGGATATCGGGGAGACTGATGAAGCACCATAATAATCAAAAAGCTGCAAAGCAAATACTGCATCTTTGTAGCTGTCGATATCCTCGCCTACTTCCACCACAGTGTAATTTGGCAAGCTTCCTGCTGCAACCTGACCGCTAGCGATTTCTCTGGCATTGGCAAGAGCCGCTTGAGGATCCTGACTACGCTCTTCCCACTCTTGGGCAGGCATATCACTTACTTGCAGGATGCGATATTGGACTAGGGCGTCCTTGTAAATGGGATATTCCCATTCAAAACGAAGCTCGCCGGTGTCCGGCATCACGACGCTATAAAGAGCGGGAGATGCTTCCGGAGCATTGGGGATCGGCACTCCGGCAGTCACCGGGGCATGGGGGAGCATTCTCTGACGCTCGTCTACCGCTACAACGGT
Organism: uncultured bacterium; assembly: GCA_937960795.1. GTDB lineage: Bacteria > Cloacimonadota > Cloacimonadia > Cloacimonadales > Cloacimonadaceae > UBA5456. The sequence goes on along the minus strand of CALGPA010000008.1, from coordinate 2,203 downwards.
GTAGTAGTAGGTCTCGCCCGGCTTGAGCAGAGCCAAAACAGTTTGCTGATTTGATCTCAACCCGGCATAGCTGTTTACCGGATCACTGGATGAGTCATATTCTTCCACGATCTCACGGCTTCTGTGATAAAACTGCTTGCGCTCTGCCAAGGAGATCATCTGATATTTTTCCAGCAAAGTTGCCGTAAACTTCAGATCCCTGGGAGGCCTGCGATACAGGATACCATCATCCGGTTGACCCTTTTCCAGGCGTAGCTTGCCGGGGAAACTGGCGTCCAGGATCTCGCTGGCAGAATTGTCATAATAGAACATTTGATCGGAAACCACCGGGCTCTTGGGATTTACCTGGATAGATTCCAAGAAAAAGAGCTGGTCCGGGGTGATCCCCCGATAGATGCGGTATTCAATGATCCTCTTACTGCGATCCAGTGGTTCCCAGGATAACATCAGCCCCGTACCATCATCGGCAGGAACGTCGGTTACCTGAAAATTTCCAACTATGTTATCGTCTTTTGATTCATGCTGCTGTGCCATTATCAAGCTGACGCTAAAGATAAACACGGCAAGCAAAATCGGGATAAGGCGACGTTTGTCCAACCTCATACGCTTCACTCCTATTTGTACATTACTATAATTAGATCTCATTAACTATCCAAAGCATACAAATGCCTTATTATGTCAAATACTTTTTTGGTTTGGACTCGTGATTTCTCTCACAGTTTTCACAATTTTGCGCCAAATGAGCTGACCGCTTCCCGATCAATAAGGGCCGAGATGCCCCCTGTCTTACCAAAGAAACACAAAATAGATTTTTTGCTCTTGACCAAATGCTCTCAAACCCAGCTCTTGAATCCATGTTTAATATTGATGAATGCACCGTAAGACTGGCACGCCACACGGATCGGCAAGATCTGCTTTACATCGCCCAAAAAACCTGGGGTGGGCACGATTATCTGCCGGAGATCCTAGATCGATGGATGGATGAAGATTGGTTCTTTGTCTGCGAATACCAAGCCCAAGTAATCTCCTGCATCAAGCTCAGCAGATTCCCAAATAATGTCCTTTGGATCGAAGGCCTGCGCGTGCACCCTCGATTCCGCGGAAAAGGCATAGCGGGTTTGATGAATCTTGCTCTCTTTGACTTTGCCAAGAATCTGGTCAAGAAAGATCCCGCCTGCTGCTTTGAGTGCTGCATCTACTTCGCAAACCCCCAAAGCTCACATCTCACACAGAAGTTTGGCTTCAAAAAGCAAAATGGCTTCTTCTATATGGAACGCCGCGGACTGCATCGCGTCGCCAAACCAAGACGGATCCGGGATTTTAACGCGGAAATCTTTGAGTACTATCCCGAATACCTTCCGCTGAATTGGCATGCCGTTCACAGTAGGCTCGCCAACCTGCCCTTTATCGGGAAGCATGCCGAGATCTACCGGAGCCCAAACCTAAGTTTCCTCCTCGGCACGACAGGTGACAGATCCATCACCCTGCTCTCAGAGCCAAAGGCTACCCTTGCTGAAGATCTGCCCTATCTCCAATACTTCTTTGGTCCCCGAAAAAACATCAGCATCATCCTCTCAGATGAGCTCGCCATGCACTTGCAGCTTTTGATGGATCACAAGTTCCGTTTTTGGGAAATGGAGGATGGCATCCAACACAATATGCTGGTTTTGCAAAGACAGATCGATGCCTGATCTCGCACATCAAAGATAGGACAGTTGTTTTCTCGAGCAAATCAGCATGACACGCATTCTATGCAAAATCACGTTTTTTTAAGCTCGTAAGTGCTTGCAAAATAGGGCTCGCTCATGCCTTCCTCACCGGTCGCTCACCGGTCGAGCGTGCAAGCGGTGAGAAAATAAGGACTTAGAGAGTTCTTAGTTCGTAGTTCTTAGTTCGTAGTTGGCGCGGCAAATCGAATGAACAATGTACGATCTACGATGTAGAATTATGATGTCTCTGTGCACCTTTTGCCTTGTTCTCACCACACCAAAACAAGTCATTCAGTATTTTCACTACCAGCCCTAGATTATTCATTCCGTATCTTCACTACCAGCCCTAGATTAGTCATTCCGGAAAGTCGAACGGAGTGAGGCTTATCCGGAATCTATAGAGCGAACAGCATTGGGCGGCTAGAAGCCGCCCCTACACTAGTCATTCCGGAAAGTCGAACGGAGTGAGGCTTATCCGGAATCTATAGAGACGA
>CALGPA010000007.1 GCA_937960795.1 uncultured bacterium | reverse complement strand
GGCTGTATTGATTATTAGTATCTATGTCGGCATCATCTATGCTGAAAGGCAAAGTGTGCAAAACTACAGGCAGCGCAAAGCTACCCTGTTGGCTTCAGGTGAATTGGAAAGACAGTATTTCTTCAATAAATACCATACCAACCAAAACGACCTGATGTTCCTGCCATTCCGCAATCGGGAAGTCGTCATAGACGAGCTTCCCAGCGGAGCAGTGCTGATGGGCTTGCACAATGTGAGCACCTTTAGAGCATCAGAGTTTAGCGGAGCCCAGCAATATCCATATACTCAGCTTGTCTCAAGAGTAGAATGGAATGACCCCCACTCTGGTCAGCTCTTCTTTGTGGAGCTCAGAGAAGACTATTATATTCGGGCAGGAAACTAGATATGTTTGGAATTCTGAAACGAAACAATGGTATCACCTTGATCGAGCTTATCGTGGTTTTGATCATTTCTACCGTCTTGATCATGGTGTCTGCTATCGGAGTAAGTGTCTTTTACAGACGCTATAAGGTAGTGTCAGACTATACGAGTTTGCAGACTCAAGCTATGGCTGCTCTACAAACAATCCGCAATGGTCACGGCTTTGGGCGTGGTGAAGAGTTTTATGGCGTGGCAAACGCAAGATCACTCCAGATTCTCGGCGGCACAGACGTCTTTGGTGGCGGGTCCGGAATCAGGATCTTGCCCCCGGCTGCAAGAGACTATCAAGCAAACGATTGGGTGGAGTTTTATCTCGATGGAACAGCCATCCGTATGAACTACGTTTACAACGGGGTGCAAGTCGATACCCCACAATATATTTTCCCGACACGTGATCAATTGGACAAGATCCAGGTGACTCGCTTTGAAGTATACGACGCAAATGGAACGGGGAGCATCTTGCCGATCGAATCCCTGTCTGTGGAAGACAGACCGGCCCTATTGCGTGTCGAACTGGACGCCAGAGTGAAGATTCGTGATGGAATCCATCCCAAACCGGATGAGTACAAAACCATCAGCTATAGTACCTATATGGTTAAGAAATGAGCTTTTGCATAGCGAATGCAAGGGAGAGATTATGCGAAGAATATTGAGCAACCAAAGCGGCAACTTGGCCATTGCCATGCTCTTGGCCGTCATCGCCTTGATGAGCGGCATCAGCATGGCAGGCATAGCTCTGAAGGACACTAAAAGCTTCCTCTGGGAGTTTGAAAGTATCCAAGGGCTACACTTGCTGCGCGCTGAAGCCTATCGCGGACAAGCGATATTGGAGCAGAACAGCGAAATCGCCGGTATCTACTACACACCCGTGCGCAGTGTTCCTGTAGCGGGAAGCCATGTGAAGCGGACTTTCACTACTCAGAGTCGCATCTATAAAGATAAGGTAGAGCAGACCGATACCGTCGAAATCGATGGCAGCGGAGCCACCGGAAGCCTCGGTGAAGGACGCGAACATTTTAAAATCGATTCACTCGTGGAAGCAAAACATGGCGTCGGACAAGCGGCATACTATGGAGCAAATAAGTCCATGGTAAGAAAGTATTCGGAACTCACCATTATCCAGACCAGCTTCTCAGAGTTTATGTATTTTACGGACAACGATATGAGTCCGAACAATACAAACGTCTATTTCTACGGCTATGATGTGGTCACCGGCAAAGTGCACAGCAATAGTGACATCCAGATCAAACAAGCCGGAGGTGGAAACAATTCCGGCTGGCCGACATTCTTGAATCTGGTCACCACTGCCGGGCATGTCGTTTCTCAGCCTTCAAATTATCCGGTAGACCAAGTCTTCCAAGGCGGCTTGGTCGAAGAATATGACGGTTATGAGTTTCCTCCCATGGCGAATGAACTCCGCAATAGAGGTCAGAGGATAGGGCAAGGAGAGGGAAACATCTATATCGTGAATGTTGCTGATGGTGGTTACACTGGCTGGCATGGCGTCGTGACACCGCCACGTCGCGTAAACAAGATAGTTTATGACCACTATCCTCCTCCCGGAGATAGTCTTTGGACAAACAGCTTCTCCATCCCGGATACAATCTGGACACCCGGTCTTGGCGGGATAAGCATGAATCGCCCAATCTTTGTTGACGGAGAGCTGTGGATTAGAGGAGTTTTCGGTGGATATCAAACCTGGGGTAGCTCGGGGAACATGTATCTTCTCGGAGATATAGAACTAAAGAACACTGATATCCCTCAAAATCCTCAAGACAATTCTACCGATGTAGTCGGGCTAGTATCCGAGAAATCCATCCTTATCAAATATGGTTATATGGATCCCGCGGATTCGGTTCGATATCACACTAATATGGGTTCTGACAATCAATATCCCGATCCGGCAGGTGGAGGCATCTTCATTTATGCAGCAATGGCGGCTCTCGGAGATGGCGGTGATATCTCACATAAGGATGGAGTGTTTACATATGAATACCAACATCCACATCCGTCAACACCGGCGCTAAATATTCAGTTTGAATACGATGACGGCACGACAGAGATCATTACTTACGATTTCGTCGACATCCATCGTCGTCGCTATCCGCCTACTCCAACCGAACCATGGCCTACTCCCAACTTGGGTCAGGTGCGTCTGGATCTGCCTTGGTACAATCCGCTTTGGCCCGAAGCTTCTCCTTATCTCGAACGCGGAACGATCAACATCTGGGGCGCACTGGCACAAAGACGACGCGGCTTCGTGCATCGTAGTGGAAATGACGGCGAGTATCCTTCAAATGATGGTATTTGGGACATTGAAATTGACAAATGCGGATATGTGGTTAATACTCAAGGTATTACTGATCCCGAGTATGGCTTCACAATGGCGGCTCGCCACTATCCCGGTGCATCCGGAAGTGGAACCGGATATAAAAAGAATTATAATTACGACAATCGTCTTCTGAGCGTCACTCCGCTTTTGTATCCGAAAGTAAGACTAAAGGGTGGCAAGAACCCCATGAATCAGGGCGACTGGAATATTAAAAGACCCGTAAGGTCATTACTATAGATAATATGTATGTGGAATAAAGAGGAAATATGAAGAAGAACAAAACCGTTCGATTCAAGGAGACTGTGGGTATCGATATTGGTACCCATAGTGTAAAAATTGTGCACCTCAAAAAGCTTCATGATGGCTTCAAGCTCTTGAACTATGAGGTGCGACCGACTGTGCCTCAGGGGGTGGAGTATGTACTCAGCGATCTGCGTCCCGAACGCTTTGCGCCCGTGCTCGTAGAGATGCTGAAGACTCTGAGGATATCACCCAAGCAAATCAAACACCTGGTGACATCGATTGGTGGAGACAATACCAGCATCAAGCAGATCAAGACTATCTTCCTGCCTGATGAAGAACTCGAATCCGCCCTTTTCTTTGAAGCCAAAAAGCACATTCCGATCAGTGGATCTGATATGGTGCTGGATTATCAAGTGCTTTCCGTGGAGGAAAAGACAAACAACATGAATATCCTCCTGGCAGCTACTTCCAAGGAAGTGCTCAATGAGCACACAAATATCCTGGGAACTGCCGGATTGCATCCCCACATAGTGGATATTGATTCCTTGGCTGTGGCAAATAGCTTTGCGCTCAATGCCTTCGCTGAAGATGGAGTCTATGTCATGCTAAACGTGGGTGCTCACCGGACAAACATGGTGATCTGGGGCCCGGATGCAAAGTTCTTTGCCCGTGATATTCCCTATGGTGGATACCATATCACCACGGATATCATGCGCAAACGTCAGCTCGAATGGGCAGAAGCCGAAGAGCATAAGTTTGAACACGGGATCTTGGATGATCCAAACAATCCCGCTGTCCAGACCATCAGCATGCTTGATATCTCGGAAAAAGCCACCGAAGATGCCATCGCTGAAGAACTCCGCCGTTCACTGCGTTTCTACGTCAAGGAAGCAGGAAACAGCGACTTCAGAAAGATCTATCTGATGGGTGGCGGCGCCAAGACAAAAGGCTTGCCGGAATACCTGCAGGATAAAGTAAACGTACCTACGGAAATCTTCATGCCTTTCATTAACGTGGAAATGCCGGAAAAATTCCAAGACAAGAAGGATCCACAACTTGCCCTTGCCATCGGCTTGGCAATGCGGATGGAGTAGGGGGAGATAGATGAGACACGATTTTTACTTCAAAATAAACCTCAACAAGTATGGCGAACAGAGAATGGAAAGGGAGCGCGAAGGACGCACATTTAGAAATGCAGTGATCTTCTTTGCGATCTTCTTCATCCTGATCTTGGCCGCTTGGTTTTATGTATTGAACAGAACCCACGCAAAGCTGGATGCACGCCAAAGCTATCTTTCTGAGATTCAGGAAGAACTGCAAAGCTACCGCACCAGTGGCGACTATTTGTCTTCAAATGATCTCGATCGCCTTGCCAGAACTTTCGACGACCGGATCTTCTGGGCCAGAAAGATGGTGGCACTCAGCGACGAGATTGATGATAAACTAGCTGTCCGCAAATTCTCTTATGCCAATGGAGTGCTTACCATCAACGGCATCACCGAAGTGAACGCCAATGTAAAGGAGTTTGATTTGATCAACGAGTTTATCCAACGCTTGAAATCCAACCCGGAAATCTCAAACGACTTCCCGGAGATCAAGAGTGGACAAGTGATCAAACAGGTGATCAAAGATACTGCTATCTTTGAATTTGTAATCGAATGTTACACGCCTGCAGCAGCGGGAGGCAGACGATGAGAGAAAAATATCTCGCCTTGATAATCATCATGTTGGCCATCACAGTAGCCTTCATCATGCTCACTTCCCGTAGCTTGGATGACAATCTGCGCAAAATCAGAAACTATGACGACCGCATCAAGACCACTCAGGAGCAGCTGAATAGCGCCCGGATCATGGATCAGGAGCTGAGTCAGTTTGCCAGAATCATCGACAACAGCTTGTCCAGAACAAACCAGTTTAGCTTTGATGAGGTCAATGAGTTCAAAACCGTCATCGGTGACATGGCGCACCAACGCAGGATTGAAATCAACAAGATGACCGACACAAATAAATGGTCACTGCCAAATCTTATCGAAACTACCTTCAATCTGGAGCTGGAAGCCGACTATGTACAGATCGGTCAATTCATCTCAGACTTGGAATCTCAAGACAATATAATCAAGGTGCAGGCCTTGGATATTAGTCCCGCTCAGCAGACCGACAGAGACCAACAGGCAGCTAATGCGCCTTCCCGTTATCGGGTTTTGCTGGAAATGTCCATATTCAAAGTGAGAAAGGAGGCGTAAGATGCAATTCAGATTCGTAAAAGACCTAGCTATTGCACTCATCGTGATTCTTTTGGGAGTTATGATCGTCCGCCTCGTAGTGATAGACCGCACCGTGTCCGCTGTGCCGGATAGTTCCGTTCACATCCAGGAATCAGTGACTGACACCCTGATGAGTCGGATTCGCACCATTGAGACCTCGATTCAAGATCGTAAAGAATTTGTCTTTAATACCAGCAAAGACCCGCTTCGTCAGGGCAATATCATCAAAGACAATGTCGATCGCCTCAAAGAGTTCGAGGAGATGGTCCGCAATACTTTCCGCTTGGCCACTACTGCTATTGATGAATATGGTAACAAGATCGCGTACATCGAATATCAAGACATTCTGCACGAAGCTCGTGTTGGTGAAGTGGTAGCCGGTCGCAGAATCTTGGAAATTAATGATAGAAATATTCGCTATTCCTATGGCGGATCAACTTATACAGCAAACCTGATGCCGCGCCCTCGCATGGAAGAGGAACAGAATCCTTACCTCAGAGCGGGAATCAGCGGTAATTGGTGAAATATATTATAACAGTGGGAGTAAATATGAAAAACATGCTTTCAAGTAAGCAATATCTCTGCTTGGCTCTGCTCTTGGTCTTTGCCTTCTCAGCACTCGTTGCTCAGGCAAACCCAATGTCAACCAAGGTAACCTTTAGTGCGGATGACGCCACCTTGTCTTCCGTTTTGAACGCCCTGTCACGTCTTTCCGGCACCAACATCGTGTTGGCAGTCGAACAGACCAGAGACAGAGATTCAAGTGATGAAAAACGCGTGACCATCAACGTCAAAGACGTGCCGATCGAGACCGCAGTATCTTTAGTAGCCAGAACTTCCGGTCTTTCATATCGCGTCATTGCCGGCAACACCTTTGTGGTGGGTCAAAGACAAAACATCATGGAAGAAATCGGCGAACGCAGCAATATCCTGTATTTGAACAATCTTGATGCTGTCAAGGTAGCTGACGCCCTTCAGAGCACCGGCGCAAACATCGTGCCCGTGGAAGGTCAGAACGCCATCATGGTCTATGCAAATCAAGAAACCTTCGATCAGATCAGCACCCTTGTAGAGGGTATGGATGTGGTGCAGGAGCAGATTGAGATCCGCGTACGCCTGATCGAGGTTAACCTCAGCAATGCAAAAAGAGCCGGTATCGACTGGAGCCGCTTAAACAGCCTTACCACCATAATCGCCGAAGATCCCGTGAATGCAAGTGGTGCCGGGCTTCCCTTCAATTACACAGATGTTGATGGATATCTGCCTCATGGCGATCCGACTGAGCTTGGCCTGCTCCCCAGCGACCAGCACTTCCAGAGAATAAACGGGTTCAATGACATCGGTCATTTCAGCCGTCAGCTTACTGCTTTTGACATCACCATCGATTGGCTTTTGGAAAACAACGCCGCCAAGCTGCTCACCGACACCCGCGTGACCGCTCTTAATGGCGAAGAAGCCACTCTGCACATCGGCGAAGTGATTCCCTTTGTCGTGATGGACAACGAAAGACAGGTACAGGTTGAGCGCGAAGAAGTCGGCATCATCCTTGCCGTCACTCCTTCTGTAAACAAAGATGGAAACATCACTGCCAAGATCGCCCCGGAAGTCTCTTCCGTGACAAATCTCGTGGGCGGCTTTGTCCCGCGCACCAAAGTGCGTCGTGTAGCTTCCACCGTCACTGTACCGAACGAACACAAAATCATCGTGGGTGGACTGCTGAATTCTTCCATCTCACAAAAAACCAATAAAGTACCTTTCCTGGGTGATCTTCCTTTCATCGGCAGAGCATTCCAGCATCGCTACGAAATGGTCGAAAACACCGATCTCATCATTGAGATTACTCCCAGATTGGTGTCAATGGACGAAAAGAGCCCTGAACCCATCGTAGACGAAAGACTCACTCGCACACTCATCGAATATGAAGGTGAGGAGGAATACAATGAAGAAGGTTAAATCTCTTATACCAATATTAACCATGATTATGATAATCCTTGTAAGCCTCTCGGCTTCCTGCGATAAGCGTAATCCGCCGCCAATCTTGCCGGCACCCCCGGATCCCATCCCGTTGAGCCAAATTCGCGTGATCCACAAGATCTCTGCATCTCCGGATACAATCTATGCGGACAACAACATCACTTACTCCAGAGTATCTGTTGAGATTCGTGATGGTGAAAACTTCGGCGTTCCCGGACAGATCGTTCAGTTTAAGACATCTCCGATCGGACGCGTGCTGACAAACGTTTCAACCGATAGCACCGGTATCGCATCGACCGTATTTTGGGATGACGGACAAGAAGGCGAAGCCACGATCACCGCGATCGTGAGAAACTTCCATCCGACCGAAGCCGACTCAATCCTTTCTGCTGATACTCTCAGCGTGAATGTGACAGTCAAAGAAACCCCCGGCATCCAAGATGTGACACTGCAATTTGACAATCTGGCTGATCCCTATCCGATGCGGGTAGCTCAGACCGTTCCGATCTATGCTGCTGCCACAAACACTACAGATGAAGTAGTTCCGGATGGAACCTTGATCACTTTTGAGTGCATCAAAGGCTCCTTCACTGACCAAGCCGGAAACGATCTCGGCAAGGTGATTCACCAGCCCACCTATAATGGACGCGCAGCTACCTTCTATAATTCGGGTACTTCGGCGACCACAAATCCTGAAAGCTTGCCGGAAACAGTTACCGCAAAAATCGGTGATATCCAAGATAGCCGCGACATCATGATCCGTCCCGGCACTCCATTTGGCATCGAGATGCGCAGTTTGGTGACCGTCAACGGCGTTGACGTAGAAGCTGATACTTCCCACGTTGGCAGCCCGAATCAGATCTTCATCGAAAGCACTTTGGTCGATATGTACAACAACACCGTTCAAGGCCGCAACGTCAAATTCACCACAGATCTGGGCACCTTCCTGAACACCGCTCAGACTGTGAATATCCAAACCAACGAATACGGCGTAGCCAGAGTGCGCTTCACTCCCGGTCTCTTTGCCGGTGCAGCCACCATTCAAGCTTCAGCTTTGAATGACACCCTAGTCACTCAATTGATCTTTACCATCACTTCAGATCAGATCCACGCTCTGGACTTCACTCAGCAGGATCCGATTCGTCTGAACGTTGCAAACACCGGTGGCACTCAGTCTGCCGTATTGCGCGTGAGACTTCGCGACATCAATGGCAACCTCATTGACAGACCGCACGATGTATGGTTCAAGATCATGAATACAGGCACATCTCTTCCTGCAGGAGCAAACCTTAACAATAATCCTGCAGCAGACTCAGTAATGGTGACTTCCAATGGAGGTGAGGCGCAGATCTCGGTCAATGCCGGCACCGAATCCGGAGTTTTGGTCATCAGAGCATCTTGCACCACTGAAGATGGCAGATGGATCCGCGCCACCAAGGCGAACATCATCATCCAATCAGGGCCTCCTCATTCAATCGAGCCCTTCGTTTCCGGATTTAACACCGGAACAAACATGGGTGGCGGTGTCTGGCGTGTAGTTGCAGGTGCGCATGTGCGTGATAGATATCAAAACCCTGTGCAAAACAACACCATGGTTTGGTTCTCCATCTACGGCGCAGGCGCAGGTCCCGGAAACCATCCTTACACATCTGCTCAGATCGTACCCGACGGCGCAGTAGGCAATGTCAGCGTGAATGGCGACTCCCTCTCGGGTGTGGCATACACGACCCTGACCTACAATGGCACAATGACAAATGAAGAAGTGACCATCTATGCAAGATCCGGTGGCGAAGCCGGTCAAGCTGTGGATGCCTACGGCTCAGTAACACTTCCTCTGAACGATCCTCGTTTTGAGATGCAAGTAGTGCCGCAGACTGTGAACTTCGGTCACACTGCACCTGCTAACAAGCATGCTGACATCATCCTGTTCCTCACTGATGGTCAAGGTTTGCCCGTGACCGATAGCGAGTTCCAGCTTGTTTGCACCAGGGGTCAAATCATCCTGCATCCTGATCACTACTTCCCGTCAAACCCGAGCTATACTCAGATTCCGCCAAACTATGCCGACATCTCTCGTCCTGATAAAGTGACGACCTTTGAAGGCACAGCACACGCTAGAATCCAAGTATACCTAGATGAATTCCCCTTCGGTGATGATCAGACAAATACTCCGAGCACCACTGACGTAGGAATCACTGGACGCCTTCTGGGAACGAACATACAGGCTACTACAAACTTGCTTGTGTATCGTTACAACCCAACCGCACCGTTCTAAACATAAGAAATGATATAAAGGCGTGAGAGTCGTCAGGCTCTCACGCCACTTAAAAAGACAAGGAGTACGTATAGAAAGTTGCTGGGATTTACCCAAAATTGTTTTTTAAAAAATACAAGATAAGGATATAGACATGAGTTTCAACCCTCAATTTGCCAGACTCGGCGAAGTCTTGGTCCACGAAGGATTCGTGAGCGAAGACCAGCTGAAAGAAGCTTTGATCAAGCAGACCAATTTCGGTCTGAAGATCGGAGAAACCCTCATAAAAATCGGTTACCTCACCGAAAAGCAATTGCTAAATGCGCTGCATCTGCAATTGGGCTACGATATCGTTAAAGAAAACGAACTGATGGATCTCGACCTCAGAGTCGTCTCTCTCATTCCGGAACCATATGCTCTTGAAAACAGAGTTGTGGCGCTTCGTGAAGAAGGCGACGGAGTCGTTGTAGCCTTGGCAGATCCCGAAAACCTCACAGTTCTCGATAGCTTGAAAAAGCTCATCGGCAAAAACATCAAGCCTGAGCTCATCGGAGACACTGTTCTCCACGACACCATCGAAAAATACTACAAGAGCATTCGCACCACCTCTCAAGTGGAAGATGCCGTAGGCGGCTTTGACTTTGTGGCAGTAGATGAAGACGAAAACGAGATCTCGATCTCCGCTGCTTCCAGTGATGCCGATGCACCTGTCGTAAAACTTTTGAACCTCATTATCAACGAAGCTATCAAGGCAAACACCACTGATATTCACATCGAGCCTTTGATGAAAAGCACTCGCGTGCGCTATCGTGTCGACGGTGCTTTGCGTGAAGTAATGACCCCGCCCATCGGCATGCATGCCGGCTTGGTATCCCTTGTGAAGGTGATGAGTAAGCTCAATATCGCTGAACGTCGCCTTCCGCAGGACGGTCACATCTCGCTTAAGACCTCTGTCAAGAGCGTTGACGTTCGTGTGTCCATTACCCCCACGGTTCTTGGCGAAAAGGTCGTGATGCGTCTTTTGGACAAAGGTGATTTTGGCTTCAAGCTCAGCACACTCGGCTTTGAAGAAGAAGATATGGTGATCTTTGACAAGATCATTCGCCGTCCCTATGGCATCATCATCGTTTCAGGTCCTACCGGTAGTGGTAAATCCACTTCTCTACACGCCGCCCTGAAAGAGATTCAAGACATCGAGACCAATATCATCACAGTGGAAGACCCCGTCGAGTATCGCCTCGAAGGCATCACTCAGATCGAGACCAAAGAACAGATCGGCCTCACCTTCGGCTCAGCGCTGCGCTCAGTTCTCCGTCAAGACCCGGACATCGTGCTTATCGGTGAGATCCGTGACGAAGAAACCGCCGATATCGCGATCAAATTCTCTCTGACAGGTCACCTTGTGTTCTCGACCCTACACGCAAACGACGCTCCTTCCACAGTCACACGTCTGATCGATATCGGGATCAAACCCTATCTCGTGGGTTCCTCACTCTCATTGGTGATGGCTCAGCGTCTCGTTCGTAAGATTTGCCCATATTGCATCGAAGACTATCAACCCACAGAGCAAGAGATTCAAGATGCAGCTCTGACTGAAGAAGATGTTCGTGAAGCCAAATTCAAGATGGGAGCCGGATGTGTCCATTGCGACAACACAGGTTTCTCTGGTCGTACCGGTATCTTCGAATTGCTCACTGTCGATAAAGAAATCCGCCAGCTGATCTATGATGGTGGAAACCAGGATCTCATTCGCTCTTCGGCTCTCAATGCTGGAATGCGTACTTTGCATGATGCTGCCATATCCAAAATGAAACGTGGTATCACCACCATCCGCGAAGTCATCAAGATGACTGTTGTCGAATAAGATAGATTAAGAAGGTAAACGTATATGCCAAATTTTGCCTACATAGTTAAGGACGCCAAAGGCGCCCGTGTAGAAGGAGTGATCAAGGCTGATACTCTCGATATGGCAGTGGAAAAACTCGCCAAAGAAGGATCCACCATCATATCCGTCAAAGCCGCATCGGAAGGAGCGTTTAAAGGTAAACTCTCCCTTTTCGACAAGGTCATGCTCACCATCTACAAAATTCGTACCGGTGTCACCCTCAAGACGCTTGTGTTTTTCACGCGTCAGCTTTCCACCATGTTCTCCGCTGGTTTGACCATCGAGAAAGCCGTGACCGACTTGGAAAAAGAAGAAAAGAATAAGAAGTTTGCCAAAGTATTGCGCAAGATCGGTGATGATATCCGCAAAGGATTCTCCCTCTCTGAAGCAATGCAACAGCATCCAGGTGTGTTTAACCCGCTATACGTGGCATTGGTGCAAGCCGGTGAAGTATCGGGTACTCTGCACACAGTCCTGGACGAACTCTCTGATTACCTAGAAAAGATCGAAGATACTCGCCGTAAAGTGACAAGCGCCATGGCATATCCCGTCTTTATCCTTGTCTTCCTCATCGGTGTGATCTGGGGTATGTTCTATTTCATTATCCCCATGTTTGCAGAAGTTTATGCAGATTTCAATGCCACTCTGCCCACGCCTACCGTGATCGCGATCAATATATCAGACTATATCGTAAACAACCTGTTTATGGCAATCCTGATCTTTATTATGGCGATCGCCGCGCTGTTCTTGGTATACCTGACCGATCGTGGCAGATATGTGATGGACACTCTCAAACTCCGCATCCCGGTCATCGGCGGTGTGATGACAAACTCCATCATGAGCAAATTCTCCCGCACATTCAGTATCCTCATGGCTGCCGGTGTGCCGATCATGGATACCATGGAACTCACTGAAAACGTAGTTCAAAATGCCGTGGTCGAAGGCGCTGTGCGCCGCGCTAGAGTGCTGGTCAAAGAAGGATATGGCGTTGCCAATGCCTTCCGCAGAACCGGCGAATTTCCTCCCACACTCCTGCAGATGCTTGCCACCGGCGAAGAAACCGGTGATATGGACAAGCTGCTGGGTAAAGCCGCTCAATTCTACGAGAAACTCGTGGATAGCGTGATCGACCGCCTCACCTCTCTGATCGAGCCGCTCTTGATCGTGCTGATGGCACTCGTCGTGGGTACCATCATCATCGTGATCTACCTGCCGATCTTCGATCTCGGTGAAGCGATCTCGCAGGGATTCAACTAAAAAATACCTTCTCATGGATATATCGGGCCCCGATCTTTGGATCGGGGCTTTTTTATCTTTCATCGAGCGGGTTTACAATTGTAGGGGCGGTTTTTAGCCGCCTATAGTAGACGCGACATCTTGTCGCGTGGGGAGGCATCCGCTGTACCGTGTAGGAAGCCAGGATATGATTCTCAAGCCTCTAAACCAAT
>CALGPA010000006.1 GCA_937960795.1 uncultured bacterium | reverse complement strand
TTGGTTCATCAGCCAATACGATTTTGGGTTTGTTCACCAAGGCGCGAGCCAGACTTACTCGCTGTTGCTCTCCCCCGGATAACTGATTTGGGAAGCGGTTTAACCTATCTCCCAAACCAAGATGAACCAAAAGCTCACTTGCGCGCTTTCTGGCTTCGGACTCGCTGTCACCGGCTATCAACAGGGGTAGTGCGACGTTGTCAGTGGCGCTAAGATCTTCCACCAAATAGTGAAACTGGAACACAAAGCCCAGATCCTGATTGCGAATCCTGGGAGCATCGCTGCTAAGCGAATCTACCTGTTTCTCACCGATCCACAGCTCCCCGTCATCGGGGGCATCAAGCAGTCCCATGATATGGAGCATAGTGCTTTTCCCACAGCCGGATTTTCCCGTGATGCAGATAAAATCCCCGGAGCATACGTCCAAGGAAGCGTCAGTGAGCACGGTGATGGTCTGATCACTGTCTATATAGCTTTTTTTCAGATGCTTCGCACTTAATACCATTATCTGTCCTTTAGTTTCGTTGTCGAATGATGTCTATGATCTGCATGTCTTCTATCTGCTTTAGAGGTAGATGGATGCAGGCAAAGATCAAAAGATTGGCCACGGCAAAGACCACCGCGAGATTAGCCCATGTGATGTCAGCAGTGAGCGTATCAATGAAATACACTTCCCCTTTTAGGCGGTAGAAGCTCTGCATCTCTACAAACCATGATAAGAGGATTCCCAAGATCTGTCCACCAATAACTGCAATTAACGCGATCAGGCCGACTTGCCACATGAAGATCTTCTTAATCGAGCGCGCTTTTGCGCCAAGCGTCTTAAGGACAGCTATCTCCCGAGTTTTGTCGATGATAATGGTGCTCACCGCCGAGATCACGTTTATGCCTGCAATCAGAACCAGAAAACTAAAGACTATGAAGATCAGCCACTTTTCCATGGCGACAAGCCGCAAAAGACTCTGAGCATAGAGATCCCAAGATATTGCCACAAAATCTCTGCCGAGAAGATGCATATAATCGTTGCTGATTTGAGCTGCTTTGTCCGCATCTGTAAGCCTGACTTCAATCTTGCTATAGCCCTCAGAGAGCATCAAAAGGCTTCTGGCGTCCTCCAAAGTGGAGATGACTATGCTGCGGTCACTCTCATAGTAGCCGGAGCGATAGATAGCGGCGACGGTATAGCTACTATGCTTGTTTTGAACTCCAAGCGGAGTAATGCGATCCAATCTGGGATAGCTGAGATCGATCTTGTCACCAATTACCAGGCCCAGCTCTTCTGCCAGATAGTGGCCTACGATCAAATCCCCTCTTTGCAAGGCATAGGATCCTTCGCTGATATAGCGGGCATAGGGGAAATCTTCGTAAAAATCATATGCACGGAGATTGACAGCGCGGATCTTGGCATCGGTCTGAGCTATCAGGGAAGATTCTAGGCTGGCTGTCAGAGATATAATCTCGGGGCGATCTGCCAAAGAACCCTTGATCCTGGTCAGCTCAGTCGGGGAAATCATATCACCATAGGCGGATTGAATGCTGATGTGGGAAAAACTATCTAGAAGCAGGCTCTTGAGATTGGTCTCATAACCCTGAAACAGATTGAGCCCTGCTGAGAGAATGCCCACGGATAGGACAATTCCCAGGACCATAAAAACAAAACTAAAGCGAAAGAGATTTCGCTTTGAGTTTTTGAGATAGCGTTTTAGGAAAAATGACTCGAGCCTATCCATCCTGTTCTCTGGAGTCGATATTAAGTGTTTCCTTGATTGACAATGGCAATTGGGACGATCGATTGACCCGATTGATTATGAGCTCTGAGATCAAACCAAGCGAGATGAATTGGAGTCCTCCCAAAATTAAGAGTATGCCCAAAGATAGTAGCGGACGATTTGACAAGGGCATATTATAGAAGATTTTGAGGATCGCCAGATAGAGCGTGATCAGAGATCCCAAAAGGGTCGACAGCAATCCTATGCGTCCAAAAAGATATAGAGGGCTCTTGATATAGTGGGTGACCATCCTGACTGTCAAAAGATCAAAAAAGCCTCGTAGATAGCGCTCTAGGCCATACTTGCTGTTGCCATACTTGCGGGCTCGGTGGGAGACGGGGATCTCTCCCACTTTGTATCCCAAAGCATCTGCCAAGGCGGGGATGTAGCGATGCATCTCCCCATATAGATTGAGCTCTTTGACCAATTCCTTGCGATATGCCTTGAAGCCGCAATTGTAGTCCTTGAGCTTCAGTCGAAAGGTGGTGGCGGTCACGCCATTGAAGAGTCTCGAAGGCACCGTTTTGTGCCAAGGATCCCGTCTCTTTTGCTTCCATCCGGAGATGAGATCATAGCCTTCATCCAGTTTCTCCAGAAAAGCCGGGATCTCAATGGGATTGTCCTGCAGATCTGCATCCATCGTAAAAACTACTTCTCCTTGGGAAAGCTCAAATCCCTTTTGAAGGGCAGCAGCTTTGCCAAAATTGCGTCTGAAACGGATGACTTTTACTTGGGGATCTTGCTTTGCGATGCTCTTCATCTGGGCAAAACTGGTGTCGGTGGAGCCATCATCTATAAAGATGATCTCATAGCTATGTTCACCAAGATTTTGAAGGATCTCTTTGTAGAGCTCACTCAGAGATTCTTCTTCGTTCAAGACAGGTATTACAAAGGACAAAAGCATGCTCACCTCAGATCAATATGCTGGATATGGTCATGGTGAATCCGGCTATGAGCGGTATCTTGATATTGTCGTCAAGGGGGATGGTGCAAAGCTCGGCTATCGTAGCAGCAATGGCACCCGGAATCACCATTCTGGGATCTCCCAGCCACCAGATTCCAAAAATCACACAGCTCACAAAACAAGCAAGACTGCCTTCCAGACTCTTTTTGTTGTTCAAGAATTTTCGCCGCCCAAAGTTTAACCCGACCAAAGCAGCGAAGGTGTCTCCAATGCTCAGAAATGCTATGGATGCGGCAGCTATGCGAGGCTCATAAAAGGCAAAACATAGCACGCTGGCAAATAGCAGATAAGTGGCACCGGTGAAGTCCTTGAGCTCGTGTCGCCTAAGGATCATGCCAAAGATCCGATGAAAGGTCTTGCGAAAACTTCTTTGCCAGAAGCGATTGAACTCGATGACAAGGCTGATGATCAGGGATATCAGCAAGAGAGAAAAGCCCAAACGTCTATTGTATCCCAAAAGATATCTATAACTCAAGGGGATGACCAATGAGCCCAGATGAATTGACTTTCGAAGTGTCTCGCTAAGGTGACCCATAGACACTAGTCTTCCAAGATCTTGAGGATGCGCATCTGTCTCTGTGATCGCCACATCACCAAACAGTCTTTGCAGAGATCACGAGCAATATGCAGGCTGCCACTATCAAGGCTCCAAGTCCCGCTCAGATCAGCAGCTCGCAAGCTTTTAACTTTCAAGATAGGTTCCGGATTCTTCTGTCCCCAAGGCAGGTGCGCTTCGAGAGCTTTCCATGTATCCTGATCCATTTCTTCAAGCATGCATTCGGTGTCATACTCAATATCTAAGTCGCTATCAGAACTCGTGTAGTGTTCACTAAGGTATGAGTTAAAGCATTCCAGGAAGGGATCATAGGAAGAGTGCTCCATAGAGAAACCGGCAGCCTTTGCATGGCCTCCGAATTGAATCAAGTGATCTTTGCAATGCGTAAAAGCTTCCACCATGTTGAAGCCATCCTTGCATCTTCCCTCACAGACCGTGTGCGAATTGTGTTGTTTTAACATGATGGTCGGAATACCAAGGCGGTTGACGATGAAGGTCGCCGCTGTGCCCAAAAGCGCATATGGGATCACGCCATCATCATCATAGTAAACAAAGAAGTTTCCGACAAATTCATCAGTGAGAGTCTCCAAAAAGCTAAAGACACGATTCAACTCGCTCTCCCAAAGGTTCTTTTGCTCTTCCAGTCTTTCAAAAAGCTTGGCTTTAGCATCTGAAAGCTGATTGATAAAACTAAGCCCGGAGTGATGTCCACTTTCCTCTCGTCCATTGGCTATGAGGCGTGATGTGTAGGTAATAAAGTTAAATATCTCTGTTTTGCTATTGATTCTGCTGTAGTTTCTTAGCAGAAACTGCACCGTGGGATCCTGCACTTCCTCAAAGTGCTCAAGGACGTGGCTGACTATGACGCGGTTTAGCCCGATCATGGGCACCTTGTCGGCGATCGAACCGACTGCTGCCCAAAAATAGCTAGCCGGGTCGATAGGATGCTCCCAAATCTTTCCCAGATAACGAATCAGCATCAAGGCAACGCCAACTCCTGCAAGTGACTTGAACGGATATTGACACTGCGGAAGATGTGGGTTCATCATCGCATAAGCATCGGGCAACATCTCTGTCTGGATCAGATGATGATCTGTGATGATCACATCACAGCCCAGACTATTGAGTTTCTCTACTCCTTGCTTGGCAGAGATGCCATTATCTACCGTGATTACCAGCTTATACCCCTTCTCACGAACGTGGTTTACAAAGCTATCCTGGATCCCATGGGAGTCCAGATTGCGATTTGGGATGTAATAACTGTGTCCCTGAAATCCGATGTCGTTTAGGAACTTGTATAGGATGTATGTGCTCGTGATCCCATCAGGATCGTCATGTCCGAAGATCACGGTGGGTTCGTTATCATAGACTGCTTCACGAATGCGCTCGGCAATGCGCTCTATCCCATACAAGCTGCTTTCATCCGGCAGATCATAGAGATTGGTCTCTAGCTCGGACAACTGAACATTTCTTGATTCCAAAAATCTTTGATACAGACTCTTATCACTCACCATTGCCTTAGCTCCTCAGCTTTTGGGATATCGCGGGGAGCAGTTCTATCGATGGCTCTGCTAATAATGTCAAAGCCGGTAAAGCCGATCATCATCATATATGCATTTTCGCTTTGGCCATTGTTATCCAAAGACCCGCGTGTCTGATATTGAAAAGCCAGATCAAGGCGATTTATTTCATTCTTAAGTGGCAAGCTAAGCCCGGCAGTAAAGGTATTTTCCTCGATAAAGTCCCCTCCGGTCTTGAAGGGAAGGTTGCGAAATGAATACCCGGCTCTAAGCGGTATCTTTGCCCACCAATGTTTTTGCCTTCCTTCCTTTGGCTCATAAGCCATGCCGATTCCGGCTTTCCAACTGTCTTGCAAATCATCGGAGACATCGCTGTATCTTTGGACACTGATGTCACTTGTCACCTTTATCTGCTCATTTACATGACCTGTGTAGCTCATTGTCATCATCATAGGAAGCTCATATTCATAATCCTGAGGATCCTCTGATGTGTGGAAGCTGCGCCTTCTGCTCTCTCCCTCCAGGGTAACGGGCAATGTGGCATGAAGACCTAGCGCATGATCCCCATAGCTTTGAATGGCACCCATTGTGATGGTGGGATTCTTAAAATCTCTATGCACACTTTCTGTAGTGGGCACCGTGGCATTGGGGGCAAACTGCTCAAAGCTGCGTTTGTCGTGCCCAAAGAAATAGTTGCCGCTCACACCCAAGCTTAGATCCCGATAGTTGTAGCTATATATCAGATCTGCACGATAGATGTATTTGTCAGTAGACTGGCGTTCCAACGTGCTGTCAGCCAGGATGATCTGGTTTTCCACTAAACCCGTGGCGTATGAATTGAACTGAAAGCCAAATCTATGGCCTTTGACCGGCACTGACACACTAAAGTATGGGAAGTCGAGTGAGTTATCCCGAAACGAGCGTTCCTGATCTTGATATTCAGATTTGTATCCTGTATAGCCAAGGATGATACCCGTACCAAAGAGGGTCTTGTTGCTCCGGTTGAATTGCGCGGGATTGCCATATCCAGAGTTGAAGCGAAAGATGTCACTCGATCCCGTATCCCCCATTCCCATGCTATAGACATCCAAGCCATAATACTGGATGGGAAAACCATCATAGCTAAAGATAGAATTTCCTGCCCAAAGCAAGCTTGCGATGAGACATAGGCATATTAGAATAGCTCTTTTCATTTCTTAGTTCCTGATTTCTTTTGTTTTGTCACTTCGGCGGGAATCCTAAAAAAGCGGTAGGCGTTTTCATAGGAAAGCTCTGCCACTTCTTTGGGTGTAATCCCCTTGATCTGTGCGATTTTCTCTGCTACAAGATGAAGCAAGAGCGGGGAGTTGCGTTGTCCACGATGTGGATGTGGAGGCAGGTATGGGCAATCCGTCTCGATCATAAACCGATCCATCGGAACCAGTCTGATGACATCATCAAGATGCGAATTGTTGTAAGTGATACTCCCGGTGAAAGACATCATCCATCCTGCGTCCAAGACCTGCTGAGCAAAGACAATATCTCCGGAAAAACAGTGGAAGACCGCCTCTTTGACGCCTTCTTGTTTGAGGATGTTGTAGGATTCTTGATGCGCCTGTCTATCGTGAACGACCACCGGTAGGTCAAATTCCACGGCTAAATGGGCTTGATTTGCAAAAACCTCTCGCTGCACTGTGTAGGGAGAGAGATTTCGAAAGAAATCCAGTCCTATCTCCCCAATGGCAAGAACCTGTGGCTCTCTTGCCAATTTCTTGACCAATTCAGGATCAAAATCTGTGGCATCATGCGGATGATACCCGACAGTTGAGAATATCCGCGAATGCCTTTTTGCCAATTCCAATGAAGAAATCGCCGTCTCTTTGTTGAAAGAAATATTGATGATATACTCGATTCCATTCTTAAAACATTTATTAATCAGGCTTTCCCGGTCGGAATCAAAATCCGGGAGATCCAGATGGGCATGAGTTTCAAAGAGTTTCATACTAGCTATCAACCCCTTTTTTAGCTTTGTGCCAAATTAAAACGACTTCTCTATCTTGTCAAAGGAATTTTGGCAAAACCCGCATCATCCGTCTCAGCGCTGCTTAAAGCTCCGGCCTGTGGCCTGAGATGATAGCAGAAGTTCGCTACTTCTGACCAAGCCCAAACACTGCCTGATACTGCGCTGACACAGCGATAGCAGCCGTCTCAGCCCGACAAATCAGTGGTGAAATCCTTATCGCCGGATAGTCTTGGATCATTTTCAGCTCTTGATAATCATATCCGCCCTCAGGGCCTATGATAAAGCATAGATCCTTATCGACAGATAAGTCCCTCATGCTGACTTGAGTCTCCTTTTCTGAGCAAAACACAGGCTGATATCCCAAGGAAACGATTGTCTTGATGGCCTCCGGCAAAGCATGATGCTCCCGAACATATGGCAGCCAAGGATTGTCACATTGCTTGATGGCGGCAAGAGCAATCTTCTCAAATCTAGAAAGCGTGTTTTTGCCGAGATCCTTGACAGTAAATTGAGTTGTCAATGGAAAGAATTCTTTAGCTCCCAACTCAGTGCATTTTTCCACGAGCATCTCATCATGATGGTTTTTCAGCAGCGCAAAGGCGATCGCAAACCCGGCTTTCGCTTTGGGATGATAGATGGTCTCGAGCACCTCCAGGACTGCTTTTCTCTTGTCTATCGAGCTAATCCTTGCTGTACTGATAAATCCCCTTCCGCTGTTGATCTTGATCTCTTGTCCGCAGATAATCCGCTTCACCCTGGTCAGATGATGAAATTCCTCATTCTCCAAGATCAATTCCTTGCTATCAGCATCAAGCAGCGGGTGATAGTAAGACGGCATATCAGCTAAAATAGTCCTTTAGTTTTGCAAAGAAGCCTTTACCCGGCTTTAGATCGCGTTTTTTATCAAACTCCCTGAGCTGCGTATACAGCTCGGTCTCTTCCTTGCTGATTTTGCTAGGAATCACGACCACTGCTCGCACGATCTCATCCCCTTTGTTATACGAGTTTAGCCCCTGAATGCCTTGACCCTTGAGTCTGAACAGTCTTCCGCTCTGAGTTCCGGAAGGGATCTTCATCTTGACTTTGCCGGTGAGAGTGGGGACCAGTATCTCATCGCCCAAAACCGCTTGAGATACTGATATAGGGTATTCCATGATAATGTCATTGCCATGTCTTTCAAAAAGATCGTCTTGCTTTTCGTGGATGAGCACCAGGATGTCCCCACGCGCTCCGCTTCTGGGTCCGACATTACCTTGTCCGCGCAAACGGATATATTGATTTTCTTCCACTCCGGCAGGGATCTTGACAGTGATCTCTTTGACCTTGCCCATGCGTCCTTCGCCATAGCATTTGGAACACTTGTTTTTGATGATCTTGCCCTCTCCCCTACAGGATGGACATTCCGCTATGCTCTGCATCTGCCCAAAAAGGGATTGGCGCACCTGACGAACCTGACCCGTGCCCCGGCATTGAGAACAGGTTTCCACGCTCCCGTCGGAGCTTCCGGAGCCACTGCAGACATCACATGCTTCTTTGGTGCTGATCTTGATCTTCTTCTCTGCACCGGTGGCTATTTCTTTGAGCGACAAAGATATCTCAATCTGCAGATCTTCACCCCGATTTGAGCTGCGTTGTGATCCACGGGATCCGAATCCGCCGCCAAAAAGACTCTCAAAGATGGATGAGAAGCCGTCTCCGAAGATGTCATTGAGATCACTACGATGGGTGAAATTGTCCCAAGAAAATCCTCCCGCACCAAATTGGCTCTCAACTCCGGCATGCCCATATTGATCATATAGCTGCCGTTTCTCCTTGTCGCTGAGCACCTCATAGGCTTCACTAGCTTCCTTGAATTTATCTTCCGCTTCTTTGTTGTCGGGGTTCTTGTCCGGGTGATACTGCATTGCCAGCTTGCGATATGCCTTCTTTATCGCCGCTTCGTCTGCAGCCTTATCCACACCCAATACTTCATAATAATCTCTTTTCGCCATCATTTCTCCTGTAAAATCTATCACTTCGGCATCTCTTTGGATGCCTAAATATCCCAAAACTAATACCCAGACAGCCCTGCCCGAGAGCTTGGCTCGCACAAAGCTGTCTGAGCTTTTTCGTATCTACTTATCGTCGTCCATTACTTCATATTCTGCATCGATGGGAGAGTCGTCTTTGGCCGCCTGATCTTGTTGGCCTTGGGCAAAATCTTCCGGATTGAAGCCTTGCGCATTGGGATCAAAGCCCTGTCCACCTTGCTGCTGCTGCATATTCGCATAGATGATCTCACCGAGCTTTTGAGCTTTTTTGGAAAGGCTTTCTTTGATCTGATTGATTTCTTCGGTATCAGTCACTTTTTCCAGCTTTTCTTTGGCAGACTTCAGCTCTTCTTCCAAAGCTTTTCGCTCGTCTTCAGAGAGCTTGTCGCCATATTCGCTCAGACTCTTTTCTGTGCTGAAGATCAGAGTGTCAAGCTCATTTTTGGCTGCCACAAATTCTTGGCGCTTTTTATCTTCTTCGGCATGCAATTCTGCGTCTTTGATCATGCGATCAATGTCTTCTTGATTGATGCTCCCGGCTCTGTCAATCTTGATGGATTGTTCTTTGCCGGTGCCTTTGTCCTTTGCAGATACGTGCAAAATGCCATTTGCATCGATATCAAAAGTCACCTCAATCTGCGGAACTCCGCGCGGTGCTGAGGGAATTCCCACCAAGTCAAAACGTCCCAGACTTTTATTGTCAGGAGCCATCGGACGCTCACCCTGCAACACATGAATCGTCACAGCAGTCTGATTGTCCGCGGCGGTCGAAAAGACCTGGCTCTTCTTGGTCGGGATAGTGGTGTTTCTAGGAATAAGTGTGGTCATCATATTGCCCAAAGTCTCGATTCCCAAAGACAACGGTGTCACATCCAAAAGCAAGACGTCGGATACATTGTCGTCTCCGGAAAGGATTGCTCCCTGGATTCCGGCGCCAATGGCAACCACTTCGTCAGGGTTCAAGCTGCGATTTGCTTTCTTACCAAAGAATTTCTCGACAGCTTCGCCTACTGCCGGGATGCGTGTGCTGCCGCCAACCATCAAAACTTCTTGGATGTCAGAAGCGCTTAGTTTCGCATCTGCCAAGGCTTTTTTGCAGGGTCCCAGAGTACGCTCGACTAAGTCTGAGGTGAGACGATTGAATTCTGCCAAGCTCAGATCCAAGTTCAAGTGTTTGGGTCCGGTGGCATCTGCTGTAATGAAAGGTAAGCTGATATTGGTGCTTTGAGTTCCGGAGAGTTCGATCTTTGCCTTTTCAGCAGCTTCACGCAAGCGCTGGAGTGCCATTGCATCCTTGGAAAGATCAATGCCTTCCTGTTTCTTAAATTGCTCCAAAATCCAGTCGATGACGCGCTTATCAAAGTCGTCCCCACCCAGATGAGTATCTCCATTGGTGGCTAATACTTCCACGACTCCGGAAGAGATATCTAGGATGGAGATATCAAAGGTTCCTCCTCCCAAATCGTAGACCGCCACCTTCTGTTCTTTCTTATTTTCCATGCCATAGGCCAAAGCAGCTGCAGTGGGCTCATTGATGATTCTCTTGACTTCCAAGCCGGCGATGCGTCCTGCATCTTTAGTGGCTTGGCGTTGGTCATCATTAAAATACGCCGGAACTGTGATCACAGCTTCGGAAACCGTAGTTCCCAGATATGCCTCAGCGGTTTCTTTCATCCTGGTGAGCACCATGGCAGAGATCTCTTGAGGAGTAAAATCCTTGTTATCCACGTCTATGTGAACGGCAGCTTGGTTTTTGATGCCGGAAATCACTTTGTAGGGGACTTGTTTGATCTCTTCGCTAACTTCGCCATGGGATCTTCCCATGAAGCGCTTAATTGAGAATACTGTATTTGTAGGATTCGTGACTGCCTGGCGTTTTGCCAATTGTCCGACCAATCTTTCACCTTTTTGAGTAAATGCGACCACGGAGGGAGTAGTCCTACCGCCTTCCGCGTTTGTTATCACGACGGGTTTTCCACCCTCGACTACAGCTACACAAGAGTTTGTAGTACCGAGGTCAATTCCGATTATCTTTCCCATTTAATCCTCCTGGGTTTTCATTAATTTTCCGTTTGAGACCGCTACCCGCACCGGGCGAATCACCTTATCATTCATCGTGTATCCATTTTGGATGATAGCGGCCACAATGTTTTCCTCATATTCACTGGGGATATGAGCCAAGGCTTCGTGATATTCAGGATCAAATTCCTCTCCCAAAGCCTCAATCTTCTTCACGCCTTCTTTTTCCAAAGCTTTGGAAAGCTGCTTTTCAATGAGAACAATGCCCTTGCCGAAAGGACTCTCTCTATCCTCAGCGCCGGCCTGGATCAAAGCGCGCTCAAAATTGTCCAACACATCACAGATATGAAGCGCCAAATCCTTGGTTGCCTGACGAATCCAATCTGCCTTCTCGGTATTAGTTCTTCTTCGATAGTTTTCAAATTCTGCCATAGTGCGCAGATACTTGTCTCTCATCTCTGCCAATTCAGTTGCCAAATCCGGCTCCTTGGCGTCCGTTTCAGTTTCGACTTCCTGCTTCATGCTGTCTTCAGCGGAAATCTTCTTCTCTTCATTCTGCGACTGCATTTTTATGTCCTTTTTCTTTTTTTTACTCACTGTCCCTCCATCTTGGCACGACCATGCCTCGCTTGGTAGTCTGCGTGATAGTCGTGCTCACATCACGCATCAAAGGTATCAATCTGCGATACTCTGCCCGCAGTGGAGTCAAGACCCCAAGATAACCCGGGATCCCAAAGACCTCATAACGGCTGTAGATGAGCGCAAAATCATGCCACCTGGGATCCGAAAAGTCTTCTCCCATCAAGACATTTACAGTGCTTTCATCATGAGCACACATGGCGTTTAGGATATAATCTTGGCGCTGAATCAGATTCATGAAACTCAAAATCGCCTCTTTGGAATCAAACTCCGGCTGCTCCAGAAACTTGATGCTCCCATCATAATGTATGTAAAAATCACTAATCTCGATGAAGGCTTTGTGTAGCTCCACCAAAAACTGACTTAAGAGATCACTTTCACCATGCACACGTTCTCGCATCTCTACCAATACTTTATTCGCTATGTCATATACTCTGAGTCCGACTAATTCATCATTGAGATAGCGCACCAGTTTCTTAAGCTGGGCATCATTGATCTCATATGAGCATTTCATGATGACCGTCTTGTCCAAGCCACTATCCAAGCTCATAACAAAGAGCAATTTACTATCCCCGATGCTAAAGACTTCCAGCCTTGAAAGATATCCGTTAGAAACCTCAGGTTCTGCCACAAATGACAGCTGATCAGTCTCGTGAGCAAGGACTTGCATGATATAGTGCAAGGCGCGCGGAGTATCCTTGTAATTCTCAATCAAAAGGTTGCGCAGAGTATCCATGCGATCATAAATGATGTTTCTGTGATCAGGCGATATATATGCCAGATACTTTCGATATCCGCTGATGGTCGGCACTCTGCCCGCTGAAACATGGGGCTGAGAAATCAGGTTTTGCTCCTCAAGCTTCAATAGATCCAAACGCAAAGTAGCCGAAGAAACATCCGTCAGATACTTCTCATTTAAGATCCTCGAGGAAACAGGCTCGCAGCTCTGGATGTATTCATCCACCAAAGCTCCAAGCGTGTGATAGAGTCTTGCCTGATTCTTCTTCATGATTACCGCCTTTTTGATTTTTAGCAGTCATATGATCCAACTGCTAACTGAGGACAATTTAATCAAAGCAGCTAAATTGTCAATCAAAAAGATGGACTGCTAATTTTCAGCTGCGGCTATGACTGCATCATCGCTGATTTGCCATATGGAGTATAGCACGCGCTCAATGTTAGTAGGGGTGCTTTGTGACCGCCCAACTAAGTAGGGGCGGTTTTTAGCCGCCCAACCGGGCAGGGAGCATCGTTTCTAAAGATTCCGGATAAGCCTCACTTCGTTCGACTTTCCGGAATGACTAATGTTGGCTGGTCGCGGGAGTGGAATGACTAATGTAGGGCG
>CALGPA010000005.1 GCA_937960795.1 uncultured bacterium | reverse complement strand
TAGTCATTCCGGAACACGGAGCGCAGCGGAGTGTATCCGGAATCTATAGAAACGAAGCTCCCTGCCCAATTGGGCGGATACCATCCCACGCGTGCCATAATCGTACATCGTACATTGTAAATCGTAAATTTGCCAGTCCATTCGTGTTCATTCGTGACTTTTATTCGTGTCATTCGTGGGTAGTGCATGTTACGCGCGCCACAATCGTACATCGTACATCGTAAATTGTACATTCACTTCGACCTCGCCCGTTTCACCAGGATGTTCCACACGCTCTTCCAGAAATAGCTCCAGTCGGTGCGGATGGGGCGCTTCATCTTGCTCAGCAGGTATCTTCGTTCGGATTCCACGATCTCCTCAAAGCTGGAGGGCATATCCGCATAGAATGGCGGCAGCAGCCCGGGCTTCACCTTCAGCCTCAGCTCCTGCATATCCGGCGGATAGAGGCTGAAATAGTGCTCACTAAGAGCGCGCACACCCACCAAGGAAAGCTCTCCGGCGAAGAAATGGATGAATTGCGGCAGTTCATCTATCCACAAGCTGCGCATGACCTTACCCCAGGATGTCACGCGGAAGTCGTCCTTGAATTTCCCACCTTCCTGAAGGTCATTGGTAGCATGTACGTAAGCCTGCAGATACTCGCTATAGGGGTGCATCGTGCGGAATTTCTTCACGTAGATGGTCTTGCCACCCAAGCCTTTACGTTTGAGGCGGATCAGCGGGCCGTAGGTGGGGTTTCTATCCTCTCTCGGCTCTCCGCTTTTGCGCAGGATGAAGTGCATGATGCCGTCAATCTCGCGTTTATGGATCAGCTCAAATCCGCAGAAATAGAAGCGCCCCATGATCTCCGTCTCAGACAGGGCACGGTTTTTACCATTGGTAAGCGCAAAATACCAGCCTTGCAGGATGGGCAGCTTCGGGAATACCCTGCGATAGACAAAGTCCATGCCATAGAGGATCCTGCCCAGATATGGCGTAAACTGCCTGAAGAAATGCTCCTTGCGCTCGGTGATGGTTTGCCCTCTGCAGATGAAGACTCCGCCGTCTTTGAGCATCACATTGACGCGGATGAAATAGGCATTTAGCCGCCGATAGTCATTGATCTTGTGCAGATTCATGAAGAACTGCCGGCTCGCTATTGCTTCATTTTGGATATTGAAGATATTCGCGCTATCCAACACCAGGCTATGCTTGATGTCAAATCGTGTGAGATCCAGATAGTCATTGAGAAAGTCAAAAAGCTCACTCTGCGCCGCCAGATACTTCTGCCAGAGCGGCACCAGAACGCTGTCTTCTTCGATGGCTTGGGAAAAGGGCGGGATGTAGGCTTCATTTGAAATGCTCGGGATCTCGCGAGCTTCGGGGGGGAAGAATTTCGGTCCCTGCTGCTCCTCCATCGCCCGTGAACGGGTGATCAAGCCGGTGGAGGCAAAGGCCTTGTTCTCTTTGTGAAAACGAAATGTAAAGAAGATGCCGATGAAGACAAAAAGCTCGATCCCCATCGCCATGAGGATCGTCCCCAGCACAATGCCGCGGGAATAATGGAACTTGCCGAAGACGTACATGGCGACAAAGAGCACAAGCATCGCCGCAAGATCGCATTTGAGGAGCCGCTTGACCAGATCAGATCCGCGGGAGATGCTCTTCAGCGAATACTTCAGCCCCCAGACCCCGCTGCCGATCCAGATCAAGATGAAGGGAATCAGACTGCGCCAATATCCCGCAATGATGATGCGAGTCCCGCTGCGCAGCTTCGCCACCACCAAAAATGAGAAGATCACGATGATGATGTCGAGCAGGAAGAGTGCGTATTTAGTTAGCTTATATCTCATTGTAAGTATGCTAATGTTTTGGCGAAATCCACTACTTGCCAAGAGCGTTGATCAATCCAATGAGCATAGTTCGTAACCTTTTAAAATCATTAGTGAATGGGTAGTTGGTAACAGGTAATGGATTTAGAGCTTAGCTTGTACTGATTTGATCAGACCTATTAGCAAACGTTTCGCTTTTTGAAGTTGGTTTTCGATTGCGTGATGATATATCTCATCTAGCGAAAACTGCAGCATCCACACTATTTCCAGTTGTGTCTCCAGTTCAATCAAGGATCCAAGTGCAATGTTCAGGAAATTGTTCAGCTCCTTTGGAGATTTACGTCCATTACCCTCTGCAATATTTGAAGGCACGGATATAGCCGCTCTTTTCATCTGAGATGTCAGTCCAAACAT
Organism: uncultured bacterium; assembly: GCA_937960795.1. Classification (GTDB taxonomy): domain Bacteria; phylum Cloacimonadota; class Cloacimonadia; order Cloacimonadales; family Cloacimonadaceae; genus UBA5456. Next base: position 224 of record CALGPA010000005.1, on the reverse strand, counting down.
CTCCTCTTTAGGAAAGCCTTTACATAGATCATAGATCATTTTTACTAGCTCCATGCTAGCCTTATATACTTCCATATCTTTGTGCATCATCGATCTCTTCCCCTTCTACCTTCTACCTTCTACCTTCTACCTTCTACCTTCTACCTTCTACCCTACTACCTTTTACCTACTACCTACTACCCTACTACCCTACTACCCTACTACCTTTTACCTACTACCCTACT
>CALGPA010000004.1 GCA_937960795.1 uncultured bacterium | reverse complement strand
GATCAAGGCAGAGATTGCTCATCCGGCGTTTATTACTATAGCCTAAGTACTAACACAATGAGGCATACTCAAAAGATGTTGATGATGAAATAGTGGGCTTGAGCCCGAATATTGGAGACCGATATCTCGGCACCCCAATCTTTTAACCATAAATTTGAAAGGAAGTGTATCATGAAGAAGCATGTATTTATCATTCTTTTGCTTTTGGGCATTAGTTTGATCGGAGCACAAACGGTAACGGGTATCAGGTCGTTGCAAAACATGAGGTTTTCCGGCAAGGTCATCACCGATGCTGCCAATAATACTTGGGTGCTGTGGGAAGAGCTCCAGCTCGGCAGATACAGGCTTTATGCCAACAAGTTTAACAGCTTGGGGCACGAAGTATCTGGTTTTCCCAAAGAAATCTCCCTGCGGGACGACAGCACTCGTCTCTACGAAGCCGTTGCCAGCGACGAATTCGGCATTTTGCTAAGCTACTCATATCTTGGGGATGAAAACCGGGTGAATATGAAGCTGCAAAAGCTATTCTCAAATGGACAGCCAATGTGGGCAGATGGTGGCTTTCTCATTGCCGAAGATATTGACATCAAGCGGGATCCAGTAGCCTTATGTGCAAACAACTTAGGCGGCGCTTTTGTGATTGTAGATGAAGCGTTGACTAATGCTCAAGGACCCGCCATCTTGAGGGGCATGAATCTGGATTCGGACGGCACTAATGTCTGGACTGCTCCTCAAGAAATCACGCATCCATCCACCGGCAAAGTCAAACAGCTGATCTTAGCAGATAATGGGCATCTGATTATGAGTCTAACTGGAGCAAACTCGCAGAGCTTTCATATGATCGATAACAGTGGTAATCTGGTGGGCAATGATCCACTGTTTGGGCAAACAGATCTTATCCCCTACTCGGCGCGCATGCTAAAAGCTCCTCATGGGATGATCCTTTTGTTTCAAGATTCAAACGTTCCAGATTCAAATCTGGGTTTACAGCTCATTGATGCCGATTTCCAGCCCGTCTTTAGCAGCATCAAGAGCATTTGGGCTCCCCCCTTTCCATTATCCGTCCAAGCCCAAAACATGAACGATGGCGGTTTTGTGCTTATCTATCATTCCCCCGTGAGCGACGTTATGCAAATGCACGCAATTAAGTCCTTTAGACTGGACGCAGATCTGAATGAGGTCTGGCCTTCTTGGGCTGAGACGATCGTCTCCGGGCATACTCTAAGAGAGCTCGACACAGTCGTGGATCTCGGATCCAATCTCTGGATCACAGCCAATGTAGTGAATGGCACAGGAAACGATGGCAGAGTAATGCTCGCCATGATTGATCAAAACGGCAATCAGGTCTTTCACCATCAATCTGTAAGTAGCGAAATCCAAGCAAAGGCTAGTCCTCGATTAGCAAGAAGAATCGATGTTGCTCAGCTCTTTTGGATGGAACACGCGGATGATTTCAAAGTAATGAAAAGGCAAATCTTCGATTCCCAGGGGAATGAGTACCTAGCGGAAAATGGCGAAGTATATAAATCAGTTTTGGCAGGCGAACCCAGCGGAGCAAGGCAGTTTACACTGGGAAATAGGAGCGTCTATATCTGGAGTGAAACCAGAGGGATTGATAATCGATACTATCTTCAAATCTTGGATGAGACCATGACTCCACTTTTGCAGGAGAATGGTGATGTGTTAGAAGTGCTGGATAATCTGATAAGCTTAGAAGCAATATCGAAAAAGGACGAACTCAGCATCGCCTTGGTTTACACAAAACCCGATCCTACAGGAGGCCGGAAGCTATATTATCAGGAGATTGACGCCGATGGTCTTGAGATCTATCCCGATGGCGGCATCCTGATCTCGGAAGGCGAAGGCCCGATAAATCAATCTGAATTGGGTTTTGAATACGGAGATAGTTATCTATTTTGGAATGCCTACCACGACAATCCCTTCTTGCCTAGGAAGCTGAAGGGACAAAGGATTTCAGATGGAATTCCGCAATGGGAGCATGGAGGACGCGAGCTATATTTCCACCCCAACTTGGGGGGGATTCGCGCTGCAGGGCGTACGCTTGCCTTTGATGAAGTCGATTTGGACTCAGGAATCCGTGTCGTGAAGGCGCTGCGTTTTACTCACGAAGGTGAGATTGATCCGACTTGGGGAGAAGAGCCCATATTGCTTTTCGATGATAGCGAAGGAACACACGCAGCTCTCATGACCTATCTTATCAGCCACGGTGACAGCTACGTATGCTTTAGCAGCAAGGCGTTTAGCTCTGAGCGATTCAGAGCGCAGAGAATAAGTCAAGAGGGGGATCTATTGTGGGGGAATTCAGGCATCATGATTGGCAACCCCACAGCAATCTTTGATCACCGGATCATGTCGATTCATGGCAATGATCAGATTAGTCTCTTTAGCCTACAAGAGCACCAAGGGGCATATTTACATAAAATCGATGCTTCCGGCACGCTACAGTTTGGCATGGCGGGACTGCAATTGCCAGGAAGAATAACTGGCTTTGACACGACGCTAGTAAGGCATGCTGATGGAAGATATTCGTATTTCGGGCGTGATGTTTCTCAGCCATACCATACTCTCAAGCATATAGTCCTAAGCTCAAACGGCAGTGTTCAGCAGATTCAAGACCTTCATAGAGGCGCTATCCATTCGAGCGCGATTCAAGCCGAATTAGCGGGTGGACAGATTCGATTGTCCTGGACCGAGCGCTACATCGATGATCTTTCATACACTCAATCAAGCAGTTTCAGCCTGTATGCTCTTTCTGTGCCTGAGCCCACGTCAGCTGAAGATCTCACTGCCGAGTATGTACCCGGACTGATCATTTCTCAGAATGCGCCAAACCCTTTTTATGAAAGCACAACCATCGAGTTCAAACTTATTGAGGCAGCTCCCGTGCAGCTCGAGATCTTTAACATCAAAGGGCAATTGATCTATAGCCAAAGGCTCTCCGGCAAAGAGCGAGGTGACCACCAAATCACATGGGAGGGAGTGGACAATACCGGCAATAAGTGTGCCGGCGGGATGTATCTCTATCGGATCAAATCCGGACGCCATAGCGCAGGCAAAAAGATGATCCTGCTACGTTGATAAGAAAACTAATATTAATGAGCTCAGGATGGTCTGCAGATTGTCCTGAGCCTATTCTGCTGTGGATTAACAGACGTGATAAACGGGTTCAGTCCGCTGCCTAGTATTGTCTGGGGCATGATGCCGCATGTGCCAGCAAGCATACCCATCTCAAAGAGAAAGCTTTGTTAGAGATTCACTTCCACCCAGATGCCCAAGCTGAAGATACGAGAGCCATCGTCTCTTCTTTTGTCGCTGTTTATTTCATAGCTGGAGGTCAATCCACCACGGATGTTGCGATCAAACTGATATGTGGCACTGGGAGTAAGCAAGAATCTGGATGTGGAGCGATCCACTTGGGAGGTATCTCTGCCTTTGGTGACATCTTCGTTGTTTTCATAGCGAACACCCATCGATGATGTCAGTTGGTTGTTTATGTGAATCTTCTTGCCGGTAAAGGGGATGGTGAAGCCCCGTCCCGCTGAGAAGCTATAGGAAAGATTTGCGTTTACAGCCTGCGTGTCACTGGTCTTGACGATCTTGTAGCTATCCATGTCCGTGATGTTTTCAGTGCGGGCTACAGATACGCTGACATTGGTATTGACTTTGTTCATGAAGTTTCCGGCAAAGCCCAAAAGTGGTGACATGGAGATGGTGCTGGATTCCTGCTTGGGTTTTTCCCAGTTAATATCTCCGCTGGCACGAGTGGTGTATTGGAATCCGGTGTTTAGCCGTGCCCCCTGCAGGAATCTTGACAGTCCCACCCATGATTCCCAGTTCATCAGGCTAAGGGTGATATCCGGGAAGGTGGTTGTGATGTTTTGTTGACTGGCAGCGGCATATCTTCTATTGAAGCTATGGGCAAAATTGATGGTGCTATCTAGGTTTCTGCCCAAGAATAGTCCTGAGGAAAGCGTGATGGTATTGTCATTACCAATGGCATCAAGATATTCTCTGGGCATAGAGTGTGGCAAACCAAGCTGAAAATCAAAGCCGGGCAAATCGGATTTGCGGGTATAATTCATAGTGTATGAATTTTGGAAGGAAGCGTTAATATTCTTTACTCTGGCCAGATAATCAACTGCCATGAGGAGGGGATTGATTCCCGGGCCCTTTTCTTTGGGTTCGTCCACCTTGCCGGGATCTGCGCCTTCCATGCCGGAATCATCTTTCTCGTCCATATCCGGCTTGGGCTCCTGCTGGACATCATCTAGCTCTTCTTTTTCGGGATCATCCTGCTTCAGATTCCGGTTTTCTTCCAGCTTTTTGAGCTCTTCTTCGCTGAGCTCTTTCTCAGGATCCTGCAGATCATCTTTTTCCTCAAGCTCCTGATCTTCTAGCATTCTCAGTTTCTCAGCTTCTTGCTCTTCTCTTTGTCTGATCTCTTCTTGTTGCATTTCCCAGAGCTTGATCTCTCCTTCTGAGAGTCCATCGAGCATCTTATCTCTGGGATCCGGGGCGTCTATCTTGGGGGCTGCGGCGCTGCTGTGCTCCTCTCTGCCACTCCGCAGTTTTTGCGCTAGATTCCCAAGGAGATTGGCGTTCATCAGGGATACATTTGCCCTGATGCCGCGATTGACGTTGCCGTCGCTCTGAAAGACTTCTACTTGCTGCCCATCGACAGTTTCATAGTATTTACGCTTCATGTCGGTATAGCGAGCGCTGACACTAGCGCTGAGATTTGCCACTCGTGGGAAGTAGTTTGGCGAGTAGTTTAGACCCAGATCTTGGACATACTCAGTCCTTCGCCCCAGGTTTATGCCATTTAAGTAGTTCTTTTGCATCAGGTCGCGCTTTGTATTGAATCTTGCGGAGGCATTGATGTCACTGGTCATGGGCCAAGTGATGTTGTTGTCACTGGTAAATATTCTGGTGGCTTGGCTGTAGGATCTTCGGTGCCAGTCATATTCACCATCTCTGAGTTCCCAATTCCAGCCATTTGGCTGATTGTTGTTTATCGTAAAACTATTTGAAAACGCGGTTGGCATAAATCCCAGACGATAGTTTCCCCAGATCGGGAAGCTCACTGAGTTTGCTGGGAAATTGAGGTTGTAGCTCATCGTTCCACGCCAAGACTGAGTGGTGTCGACAGCTGTGGAAGTATGGCTATAGCGCTGCTCAGCATTGCCTGATAGTGAGATCTTGCCAAGAGTATACTCAAGGATCTTGCTTTTGGGTACAGTGCGCATGCTATAGCCGAAATCGGCATAGTAAGCTAAGGTTTCCGTACGCTCTCTTTCTCTTTGCTCCGGATCTGTGATGCCGGAGATCAGGAGATCCGAATTTGCCCTATATCTGGGAGTCCCCTGAGTATGGTTTCTCCTGAAAGTGATCGGGATATCCAAGCCCCAGCTAGTCGGGAAAAACTTGTTTATAAAGTATTTGTTGATGACGTTTAGGCTTTGAGTTCTGGTGTATGTATTTGTCCGACCCCGTTGGATGGTGGGATTGAAGTTTTCGCTTTTGGATTCAAACTCCACATCCAAGGTGCTGAGGTCTGCGAATCTTGAGTTTACGCTTACTCTTTGGGCTACACCGATGTCTTGATATGGGTTTGCCACGCGCATATCATTGAAGTATATGGTGCCGTTTAGCGGAGCATTCTGCTGCTCTGTCTGTGGGTTTATCACGCCCAGGTAGAGCTCGCGAATGGTGGTGAGCGTGGGTCTGCCTCGGAAGAAATAGGTGGTGTTGCCCACGACCAGGGTATCGGACGTGGCTCCGGGATTCATTTCTTTGAGAGCTGTCACCTGCTGAAGTTGATAATCCAGCTCCATCCACAGAGCTTCGTCCATCTTGCCTTGATAGTGGTTGACCGGCACTCTTTGTGTGATCTGATAGTAGTTCAGTGAGTCTGCGCCGATTCTAAAGAAGACATCGAGCTCAGAAAGACCTGAATCCTCGTCAACTTCCGGGTATACCCAATAGCGCAAGCTTTCGTATGCAAGAAGGTTGTATGAATCGATCAGGCTTTGTCTGAGTATCACTTGGTTGTCACTTTGCAGATTGCTTACCTCCAAGGAAAGTGCAGATTCCAGGGACTCTCTGCGTTCTTCGATGTATACGGTTCCAGGAGGAGACGTGTAGTGATTTGAATTCTTTTGGTTGTTTACGATCCCCGTCAAGTAGCCCGTATTATAGGCATTTAGCTCAGATTCGCTGAGGATTCTGCCGTTGATATCTCTGACATGAAAGTCTTGCCATTTGTTTCCGACTATCGAAGCATCAGCGATGTATATCCGACTGGGAGCGTCACTTTGGAGCCAAATCCTGGCATAGGATATTTTGTTGAAGCTGGGCTGCACGCCGGTGGTGGAATTATTTACAATGGTATAGTATTCCGGATCAGTCAGAGGAATCCGATAGAGCACCCATCCGTCGTGGTTTGCGGCGGTGGTGTCTGATAGAGAGATGCTATAGCTGAAGTATCTATCCAACTGGTTGAGAACTCCATTGCCGTCCAGATCTTCTGTATCAAGGATCCTGTTTCCTTCCGTGCCGTTGATTCCGGGATAGTCGCCAAGTGCATCTATGCCCGGATCAGCCAGATCAAAAGGATCATGCCCGGGCTCACCATGGGGAATGCCATCCAAACCGATGTCTTCATCCAAGGTCAGGACGCCATCAAGATTTTTGTCTTCTGTATCAAGGCGGTTTAAGCCACCAAACTCGGTGTAGAAATCCTCATTGATATCGCCCAAATCAACTGTGAGTGTGATCTCGGGAGGGAAGTCATTGCCTTCTCTATCTACTTTGACCAAGAGCTCGATGTATTTCTTTTGAGAGAAGTCCAATTGGTTTCCCAAGTATTTCATGATGCCACTCCAGCTTTGCACTCCGCTACCGGGTATATAAAGATTGCTGGGCCAATGTCTGATTGCGAGGACTGTGGCTGTTTCCTTGCGCTCTCTTTCGGTGAGGGTGGATGGATCCTCAATCTGCTCGCGGCGTATGTGTTTGGGATTGTACCAATTTGACCTGCCTTTGGCCAAGGTCGTGCCCCAGGGCTTGCTTCCTCGCACCCATGTGGAGAAAGTCACCCCTAGGGGGTAGGAATCGACGATGGACTCCATGTCGTCAACATAGGAGACCTTCCGCTTGGTATCGGAATCCCCGTATATATTCGGGATAGTGTAGGCAATCTCGCCTGAGATATTGATCTCGCTGGCAGCAGTGGTGTTTATCAGAGGAATTGCGTCAATCCAACGTGTGATGAAGGCAGGCTTGAAACCTATCCTTCCGTCAATGTTTGCTAACCACATTTCGATGTTTTCATTGCCGATGCGCGGACGTTTGTCGGATACGGTCTCGGATCTATAGATCAGGGTACCGCCTAGCTTGGCATAATCCGTGATCTGCCAATCGGCACGCATGCCTGCCAGGCTCTTTCGCGCCACATCAAAGAGTGTCCTGCTCTCATAGTCAATCTCAATGCGGGCATCGGGGTCCTTCCCGGCAGGGGTCAAGAAAGTGATCCTCCCAAAATCATAATCCACCAGATAGTCAACATTCTCGCGTTGATCCAACCCATTTACTCGCACTCGGACACTGCCTCTGAGGATACCACTTTGGGCAAGATCGATCGCTTCTCTGCCAATCTTACCCTTAACAGATAGGAAGAAACTGATATCTTGATAGCTGATGCTTTCGTTTTCTTCCTCATAAAGCACTTCATCGCCTAGGGGGCGGAAGGGCTCGATGAAAGGCAAAAGAATCAGGCCGGTCGAGAGATTGACGGTGGCGTCATCACCATTGATGAGCCCATCCCCGGTGCTATCCAGCCGCAGGTAGTCCATGTAGGTGATGAATGATCCATAGCTGAGTTCGTCGGGGAGATTGTAGTTTCTGGTGTTATCAACATTGAGTGTGTAGACATCCAGCTGGAATCCATCACTCTTGACGTTTGTCTTATTCATGTTGTAAACATTACGCATCTGTAAATGCCATACATTATCCGGGTCCGACGGATCATATTCCTGATTGCGGCGCCGGATCACGTAAGGATAGATCAGTTCATTGTCAGAATCCATCCCTTCGCTATAGTAGTCCGAGGATCTGACCGGGACCCCATCACGACGATCATACATGACAGCCAAAGTAGCTCGGCGATCCAAACTGCGCAGCACCGTGATAAACCCGGCATCATAGTCGGTCACAAAATCAGTACCCTCGATGAGCTCATCATAATAGGGCGTGTAGTAGTCATTGGGGCTAAAGAAGATGGTGTCTCCTGGAGCGGAAGCAACGTTGTTTGCGGCATTTGCGTCATCAAAGAAGAGCCGCACCGTGCCATACTCCGGCAGCAGGTTTGGATTTTGGATGATCCAAGCCCCGGCAGGATCAGTGACGATGGCATTGTCCACCCATCCTTCCGGCAGATTCCCAATGCTATCTTCATCATAGATCTCATAAAGCTCACGAGGATCAGTCAAATAATACATCGTGCGGGCAGCATAATCTCTGCTGCGAAAGACCACACTATCTGCTTGGGCTTGTCCCACATAGCTCATAGTGTTTTTCTGACCTTCTTCTTTGGAAGCGATGACGGTCAGATCAAGATCCTTGTATTTGAACTTTCCGGTGACGCCAAACAAGCCTTGGGAGCTGGTCGAATAGCTGATATAGCGGCTTCCTGACAAAGACAGAGCGATGTTTCCTGCTTCAATGGATCGCACGACCTCATCTTCATCGCCAGTGTATTTGATGTTTACATTATTGGGGTCAAAAAGCTGTTCATCCTGATTTGAATTGTATTTGAGGTTAACCTCGATCTTGTCGCCAATCGTTCCTGATAGTCTGAGATTGGTCTCCTGCTCCATTTGAATGTCAAAAGTGCTGCGGTTTTCGATCTCATAGATGGGAATCTGCTTACGTTTTGTACTGCTGACAGCGATAGTGACTTTTTGGGTTCCATCCAGATTTAAGCGGCTGGCTCCACTGCCCAATACCCTCTGTACGGTTCGTGGCAAAGCAATGGTCGGCAATTCCAAGACAAACTCTCCGATCAAACCTCCGGAAACGACTTCTGCCGTGCGGGTGTATTCCTTGATGTTTGCGTTTAATGATTTTCGGAATGCGTGACGCTGCATATTGGTCAGATATTGGTCAAAGCTAAGAGGAATCGGGGGATGTAAGTTGAGGTTTTCCACCAAAGTAAATACGATCACGCGTTGCGCTTCAAAGTCGATCTCTTCTTGCCGGGCAATCTCAAGTGCGGGGATATCATATGGCTTCTGCCGGAAGACGTTTAGACCGCCATCGAGCTTATAGACGTCTACCCTATTGTTTACCAGAGGATTGTATCCGGGAATCAGCAGGCGGGGACCAAAGGTCTCCGAGATCAAGATTCCGGGAAGAAGGACTAAGACTAGAAGCCAACGAAAACGCATAGATTATTCAGATTCTTTTTGAAGCAAAGCATGCATCGCCAAGACAAGGCCATCTATCGTGAGATTCTGATCCACTACGTAATCTGCTACACACATCGGAGCGATCACATTGGCAAGACCGCCTGTCATGATCACTTTAAAAGGTGCATATTGAGCGTAGTTTACCTTGATCTCGGCAAGAAAGCCTCTGAGCATCATGGCATGGCCGGTGATGATCCCGGATAGGAGAGCATCTTTTGTGCTATTTCCCATCAACTGCTTGGGAGCCTTGAGCTCCACATTGTTTAGTAGCGCAGCCTTGTCAAAGAGATGACTGGCAGCCGTCTTGACTCCGGGAGCAATGATGACTCCGGCATAAAGACCATCTTTATCCACTAGCTGGATGGTAGTGGCTGTGCCCATGTCTACGATGATGGTAGACATATCGTACTTCTTCCAGGCACCAAATGCATTTGCCACCAGATCAGGTCCCACAACAGAGCGGTCTTCGATCAAATATCTCAGGCCAATATCAGAAAGGCCATCGATTTGATAGACTTTAGCTAGGCTGTATTCACTTAGAAGTTTCACAAATATTTCAGTAAGCCTGGGCACGACACTCCCAATGGCTGCAAACTTGAAGGAAGCCAAGGGGTAATCCTGCATCTTGTGGCGCAACTGGCTATAATAATCTTCCACCAGCAAATTGCGGTTGCTCTCAAAACGAAAACGACTCAGCACTTCGTTTTGAACAACCACTGCGCACACTATGTTTGTATTTCCGATATCTACTACCAAGGTAGGATCGATATTTACGCTCTTTTGCATAATCCCCGCTCATAACAGATTTTTAGTAAAAAAACAAAATGAAAAACAGCCAAGGGCTAGTCTTTGAAAGAGGCATAATATGTCAACGCTTTTATCCTCAAAGCCGTGATTTTGGAGCATTTCGGCCAGAATCAGCTATGGCTGCCAAACACATTCTCGCCATTATGTTTGCTTTTGAGGCGCTGCATGCAGCCTCAGCTATGAAAACACGGCCCTTATCTGCCTGAGTGCTAAGTGTTTTTTTATGAGTGATTTCTTAAGCCGGGATCACCCGGATAAATGACATGCTAATCTAGCCGGCAAAGCCCAAACAAACTTGTGTATTACAGAATGAAAGAGATCCCTGATGTGGATATCTTTCAACTTTCAGCCGTGATAAAGCCTCAGATATCCACGGATTCAGCAAGAGTGATGATCGCCATCAAAGCATTCAGAAAGACCCCAAAATCATTCTCCGTGAAACTGATGGTCTTGCCGTCAAGCCTCTGAACGTTTGGCATGAGGCAGGCTTGATCGGCCATGGCAGTTGCGTGAAACTCAATTTTGAGCCTGATGGGGCTTTCGATTAAGAAGCAAGGAAGACCATTTCTATCTAAAGCTTTTTGCACCTTATCGATAAGCTCGTCTGTCAGTCGCTTTTGTGAATAGCTCTTTGCAGCAAACTTGCTGATCCCCTCCTTGGTGCAGAGATACTCAATCCAGGGCAGCGTATCTTCGAGCTCCTTCATCAGGGCCAGATCACCGCTTACTAATGCTATTGGAACACTGTGATAGCCGGCATATGCCGCATTGATCAGAGCTTCATTCATGGGCATATCATTGATGCTGATCTTTTGGATCCTGCTGTTTGAATAGCTATGATCCATATTGCCTCTCAGCGCCCCGGTTCCGGCGTGATATCCCAAAAGGAAGACCATATCAAAATCTGGACTGAAGCCTGGCATCATATATTCCGGTCGGGGAGCACCCGAGATCAGACTCACCCTCTCATCCAAATTTGTCAAATCATATGATAGGTTATCACAATCTCCATGCGCATCCGCGATACAGATCTCGGTGATCTTTGCGGCTGCATCACTGGATGCTATTGCCTTAATGGCAGTTTCCAGATGCTGATTCATGCTCGCCAAGACGGCAGCACGATCCCGTTTCTCGTGTTCCCAATTGAAGGTTCCGGGCATGCCTTCCATATCCACTGAAATATAGATTTTCATCCTAATTCCTTGGCGATCTTCGCGCCTAAAACTACGTTGTTTCTCAGCAATGCGAGGTTCGCATCGACCGTTCTGCCTTTGGTAGCTTCTGCCAAGTAGCTCAACAAAAACGGAGTAAGATCCTTGCCCCGGATACCGGCAGCTGCTTGCATTCCGCTTTGGATGTAGGGCTCGATCTTTGAGGCGGGGATTTCATCTTCTTCGGGTATCGGATTGGCAATTAGAAAAGCTCCGGAAGAAAGCTCTTGAGACATCCGAAATGCTTCTGCTATTGATCGCAGGCTGTTCACAGCAAAGATCTTGCAGCCACTATTCCGAGAGTAGAAGGCAGGAAAGTCGTCTGACTGCCAGCCATAGACTGTTACTCCGGAACTCTCAAGGTGCTCAAGAGTCGCAGGGATATCCAAGATCGCCTTGCATCCGGCAGATACCACGATCATTGGGATCTCGGATAGTGCTTTGATATCCAGTGAGATGTCCAAGTTATCTTGCCAGAGGCGATGCACGCCTCCGATTCCGCCGGTTGCGAACACATTTATACCCGCATGATGTGCTAAAGCCATGGTCGCTGAGACTGTCGTGCCTCCGCTAGCCCGCTCTGCCAAGATCATTGGAATGTCCCGCTGAGATACTTTGTATATGATCTCTGCACCCTCTATCTTTCGCATGAGGATCTCGCGGTCTTGATGATCAAGGCCAATGTGGATGACGCCATCAAGGATGCAAACCGTCGCGGGAGTAGCGCCATGTCGCTCTGCAAGATCTTCGGTTTCAGATAGTACGGCGAAGCTCTGTGGATATGGCAAGCCGTGAGTGATTACGGTAGATTCCATCGCCAATATTGCTCTGCTTTCTGAAAGAGCAGATTGAACTTTGGATGATACTTTAAGCGGAAGCATAGAAGCTTGTGGCGATTGCCGATTGAGAAAACTGATGCTAGTTTACGGCGTACTCTGTGGAGTGGTCAGAATTTTCCGGATGCAGAATAAAGACTTCTACTTCAGCTACTCCGGGACGAATCAAGCCGATCTTTTTTGCAGCTCCATAGGAGAGGTCTATGTCTCTGCCGGGAGGATATGGGCCACGGTCATTAACGCGGACTTCTACCGTTTTCCCGTTTTTGGGGTTTTTAACGCGTAACAGTGTGTTAAAGGGAAGAGTTTTATGGGCACAGGTCATTGCGTATTGATTGAATGTTTCACCATTTGCCGTGGTACGGCCGTGAAAATAGTCTGCATAGTAAGAAGCGACCATGGTCTCGGGCGTCGTCCCCGGGGGTTCCTGACTGTGCTGAGAATCCATCATAAGATCAGCTTGATCCTGACTTATCTCATCACTTCCCAATCCTGCCACAGAATCAGCTATCACAGGTCCGATAAACAGAAGCTGCAGGCCGATAAAAGTGACAAAAAGTTTCTTTCGTATCTTCCTCATAAGTTCCTTATATTGTGTGTTTTACTATATTTCGTGCATGAAATCAGACCAATGGCTATCTGTCAAGACAAAAATCGCTCTATATTGCCTATCAACTTATCTTGCTGATGCTTAGCTCTGCCACTTTCCAGAGCCGTAACACAAGGGCTGTCTGTGATCACCTCCAAACAAGCTTTAGGCTTCTTAAGGAAAAAAGCAATTGACAGTCTGGCGCTTCCCTCCTTTTTTGCTCATTGTAATCTAAGTAAATGCAATATAAACAGTTTTGAGAGCTCTACACATGAAGAAACTCGTCCTAAGTCTCAACCTTATGCTATGCCTCAGCATGGTTTTTGCCACTGGATTCAGTTGGTTTTCCCAAACCGATGCAAGGTGGAAATCCGATCGATTGGGCAGATCCACATCCATCGGACAAAGTGGTTGTGTAGTGTCCTGTCTCTCCATGTTGCTAAATCAAGAAGCCTCAAATCCCTTCATGACTCCTGCAAAGCTCAATGATTGGCTGCGCAAAAATGGAGGTTATTCTGGCAACAATATGCGTTGGCAAATCCCCGCTTTGATCGATGGAGATGGGCTTGGTTTAGAATTAGTCGCCCAGAGCTATCGATATAATGATTGGGATTTTCTATCGAGGGAATTGGACAAAGGCAACAAGGTGATCGTCAAAGTAGCCGGTCGCAGATCTCATTGGGTCTTGGTCGTAAGGCAAGATGGTCCGGCAAACAGAGCCGCCTCATATCTTGTGAATGACCCCGGAATGAGCCAATATGAGCTCCGCACTCTTGGCTATTGGGGCGGTTTCCGCTCTGCCAGAAGCTATAGTGGCACTTGGCTGGACGAAGACACTTTCAATCTCAGCAGTGAGGTATATGTCGTCCCAGTCAATGATGACGAGTCTTTTCTGTATGATATCTATGATATCTCGCATCCCGCAGATGTGTTTGTAAGCCTCAAAAACAATCTGGATGTAGCCATCCAGGGTTTTTTTCTGCTGGGCTTGTTTGACAGTGATGACAATCTTCTCGAGACGATAGACGCCGAGTATGCTGAGATCGAGCCCCAAAAAGAAATTGATCTGATATACGAGATGGCAGATTATCGCCCACTAGAAGATGAAGCCATTACTCTCAAGATCATATACAGCAAATACTTCTCAGTGATGCCATCCCGGTATGACACCATCCACATCCATGCTTCTGCGATCCACAACCTAAGCTCACCGGGCGATATCATCCGCTAATAGATACCCAGAAACTCTTCAGGGCCAGAATCCCTTCAAGGCCATACATCCCTCGATAAAGAGACTGTTTCCCCCTCCTCTATTTTTGCCATTCGAAAAAAAACACTTGACGGCATCAAATTCATCTGTTCTTGGTATTAATATTGCGTAGATTTATATAGAGTATAGATAAGAGATGATAACTAGTTTTATAAATGATAAACAATACAGGAGTTAAGATGAAAAGACATCTTCTACTTGCCGTTCTATTGGTGATATCACTGTCTTTGATGGCCAATAGTGGAACGATCCGCTTACAGCGCGAAGTATCTCAATCAGAGATTCTAAACAGTCACTCAGATGGCCTAAGCGTCCGCTTTGCCATCGATGCTATGGATTACTTTGAAGTTCAAAGCAAAGAGGGTGTTTGGACAGAGATTTCTGTCAAAAACTTCGCCAGCACAAATGCTATCGGGGAGCCGAAGCTTCCTCTTTTAAGAAAGATAATCAGCGTACCAATAGGTGCAGAGCCAAGATTCAGACTTTTGGACACCCAAAGAACCAACCTTGACCTTGGCGAAAACGGCATCAATTATCCCATAATACCTGCTCAAGCCAGCGTTTCAAAGAGCGCTAACATAGAGGAGCTGCCGTTTGTGGTTGACCGTGATTTTTACAATGGAAACCGCTCTACGACAGAAGCTACAATACGCATTGAAGAGCTTGGCATGATGCGCGGGGAAAGACTTTTTTCCCTTGATTTTGTGCCGATGAATTACAATCCGTCCACAAGATCTCTGGACATCGTGCTTACCACACAGGTCGAGATCAGTTTTGTGGGATCTGATCATCTTGCCACAAGCGAGATCAGAGCCAAGACTCGCTCTGCTGCTTTTGACGGCGTTTTAGCCTCCAGCGTATGGAACTATGAGCGCACTCGAACCAGTTTGATGCGCTATCCCACCGGATATGTGATCATCAGCCCGGCGGCTTTTTTGGATGCTATGCAACCATTCATCGATTGGAAGACCATCGAAGGCTTTGATGTGACGGTGGCCACCATTGAGAGCATCGGAAACAGCACAAACCAGATCAAGAACTACATGCAAGGTCTATGGGATTCCGCAAGCGCAGAAAATCCTGCTCCCAGCTATCTCTTGATTGTGGGTGATGTGGCACAAGTGGCAACCGGATCATCTTCCACTTTTGGAACACACCCCACAGATCTGCACTATGTGCGACTGCAGGGTACAGACTATCTGCCGGAAATGTATTTTGGCAGATTCTCCGCTACAACGCCGGCACAGGTCACAAACCAAGTTAACAAGACTCTCATGCACCAACAATACAGCATGCCGGATGACAACTATTTAAGCAAGACCGTCCTAATCGCCGGTGTAGACAGCTATTGGGCACCGACCCATGGTAATGGGCAAATAAACTATGCCACTCAAAACTACTTCAACGAAGCTCACGGCATCTCCAGCAACTCCTATCTGTATCCCCAATCCGCCAGCAGTGCTTCGGCCATTGTGGCAAACGTCTCCGACGGTAGGGGTTATGTAAATTACACTGCTCATGGCGGCACCACAGACTGGAGTGATCCCAGCTTCACCATTAGCAACATCAATAGCCTTCAAAATGAGAATGAATACTCCTTCGTAGTTGGCAACTGCTGTCTCACCAGCAAGTTCGATGTCGGCACATGCTTTGCTGAAGCTTGGCTAAGAGCCGAGAACAAAGGTGGAGTGATCTATATCGGCGGAACCAATAGCACCTATTGGCATGAAGACTATTGGTGGACGGTCGGCGCTAAAGGAAACGCCACCGGAACTGCTCCTGCATACAACCCCGATGCTTTGGGCGCATATGATGCTATCTTCCATGAAAATGGCGAATCTTTTGAAGATTGGGCACCCACTGCGGGCAGCATGATTTTCATGGGCAACCTAGCAGTAGCGCAGGGCAATAGTGAACGCATCAACTACTATTGGGAGATCTACTCGATCATGGGAGATCCCTCCCTCATCCCCTACTTTGGAATTCCGGAAGACAATGCCATAAACACTCCTGAGACATTCTTCCTTGGTCTTGACAGCATGGAGATCATCGCTGATCCATACACATACGTAGCTGTTTCCATGAATGGAGATCTACACGGAGTCGGCCTCACTGATGCTGCCGGGTATTTGCTAATGGATATCATTCCCTTTGAAGAGCCAGGAACTGCCACCTTGGTCGCTACGCGCTCCAAACGCAAGCCCACTATTGCCGGCATTGACGTGATACCCAATGAGGGTCCCTATGTGACAGTGAGTCAGATCACCCTGGCGGATGGAAGCAATTCTGCAAACGCCGGGGAGACCGTCGAGATGGATCTCACCTTCAGCAATGTGGGCGTCATGGATGCCGAGAATTTGGAAGTCAGCATCTCCACTTCGAGTCCTTGGGTATACCTCATGGACACTCAGACCAGCATCGAAGACATCGCTGCCGATAGCCAAATCAGCGTTAGCTCCATTTTCAGTGCTGCCATCGACCAAGGCGCTGAAGACCAGCACGTCGCAGTATTTGAGATATCTGTCACAGATGGAGAGAATGTCTGGGCAACCACTCGCAATCTGCTCATTAACGCTCCCAATGTGACCATCAGTTCCGTCAGCTACTTTGATCCCAACAACAACGGCATCTTTGAAGCCGGTGAGACCATCAACATCACGCTGAATATCACCAATATGGGACACATGGCTGTAGAAAGCGGCGCACTAAACCTGATCTTAAATAGCGGTTTTGCTTCCTTGCCAAATTCCTCATTCATGGTTCCGGGGATCTCAACCGGAGGAAACATCCCATTGAGCTTTGATCTCGTCTTGGCAGATGAAATCGAGGATGGCGAAGTGATTCCTTTGGGAATCGCTCTCGACATGGGAGCTCAGATGATAAACCACAGCATCCTTGTCCCGATCGGCGCTATCATGGAAGACTTTGAATCCGGAGATTTTGAGACATTCCCTTGGGAAAACAACAGCAGCATCCCATGGACAATCGCGACTGACGACTTCAATAGCGGCAGCTATTCAGCCCGCAGCGGAGCGATCAGCCATAATGCCAGCACCAGCTTGGAGATCACACTGGATGTTGGCACTGATGGAGAAATCAGCTTCTTCCGTAAAGTGTCTTCCGAATCCGGATGGGATTTCCTCAAATTCTATATTGACGGTGAAGAAAAAGGCTCTTGGAGTGGAAACCAAGGATGGGCTGAGATGAGCTATCCAGTATCTGCCGGAACCAGAAACTTCAAATGGACATATATCAAGGACGGCAGCTATTCTTCAGGAAGTGATGCCGGATGGATCGATGACATAAAGTTCCCAGCTAGCGGATCTGCTGAGATCCCCATGGCATACACAAGCACGAATGCGATCGTCTTCCCGGAAGTAAGCCCCAATGGCAGCTACACAGAGACTTTCAACCTGCGCAACCTAGGCACCGGAGACCTAGAAGGACTCATCTCTGTACCAGCAGATTTCACTCTGTCTCACATGGGTCAGATCCTACCCAATGACTTCTTCTACGTGATATCTCCGGGAGTCACTAAGACCTTCACGCTTGGCTATGAATCATCAGATCAGGTACATGATATCAATACCGAATTGACCATCACTACAAATGACAATGATCTGCCAAGCATCACCATCCCGATCTCCCTGATCTCTGTATCAAACAATGATTTGGTAAATCCTGCCGTGACACACTTGCATGGCAACTTCCCCAATCCTTTCAACCCCACGACCACCATCCGCTATTCACTCAAGGAAGCCGGCAGGGTCAGACTTAGCATTTATAACCTTAAAGGACAATTGGTAAAACACTTGCTAGATTCTGAGGTCTCAGCCGGAAACCATCAGATCGTATGGGACGGAAAGGATGAACGCGGCAGCTCTGTAGCCAGCGGCATCTATTTCTACCGGATGCAAAGCCATAACTATCAAGCAACAAACAAAATGATGCTTATGAAATAAACAAATCGGCGCCTCTTTCTTTTGAGGGGCGCCACCTAATTTTCTGTATAACATATAGTAGTGAAGATCAACTAAGAATAGAAGAATATTAAGAAGATAAAATGGAGGATATAATGAAGCGACTCATTATATTATTGAGCCTGATAATGGCCTTGGGCATTGCGCTCAATGCCGAGCAGGTGACCGTAAGTAACTATGCAAATGACCTGCGTCTCGTCGGAAGTCAGCCGGGTGTATCCAAACTGGAATTCACCCTTGGCAGCTTTATGCGTGAAGCAGTCGAGATTGATGCCGAAACTTGGTATCTACCAACAATAAAACAAGGCGGACTCACCCTTGAAGCCGGAATGCCGGAAATACCCATCATGGCTGGCAGCGTGATCATCCCCCCCACTGCAAGGATGGAGATCGAGATTCTAGATAGCGAATATATTGAGCTCGATATGCCGATCGCTCCCTCAAAGGGAAACCTGACCAGGGATATCAATCCGAATGACGTTCCTTTCAGCTTTTCTGATTTCTATGATTCCTCAGATTTCTACCCGACAAACCCGGTGGAATTGAGCGAACCCTTTATTATCCGCGACTTCCGCGGCATCACTGTCAGATTCAAGCCCTTCGTATATTATCCTGAGACCGGGATTACCCGCGTGTACACCAAGATCTCAGTGCAGGTTAGCGAAAATGGCACAGACCTGACCAATGCCCTTTCTGCTGCCAAAAACAGCTATGCCCGGGAGTTCGCAAATATCTATCAGGGACTTTTCTTAAACTTCAATGAAGCCAAGTATCCGGTGCTCACAGAAGAAGGCCGCATATTGGTGATCAAAAACTCGATCTTTGATGAAGCAATCCAAGATTGGGTAGACTGGAAGCGTCAATTGGGCTTTGACGTCAGCGTCGTGGACGTCACCGAAGCAGGGCCCACTGCTGCCAATATCAAAAGCTATATCCAAGCCCAATATGATCAAGATGACGGACTGATGTTCGTTCAGATCATGGGCGATGCTCCCCAAGTCCCCTCTCTTACCCACCTTGGTGGAGGAAGTGACCCATCCTTTGCGCTACTTGCCGGAAACGACAGCTATCCTGAGATCTATGTCGGCCGTTTCTCTGCACAGACAGTGGCTGAGATGGAGACTCAGGTTCTGCGTAGCATCCATTATGAGCGCGATATCCAAAACGGAGCCGAGTGGCTTCAAAAAGGAATCGGGATCGCATCCAATGAAGGCGGCGGATATCAAGGTGACCAAGGTGAAAGCGACCAACAGCATCTTGAATACATTCGCGACGACCTCCTAGATTATGGATACACACAGATCGATCAATTGTATCAAAACTTCGGGGCTACTTCCGCCCAGGTAGCAAACAGCGTCAATAACGGCCGCGGGATAATCAACTACACCGGTCATGGATCAAACACCTCCTGGTCAACTACTGGTTTCAATAACACCGCTGTAAATAACCTTGTTAATGAATTTGAACTGCCCTTTATCGTATCTGTCGCATGCGTAAACGGAAACTTTGTGAGCACCACCTGCTTTGCCGAAGCTTGGCTGAGGGCTACTAACAATGGCAATCCCACTGGAGCCATTGCTATGTATGCCTCTACAGTCAACCAAGCTTGGAACCCCCCGATGCGCGCCCAAGATGAGATCGTGGATCTGCTGGTTGCAGAAGAAAAATACACCATCGGTGGTCTTTTCTTCCATGGATCTGCTCATATGATCGAAGTCTATGGCAATGCCGGAGCGGATGAGTTTAAGAACTGGCATATCTTCGGAGATGCCTCCATCATGGCTCGAACTCAAGATCCAAGCGAGATCGTGGCTGATTACAATCCCGTCCTGCTCATCGGCATGAAT
The DNA here is from genome assembly GCA_937960795.1 of uncultured bacterium. Lineage (GTDB taxonomy): Bacteria > Cloacimonadota > Cloacimonadia > Cloacimonadales > Cloacimonadaceae > UBA5456. The sequence continues at coordinate 2,537 of CALGPA010000004.1, read as the reverse complement.
AGCCTTAGCGTCCAGACGGAAGCAAATGCCAAGCTCTCCCTCAGTGCTGAAGGCGTGATCTATGGCTCTGCAATCGCAGATGCCGCAGGCAATGCCGTGATCACTCTCGATCCCATGCCTGCGCAGCCTATGGATCTCACTCTCACAATAGCCGCTTCAAACCGCGTTACTCACCTCGGTGAAGTTCAGGTTTTGCCCGCTGACGGACCTTATATCATCCTCACAGAAGTGCAGGTTGATGGTAGCGATGAGCTCGTGGCAGACTTTGACGAAACCATCACCATCCATGTTGAGATGGAAAACGTAGGTAATGATCCTGCTGAGGGCGTAACCGTATCTCTGATCTCAGTTGATCCTTTTATCTCTGTGATCGGAGAACCCGAGGTCATATCCGACATCGATGCCCATGAAACCGGATCTACTACCCTTGGAATTGAGATCCAAATCACGGACTTTGTAACGGATCAGTACAATGCTGATTTCACTGTCTTGGTAAATCTGGAGAATGGCGAAGTCTTTGCCTATGATTATACTCTCACTATCAATGCCCCGAGAATTGAGTGGGGACATATCATGGTAGACGATCCTGAAGGCAATGACAATGGTCGCATAGACCCGGGTGAAACCTTCATCCTAAGCATTCCCTTCTTCAATGAGGGTCATGCAGACAGCCCGGAGATTCAGACATCTCTGATCATCAATGGCAGCGCTACCATCATCAATCCGATCTTGGATAGCTTTGAGAACCTGCCCATCGGAGCGGAAGCTACTGCTATGTATTCCGTCACTCTCAGCTCTCAAGTCAGCCCCGGATCAACGCTCCAGATCATGACTCTTGCCAGCTACGGCGGATTTACTGAGACTAAGATCTACAACGTCACGGTCGGCATCCTGGTGGATGGCTTTGAGAATGGCTTTGGGGACTTCCCATGGAACTTCGCCGGTGGAAATTGGACAACTGACAATGTGAGCTACAGAGGAAACTACTCTGCTCGCTCTGCAAGCATAAATCACAATCAAAGCACCGTAATGAGCGTCACCATGACAAACCCTGCAGATGGCATCATTTCTTTCTGGAAAAAGGTATCCAGTGAAGAAAGCCACGATGTCCTCAAGTTCTACATCAATGGTCAGCTCAAAAATCAATGGAGCGGTGAAATCGACTGGAGCCAAGTCAGCTATATGGTCGCAGGCGGCACCAATACCTACCGCTGGGAATATAGCAAGGACAATTCTGTCAGCTCAGGGCAAGACGCTGTGTGGATCGATGAAGTGGTCTTCCCCGCTGAATCTATCGAAACAGGAGCCCCGGTGATCATAGTCGAGCAGACCAACTTGGACTTCGGCAATGTTCCCATGGGAGAAGAGATCAATATGCCATTTAGCTTCTCAAATCAAGGCGACGCCACACTTCTGGGCAATATCCAGATTCCTGTTCCATACACCTTGGATGCGGATATTGAAGGAGCTACTCCCAATATGAGCTATGTCCTGGCACCGGGACAAAGTCTGGAATTGAACCTGGGCTTCCGTCCGCTAGAGGAAGGAGTCTATGCCGGATACCTGATCATCACATCCGATGACCCGGATAACCCTAGCATTAATGTGTCTCTCATGGGATCCTCCACCGAAGTTAGCAACGAGGATGGCGTCAATCCGGTGATTACTGAGTTGATGGGCAACTATCCCAATCCCTTCAATCCCACAACCACAATCCGCTTCTCGCTTAAAGAGAGAGGCCCTGTGAATATCAATATCTACAACATACTTGGACAAAGAGTCAAAACCTTGGTCTCCGGACATCTCGAATCCGGTCAGCATAGCTACACCTGGGATGGAGTAGACGCAAATGGACGCAACGTCGCCAGCGGCGTCTATTTCTACAAGATGCAAGCAGGAAAATACTCCAGCACTAAGAAAATGATCATGATGAAATAAGCCCCGGCTTCTTTCACCCAATAGACATGGAGCCCTCATTGAGGGCTCCATTTTTCCCCATAAAGTTGCTGCTCAATTTGTAGGTACTCAGAAATTACCTCAAGAAATCGTTTCACAATAACCTGGGGTCCCCGAAATCACCCCACAAAATAGCTTCGCTATTTTGCGGGGACCCCGAAGTTTAGCAAAGCGAAGATGATAGGCGGCTGCTTTAGCTGCCGTGTTTTCAGCAGCTCGAGCTTAGGGATATTGATGATCTCCGGTCGGCTTTAGCCACCGGCAATGCAGAGAAGTGGGAGAATTTAAGATTCCGGATACCCCGTGCTGCGCACGAGGTTCCGGAAAGACTGGTCTGGTGCTGGAGCTTGGCATCCATAATGTCGTCCTGCTGTGACAATCACGCGACAAGATGTCGCTTCCACTATGGAAGGCTGGTATGGGGCGGGTTCATGGGTGATTGCACCTGAGCTTTGGGCGGCTACAAGCCGCCCCCACTTTGAAGTGGCTGTCTTGGGCTGTAACCGAAATTCTCAACAGCGAAGTGCTCAACCATCTCAACCTAATCTGTATCAGCTCGTCGAACGACCATGCTTTAAGAT
>CALGPA010000003.1 GCA_937960795.1 uncultured bacterium | reverse complement strand
TTAGGGTTTGCTTTTCCATGATTAGCTCCTGTGTATTGATAGAGCCATAATCATACATCTATTTTATTTGTCAAGAACTAATTAAGTAAACATCTTGTCCATTTTTACGTGCAATGGTCTTAATGAGCTTTTACATTTTTTATCTATGAGGTGATTATCGCCTTCCTGGTCTATCTGTTTTTTTCCGCTATTGCTGATCAGGGGATAGCTATAGTGATAGGGCTTCTGGTACTGATCTACCAATTGAACCGGAGCATGAAAAATCCGTATGAGTAACAGGCTCCTGCTTCCGGCGAAACTGGCTCAGCGCATATCGCTGCAATCAAACAGAGGCTTATCCGGATGAATCAAGCATCCTCCCGGAGAATGATATTAAGGTAAGACCGCAGGCTCTTGCGCTCCAGCGGAAGCCAGTCTGAATCGGTAATCCCGGCAATACTTCTCATCAGAGCAAAGAACTTGCTTTGGGTAAGAACTTTACGCTCAAAGCGGAAGATGCTATGCCAATCCATGCTTTTCAGAGCCAATACTGCAGCTTCGAGGCCAGTCTCGGAAATCCCTAAAAACCCCATGAGCGATTGGATGAGCTGTGGATCTTTTTGAATCGGCCGGCCATTGTGGATAAGTCCGTTGCGCCGATCAACAATCTTCTTAAGGTGCCGGTTATAATTGTATTGATGGTTTCCGGTTGTCTCATCCGGCACCTGATAAAACATCTTCCCATACTCTTCCAAGAACTTCATTGATCCATTGTTTTCAAAGCAGTTCCATGCTTCAGAGAACTTGCCCATAATGGCTGTGCCATCGTTGAAAAGCAACACATTTCCCTTGCCGTGCCGGTTGCTAAAATAGGTTACAAGACTTACGTTCTTTTTTAGAGTGTAGGATAGCTTCTTCTGATTCTCAGGCAAATCCAGGATGGCAAGAAAGCAAGCTTCCTCCATGCATTTTAGCCAGATAAAGAGACTGTTATAGTCCTGAGCGTAAAGCGCTTTCAGGATTAGCACGAAGAAGTTTGAAAACCAGTTTTCCGGTTTCTTTTGCTCTGCCTCAACCCTTTCAATCAGTTTCGTCATCCGCGTTACACAGGCCTCCGGGAAGTAGCCGGGTTTTTCTTTTCTGATGGCTTTGAAGGCCTGATATACTACGCTCCATTCCATTGCCAGAGCTGCGCGATTCATATTGCTATGCAGCTCCAGGAAATTAACCTGAGGAATTGTTTGACTAATGGAACCGGTATGAGAAGTGCTGTGGATGAGCTCCACATTCGGGTAGAGCAGCAAGGCATTTAGTACCCGAGAGAGGGATTTGTGAAGATTGGGAAGTCCGCCCCAGGCATTGGTGAACACCTTGGCAGAATTGAGTTCGGCCAGATAAGGCTGCAAGGCTTCAATGAGCTCATAATCAAAGAAATCCGCTTTATTAATATCCAGGTGATCCAGCGATGGCAGGGGCAGGGAATACTGAGATCCATATATACTCTCAAGATAGCTTCCACTACCCACGCCAATGATACTGATCCTCTCTATCTTCAATGGTAAGGCAGCGGCATTATTGATCAATAGGGACATAATCATATGTGCAGATGTTAATGATGGATCATCCCAGGCTTTTTTCAGAAGTACCATTGCCTTCTCTTTTAGCTCTTCTTCTCCAAGACGCGGAAGCAAAGCATCCAGAATGTCTATCTGCTTGCCACGGTCTGTAGCAAGCAGAATTAGGTGATCGAGCCGGGCAATGTTCTTTTTTACCAGGTAATCCATCGATGTGCAAATCCTGGCTGCTGTTACAGCGTCAGCTTGAGCGATCGACCTGTTGCTCAACTCACTCTCCTTGTAATCTGAACTGTAAACAAAGGGCAGCTTTGCAGGAACAGCCTTTACGGAGTCATTATCTTTTAAGGGACAACGGCAAGCATCTGCATTGTATATGAGTTGAATATCTGTGTTGCCAATGGGCACAATTAACACAGTGGACATCCTACAACTCCGCTTATGACGAATGTAATGCCCGGAAGCAGTTGATGCTGCATTGGCGCTCCTTTAGCATGTCCTTGCTGAAATTGACTATCCTGCCCAAAGGCGCGAAGAAAACATTCGCCAAACAAGCCTTTTCAAACTTGATAATTGATGCCAAATCCCTGTTGCCGATTGCCAGCTTGACCTGTCGCACAGCTTCCGGGGATAAGTTCAGGAATCCATATACGCGAGCTCTATTCTGCTGATTTACAGCCGGAGCTATACCGTTATGCATCAGCTTGTTTCTCATTTTACGTATAGCATGCCAATCAGGGTCTTCCCAGCCCTCAGTATGGTCTCCAAACACAGCTATATAATCTTCGAAAGCCTTCAGAATCTTTTCTTTGGGAATCCGACCGATCAGCTTGAACACATCCAGATCAAGAGACCTCTCATGCCCGATGGGCTCCAGCAATTCAACCTTGCTTTTTTCAATATCCACGCTTTTCCATAATATCCCAATTTGCTTTGCTGCAAGATCCAGCTTAGCCGCTTGCTCCATGCTGGAAATCCATACTACCAGTTCATTGAAGCTGTCGGTATAGATAGCCCGAAAGATGTGGGCAGTAAAGCGCTCGAACCATGATCCTTTGGTCTCCCACAGCTCCTTGCCTTCCTTGATAGCTCTTTCCAAGCCTTTGTAGTTTACTAATGCCGGCAATTCGGGATAGTGCCTTCTGATCATGTCAAGGCAGAGCTGCGCGCGATCCCATTGCATATTTATCACACTGTGGTTCATTTGCCCGATATAGTCCAGGAACTTGTGTTCGGTTTTTTTATCCTCCTTATAGGATAGGTATTCACTGGTAAAGATCCTTTTGTATTCAGCATGACCGACACAATTTTGAAGCACATTATCCAATGCCCGATGCAAGAGCGGCATTCCTCCCGCGTGTGTTCCCAGAAGTATTTGGGCATCTTCAAGTTCTGCAAAATAGGGGCTCAGGGCATAGTATGCTTCCTGTTCAAAAAAGTCCAGAGTATTGATATCCGCCAATTCCAGGATCTCTTGCTTGATGGGCTTGGTGATATTAATTTTCATAATGGGTTGCAAGACTTTGTAGCTTCCCAATTTCAGGATCACGATGTTCCGGATCTGCACAGCATCTTGATAGATTCTGCCTTCTGTGATGCACTCTTTCAGAAATTTAGCGGTGGGTGTGCTATGGTCATCTTCTATCCATCTAATCATTCCTTGATCCAGATAATCATAGAGTTCAGGCAAGTTTTCCAGATCCTCTTCCCATTTTGCTTTGATGCTACGCAATACAGGCAAAACCTGAGATCGATCCGTACTAAGTATGAAAAGATAGTCCAGAGTCTTGATCTTCCTGCTGGCTATATAAGCCATAATCTTGTCAAAAATGGGGAAGCAAAGCCCATTTGGTGTCTCCGGTTTTTTCTCATCTCGTCTGAGTTCTCTGATTCCAATGCCATTCGTTAGCGGCAATGAGTCCTTTTGATCAAGTATATCCTTTATCTTGCCTCCGGATCTTCTCTTATTCCCATTTGGTAAATCATAGATAGCCTGCAGGTCTCGATGACCTATGGCAAAAAATAACACGTTTCCCATGTTAAACTCCCTTATATCTTGCATAATTTGAACTGCGGGATCAGGGGGATTTGGTATCTAATCCCGCAGTTGACATTCTGGCGTTTATTGCATTAGCCTGAGTTCCAGATTAGTTTTTCCTTTTCTTCAAATCAGAATTCTTTGTTGTTGTATGCCAGGTGAAGATATCACCCTTGAAGCTCGGGTAATGCTTGGGGTCTCTATATAGCTTACATAAGTCGTATAGAGCGCCCTTTTCGAAATTCCTGGGAGTGCAACTTCTATGAAACTCAAGGAGTCTGCCGGTTTCATGATTTAGCTTAAACCTATGAACAATTGCTTTGCCATCCTTTTCTTCAATGACTACTTTTACCGCTCCCATGCCATGGTTTTTGCCATAACCGATCTGATGACACAGCAGAGGTTCTGGTTTCTGTCCATCCTTGGAAACAGTAACTTCTACCCCGGTAGGATCCATGTTTAGAACACTAGGTTCAATGTTTTGACCTAAGTTTAGCGCGAAGCATAGAAGTTTCAGTTCAATCGGCCTGAGGTTTTCATAGTATACGTGGAATGTGAATTTTGGTAAAACGCTTGAGCTGGGTGAAAGCACATTTACCAGCTTGATCATGCCGTCACTTTCTAAAGCGGTGCTAATCGTTCTTTTTCGGTAATAAAACTTTCTGCCTGATAACCTTGGAGCTACTTTATGGTCTTCCCGAGCCGGGTCGCCAAATGTGCTTAGCAAAACGTGTTTATCGGCAGTGAAGTTTTCTTTTAGATAAAACTCATAGGATGATGGTTTGGGAGATCCTGCGCGAGGAAGCCACATATCTTTGCTTTTGCCTGTCCCGCTTTCATGAACAGCGCAAGAGAAATGCACTTTGGCTGACTTGGCCCTTTGCTTGTAAGGAATATCCATATTCTCACTGGAATAACCAAACATTTCCTCAATCCTGTTTAGCAAACCACCCTTGATACTTTCGGCATTCTCAGCCTGGTAGTCCTGGTCAAAATCATGCAAAGACCTACTAAAAGCCCAGCGGTATCTGTAATGCTTTCCGAAAGTGATTACCTTGGTTTCATCTTTAGTTAAGACTTCAAAAAAGATTAGATCGCCTTCCTTTAGATTGCTGTTCTGTTTCACATTCTTAATGAAATCGGCACAATTAAAGTTCTTTTTCTGCGGATGATCCTGCAGATGACCATCCTTTTCATCCTTGATATACTGAACAGTCCTTAAGTAAGCATCATAGCAATCAGGTGATATGATATATCGTTCATTAGCATACTCAGGCTCAGCGCCAGGCCCGGATACTCTTACACCAAAGCTCTGATGGCTGGCAGGTCTTTCGGTCAGTTTACCTACTGTTCCGGCACCGTCAAGGCCATCGTGGCCCAGCTCCCGTCGCTGCACGCGCCGACGGTCAG
>CALGPA010000002.1 GCA_937960795.1 uncultured bacterium | reverse complement strand
ATCAAAAGAGTGGTCTGCGTGGAAGCTTCTTGATTGAAATAGCTGAGTCCCACTTGCAAAACTCGAAGCTCCGGACGGTTAATCATTACCAATGGCCACATAAAGCTATTCCAACTAGAGATTAGCGAAAAAATGGAGGCTGTGGCGATAATGGGCTTTGAAAGGGGCACTACTATCCTCCAAAGCATACCAAAGGTGGAACAGCCATCTATGGAAGCAGCATCAAAGAGTTCTTTGGGAAGAGCCTTGAAGTGCTGTCTAAACAGGAAGATGGTGAAGATATTTGCCGTCCAAGGGATGATGAGCGCGTTGTAGGTGTCCAGCCAGTTTAGTTTGTCCAAGAGCACATATGAAGAAATCATATAAATGGGCTGTGGCACCATCATCATGGAAAGAAAAAGGAAGAAAAAGAAATCCCGTCCCTTAAACTCCATGCGAGCAAAAGCATATGCTGCCAAAAGCGAAGTAAAGAGTACTCCGATGAGGCTCATCACGCTCACATAGATGGTGTTTTTGAAGTAAAGCGCAAAGGGCACCTTTTGGAAGGCTTTCACGAAGTTTGAGAATTCGAAGGTTGGCTTTCGATAGACTCGCTCAACCTGTGAGCTGGGCACTTCCTTGTATTCCTCTGCGATCTCCAGATTCTCATCCAAGATATGGATGATGCTGGTTTCCTCTTTCTCCATTACCAACAGAATCCTCTCCTCAGTGCCATCATTATTCCAAACGAAGTACTCTTCTTTGGGGATGAAAAGGGTTTCCTGTTTATTAAACTCGGATTGGGTCATCAATGCCGTTGAGAGCATCCATATAAAGGGGATGACCATGGTAAGACCGAAAATGATTAGTATCAGGTAGGTGATAGTAGTTCTTAGCTTATCCATTTCTCCCCCTAGTAATTAACGTGTTTTTCCATTCTGCGCTGGAAGATAGTAAGCGCCAAGATCAAAACAAAGAGTGCCAGAGCTACAGCTGATGCATAGCCCATCTCAAGCACGTCAAAACCTTTCTCGTATATATAGTAAACGATGAGCTTGGTGGTATTTAGCGGACCGCCTTTGTCGGTCATCAGATAGATCTGCGAGAAAGTCTGAAAGCTGGTAATAGTAGTCATAATAAGTACATAAAAGGTGGTCGGCGAGATGAGTGGAACAGTGATGTTCCAAAACTGTCTGCCTTTGCTGGCACCATCAATCTCGGCAGCTTCATAGTATACCTTGGATATGTTTTGTAGGCCGGCTAAGTAGATGATAGTATTGTAGCCTAGGCCTTTCCAAACCGTCATGATGATGATGGCAAAAAGTGCTTGTGAGGGGCCATGAAAGAATCTTGGTAGATTCTCTATTCCAGAGCCTTCAAACATTAAGAGGAAGATTCCGCGGGACTCTGCCAGCCAGCCTTGGGGAGATATCCCTACATATCCCAAAAATGTGTTCATCAGACCGGTCTGTTCATTGAAGATCAGTTTCCAGACGATTGACACGGCCACCAAAGACGTCACAAACGGCATAAAATAGACTATCCGAAACAGACTCTTGAAGTACTTTATCCTATTTAGCAGTACTGCAAACATCAGTGAAAACACAATCGATGCCGGCACCAAGACAATCACGAGCCAGAAGGTGTTGCCCATGGATTGCCAGAAGACAGGATCCTTGAGCATAGTTTGATAGTTTTCTAGGCCAATGAAGTTTCCGGTTCCCTGGAGGGACCAATCGAAAAATGAGAGTAGGAGACTCATCACGATTGGGACCAAGCGGAAAGCTATTACGATCACCAAAGCAGGTAACAGATATAGATACGGGGAAATCTTCCATTTAGTTTTCATTTCTCACCACCATTATTTGATTGAACTGATTTTCGATATTCGCGCCAATCGATATCCAACTTTAGGCATTTCTTGTACAGATTCTCACGGGTCACATCCGCGATGGCTGCAGCTCGCTGGATATTCCCTTTGGTTTTGGACAAGAGGTTCTCGATGTATCGCCTGCTAAATATCTCTTTTGCTTCTGCCCATTTGACATTGATCAAATCCGGCATGATCTCAGGATCTTCAACCTTAAGCTCGAGGTTCTCCGGCAAGTCTTCAGGCTGAATGACTTTGTTTTCTGCCAGGATCACGGCATGTTCAATGGCATTTCTAAGTTCTCTTACATTGCCTTTCCACTCGTGGTTGAGCAGGATGGATAGCACACCCGGGGAAAGCTTCAGCTCGTTTTTGTGATATTTTTTGCAAAACTCTTGCAAGAATGAACTGGCCAGGATGCGTATATCATCCCGCCTTTCCCTGAGGGGGGGTATATGAAGAGTGATCACATTCAGACGATAGTATAGATCCTCTCGAAAAGTCCCTTGCTCTACCATGGCTTTGATATCCTTGTTTGTAGCTACGATAATCCGGGTATCCGTGGAAAGATCACTGTCGCCTCCGACTGCTCGGAAAATGCCACTTTCCAGAACCTTGAGCAGCTTCACTTGGAAAGCTAAAGAGGTCTCGGTTATCTCGTCCAAAAACAAGGTGCCACCATTTGCTTCCTGAAAGTATCCAATCTTGTCCCGATGAGCATCGGTGAAAGCTCCACGCTTATGCCCAAACAGCAGGCTCTCCAAAAGCGTCTCGGTAAGGCTGCCGCAATTGACAGAAACCATCTTGTTTTGACGTCTAGGACTGTTTCTATGGATCAATTCGGCAAAGACGCTCTTCCCCACGCCTGTTTCTCCGGTGATGAGAGCCAAGGTGTCCAATGCCGCAATCTTCTTAACCTTCTGGATCAAGCTTTGAATGGGGGTGCTGTTTCCGATGATGAGATCAGTATCGAGCTCCTTGTGCACCATCGCGCTAAGCCGTCTATTCTCTTGGATCAGCCATTGGGCTTGAAGTGTCTTTTCGACTAGGATATTGATAAGATCAAGATTTCGGATTGGCTTTTCGATGAATTCTCCGGCACCGAGCTTCATGGCTTGAACAGCAGTGCCGATGGACGCCTGTCCGCTCACGGCAATCACCGCAGTATAAGGATATTTTATGGATATCTCGCTGATCAGATCCAAGCCGTTTTCACCGGGCAAGACTAGATCCACAATCGCTACATGAAATCTGCTTGATTCCAGCTTTTGTCGGGCTTCGGTCAGACTGGTTACAGCAGTCACAGTATATGTTCCAATCAGTTGGGAACTAATCAGATCCAAGCTGTCCTGCGAGTCATCAACGATCAGTATACTGTGTTTATCTTTCATGGATCACTCCAAGCAGTTGTTTGTTTTGATTATCCCACCGGGAAATGATTGGAAAGTGCCTGTCTCCGATCAATTCACAGACCAGTTCCGCTAGGAGCTCATCAATTTGCTCCGGGGATAGCTCGAGAGAAAAAGCGAGATACAAAGCGGGATTTCCTTCATGATCGATCACTCCTGTTTTGAGCTTCATGGTCTGTGCCATTCCGCTTAGAATAAGCAAGCGGGATTCATACCACATTGCCAAATCAAGCTTTGAGATAAAAACCTGTTTGCTTTCGACTATGTTGTTAATCTCAAAAACCACTTGGTGCTTGATCGGCAGGTAGTTCTGTAGATAGTCAAGCTCAGCTTGCAGCCAGGAGCAGAGGTCAAGTTCCTCATAATATGAGAAGGATCTCTCCCAAAGCTGGCGGGAAAGATCCTTCAAGGCATCATCGATCAAGATCCCGGCATTGAAAATCTTTTGAGCTTCTTTGATCTCGGGATGGCTCTTGCTCAGCTTCTGCGAATAACCTAAGATCAGATTCATATGGTTATTGACATTGTGCATCAAGCCTTCCAAGATATAACGCGCCAGAATCTTATCACTCATAGATTACTTCTTTATCTTACGGTATTCCTTCAGGCCTTCTTTGAAGATCTTCATGGCTTTTTTAAGCTCTTCCTTGTTGAGAATATAGGCCAAGCGAAGTTCATTGCGCCCCAATCCGGGAGTGGCATAAAAGCCTTCCGCAGGAGCAGCCATGACTGTCTCATTGTCCAGATGGTATTCTGACAAAAGCCAAATCACAAAGTCTTCGGCGTCCTCAATGGGAAGTTTTGCAACTACATAAAAGGCTCCTGATGGCCTTTTGCAGATTACACCTTCTATCGATGAGATCTCCTCAAAGACGAGATCTCTGCGGGATTGATACTCAGAGACCATCTCATCAAAATAGCTATCAGGAAGATAGACGCACGCATTTGCAGCTAACTGATCCACAGTTGGCGGGCATAGACGAGCCTGAGCAAACTTCAGAGTTGCCTCCATGACTGCACGGTTTTTTGAAATCATGCAGCCGATGCGAGCTCCGCAGGCAGAATAGCGTTTTGAAACACTATCCACCATGATGGTCTGCTCTTCAAATCCGGGAAGTGAGAGTACGCTGGTGTGAGTCAAGCCATCATAGATGAACTCCCTGTATACTTCATCTGAGATAAGGTAAATGCTGTGCTCTTTGCAAAGCTCCGCGATGCGAATGAGATCTTCTCTGCTATACACCGTGCCCGTTGGATTGCCGGGATTGCATAGCATAATGGCGCGAGTCTTGTTATTGATCAGTTTCTCAAATTCTGATACATCCGGCAAAGCAAATCCGTCTTCAGCATGAGTGGTAATGGGACGAATATTGATCGATGCCATTGTAGCAAAGCCATTGTAATTTGTATAAAATGGTTCCGGGACGATAATCTCATCTCCTTCATTTGCTACTACCAGCATGGCAAAAGTGATCGCTTCACTACCTGCCGTGGTGACGATGATATCCCTCTTTTCAAGCTTGATATCATGCTTGTTGTAATATCGAACCAGGCTTCCTTGATAGATATCAAGTCCCTGAGAAGGTCCATAGGCCAGCACTTTGTCTGAAAACTCATGATAGACTTGGATCATCTGCGGAGGTGTGGGAATATCCGGTTGTCCGATATTCAGATGATATACTTTGATACCCTTTGCTTTAGCGCCAATGGCGTAAGGCATCAGCTTCCGAATCGGGGAAGCTTGCACGTTTTGAGCTCTGCTTGATAGATTCATTTCCTTTTTCCTCTTAGGATTATTCTTTGTTCCCGTTATTTAGTGCATTGAAAAAAAGACAAGGAAAATCTTACACTCAGACGACACACAAGTGGCTTTGTCACTGCCTATCATGCCATTATGATCTCCATCTTTTGCATTGTTGAAAAGCATGCCAAAACAGCTGTGACTATGTCCATCATGATCATAGATCAACTATAGCAGACGTGTTCCCTTGATTGAGTTTGCGTTCACATCCAGCTTTGCAAAGAGTCCCGCTTTATATTTTGGAATGGCTGCAGCGGCGACCATCGCGGCATTGTCCATACATAGCTTGAGGCTTGGATAATATACTTGGATCTTGCAGGCACCCGCTTTCTTAAGTAGTCCACTACGCAGAGCGCTGTTTGCAGCTACTCCTCCTGCTATGAGGATTCGATCAAGCTGAAGCTCTTGAGCTTTCCTTACTGTCTTGTTTATCAGTGGGTTCACGATGGCTTCCTGGATACTTGCGGCAATGTCGGTTTGGTGCTTGATCAAAAGATCAGGCTCTTGGCTCTTGATGTATGTTCGGATAGCTGTCTTAAGCCCGCTATAGCTGAAATTGAAGTTATCCTTTTGCGGAAGCGGATAGGGCAGCTTGATGAACTTGGGGTCACCTCCTTTTGCCAGCTTGTCGATGATGGGACCTCCCGGGAAACCCAAGCCCATGAGCTTGGCAGCTTTGTCAAAAGTCTCTCCGGCGGCATCATCTAGTGTCTTACCCACGACTTCAAAATCCCTATCAGTCTTGAAATGCACAAGCTCTGTGTGCCCTCCGGATACTACCAAAGCCAAAAAGGGCGTCTCCAGCCGCGGGTGGTCAATGTAATTCGCAAACACATGGCTTAAAAGATGATTCACAGTAATCAGCGGTTTGCCCAGCCCCCAAGCGAGGCTTTTGGCAAAGGAGAGGCCGACTATCAGAGAGCCGATGAGTCCGGGATTGATGGACACCGCTATAGCGTCTATCTGATTGAGAGTCACTCCGGCTTGACTCAAGGCCAAATCCGAAAGATGCATGATGTTCTTCATGTGCAGACGGGAAGCTAGCTCTGGCAGAACGCCTCCAAAATCTAGGTGCTCGGGCTGAGATGAGATGAGATTCGCAAGAACCTTGTAATCCGTATCTAATATCGCTACGGAAGTGTCGTCACAGGAGGATTCAAAAGCCAAAATCAAGCTCATTGGCGTTTCCTTACTCGATCAGGAGTTACGGCAATGACCTGCACGTTTTCCGGCACCACAATCATGATCGGATACAGGCCGGATTCATCGGCATTTACCATCACAGATGCAGCAATGTCGTCTTCACTGATCCTTTCCAGTATCGACGCCGGAGCTTGCAATCTGACGGCAATTCGGGAAGGGATATGGCCTGCAGGAAGGGATACATCAGTAAAGACTCTGGTTGCTTCTTGTATCCCGGATATGCTGAGTGTAACACTATCCTCCGACAAGGACACATCATCATAAGGCAGCACCAGGTTTATCTCCGCTCTTCCGGCACTGAGTATCTCCTGATCGATGGATTGAGTGAGAATCATGCTGATGTTCTGGAGTCTGGATCTGGAGCCGAAGATCGTCACAGTTTCCGGTGTGATCCGATATGTCATCTCAGAAAGTCTATTTTGGGTGTATGTGTTTGCAAAGTCAAGTCTGATGGGAACTGACTTTTGATGAAAAACATCAGCCTGGATATTTAGCAGTTCAGCGTCGCTGGGACCCAGGAAGCTCACGTTGATGTTTTCGGGCAAATCTATGATGTAGTCTTGCAAAGGTATCTGATCTGTATTGACTGAGATCATGCTGGCGTCGATCGACACAGTGGGCTTGCTGAGTATCATACGCAGTATATCCAAGCCCTTGCCGCGAACATTGAAGGAAAGCTGCTCCGGAATGTTTTCTAAAGTGATTCCCAGAGGAACATCGCGAAGAGTAAGTGGGAACGAGACAACGCTTCTTTGCTCTGACACCAGAATTGACTGCATCCACAGGATAACAGCCAAAAACATCGCAAAAACGCGTAAACCAAGATTGTCCTTGAGCATTTATTCTTCAACCCCTCGAGTGTTTATGCCAAGCTGTTTGATCTTTTTGTACAGCGTCGTACGCTCTATGCCTATGCTACGAGCGGTTTTTGAGACTTGCCACTTATTGCGTTCCAGATGGTACAAAAGATAATCTTTTTCATATTCTGCCATGCTTTCTTTTAGGTTTCGAATATGCATATACTTGGAGGTATCGACATCGCGCTCAGGCTCAAAGCCATTAATCTTGTGCTCCAGATGCTTCATGATGATCGAATTTGTGATATTCTCTTCATTGATCATGATGAACTTACAAAAGTTTCTAAGCTCCCGAATGTTGCCCGGCCAGTCATATGCCAAAAGCGAATCCTTGAGGCTCACAAGGTCCAGTTGATCATTGATATTGTATTTGACTGAGAAGTTGGTCAGGAAAAAACTCATGAGCAGCAGGATGTCATCTCCCCTTTCTCTGAGCGGAGGCAGCTCTACAATGTTCCCTTCGATCCTAAAGAGCAGGTCCTTGCGAAAAGACTCCGAATTTACCAGTCTGTTCATGGTAGAATTTGTTGCAAAGATGAGCCGGGTATTCACCTTCTTCATTGCACCACCGACGACCTGAATCTCTTTGTTTTCGATTGCACGAAGTATCTTGGATTGTGATAATGGGTTCAGATGAGTCACCTCGTCCAAAAAAAGGAGGCCATTGCTGCATTCTTCAAAGAAACCAATCTTGTTACCGGTGGCATTTGGAAGACTTCCCTTCATATGGCCAAAGAGCTCACTCTCGATATACGTTTCGGTCAGGGTCGAGCAATTTAGAGTGTGAAATGGCTTACCAAAGCGTCGTGAACTGATGTAATAATAGTTTGCGGCCACTTCTTTCCCGGTCCCGGTCTCTCCGACCAAGAAGAGATCTTCGTCAACCTCAGCAAGTTTATGGATCTGATCCCTGACTTTTTTGATAGCCTCAGACTCACCAATTAATGGAAAAGATCTGGTAAACTGCTTCTTTAGATTGATGTACTCAATCTGCAAACCGATGTGTTCTTCCTCTTGTCTTTTGAGTGTGATCGCGTTGTCGATATGTAGCAGCAGCTGGTTTGTGCTAAAGCTTCCACCCTTTTCAATGAAATGATATGCTCCCAAGGCTCGGATCTCTTGAACTTGGGCGGTAGTCACTTCTCCGGAAATGACTATGACCTTATAGTTCAAGTCCATTTTCTCTTTTAACTGCTTAAGTACCTGTATGCCATTGAGTTTGCTTCCTACCAGGTAGACATCCAAAAGTATGACATCAGGATTGAATATACGAAGCTCCTCAAAGAATATATCTGAGTTTGGCGTGACCAAGACCTCATATGAATATCTGTTTAGGACAAGGGCTATCTGATCTGCTAAAACGACATCATCTTCTAGGATAAGAACTTTTCCTTTTTTCATGGCTTACCTCATTAGCCTTTCTTCCAATTCTGCTAAAGCATTGATATAATATATGTATGCCTGATCCGGGGAATCGTATGGTGAGAAGTATTTGTGCACGTCTCCATCTTGGAAGTATTTGGAACACATATAATAAAAGTGATCTGAAGTACTCAGAAGGCGAGCGGTTCGCAGAAGCTCTTCATCGCCCTTGATTCTGATCTTTTCAAACAGGCCATAGAGCGTTTCGATAGCATTATGCTGCATATCGTTTTCCAGCCAAGCTGAAAGATCTCTCTGCTCATCTGCCCATGAAACAGGCTCGGGGAATGATATGGATTCTTGTTGATAGTTTGCCAAATCAGCTGTTTCTTGGGGTGTGACAAAGCCCAGATGAGAGTGCTTAAGGATCTCAGAGGGGAAGTGACGCATAAAGTCAAAGATTCCGCTGGACGCCCATTGGTGCTCTCCAAAGGTCTCATAATCCATAAAGAGATTGAGAAACTGATTGCGCCCCTTATGCTCTCCCAAAGACAGCTTGTCGATCCAGTGCACAAATTTCTGGACAGTCAGAGGATACTCCGGCCAATCACGATTGGAGAACCTAAATGCGATGTCATCCGCCAATTGATAGTATTTCAAGAGCAGGTTCATGCGTTTGCTATAATTTTTGTACGCATACAAAGGTGAGCGCCACTGAAGAATCCGGTCCACTCCCTCTGTGACGATGGTTTTAAACCCCTCAATCTCATAGACTATATCCGAAAGACTGTCCTGATAGATCAATTCAGTGTTGCGGAAGGTTTGAGTATGATAGCCAAATTCTTGCTGCATAAGCTCTCGATGCATACTGACTTGATCCAGAAACTCATCCCTGTCATACAAAAACGCCAATGAATGATAATACGTCTCCCCTAATAGTTCGACACACCCTGTATTCACGAGTTCTTTGAAAGAGTCCAGGGTCTTAGGGCTGTATAACTTAAACTGCTCGATCGCAGTGCCGGTGATGGAAAACGCTACCTTAAATCTTCCTTCATGAGCCTTAATCAGCTCCAGCAAGAGTTTATTCGTGGGCAGATAACACTTCTGAGCCACCTTTAGCATGACCTCTTTATTGAGCCTATCGTCAAACAGCGATGAGTCACTGCCGATGTCCAGAACGTTAAAGTGGTTCAAGCGATATGGCTGATGCACTTGAAAATAAAATACTATATTGAGCATCGGTTCTCCCTCTATTCTTGGTTTCGGATATACTCTGCGAGAGTGGCTATGTACAAGTTCCGAATCTTGACGGCTGCATCGTTCCATTGGATCTTGTTTACTTCATGCATTCCATCTATACCCATCTTGATGCACTTCTCGGGATTGGCGATGAGATGATTGATGGTTTCGACCCAAAGATCTGTATCCCAGAAGTCAATCTTAAAAGCGTGATTCACGACTTCTGCAACCCCGGACTGCTTGGATATGATCGAAGTAATCCCAAATGCCATAGCTTCCAAGGGACTGATTCCAAATGGTTCGGAGACAGATGGCAAGACATATATATCTGATGCTCTCAGAATCCTTTCCACCTGCTTTCTATTGAGGAAGCCGGTAAAAAGAAATCTATTTTGGAGCTTAAGGCTGGCTGAGCGACGCAGTAGCTTTCTTCCCATGTCACCTGTTCCTGCCATGATAAAGCGAGCTTCCGGATGCGACTGGAGCACTTTGTGGGCTATATCCAAAAAGTAATCAGGACCCTTTTGCAGAGTGATCCTACCCAAAAATAGAATCACCGGACCCTTAAAGATCCGCTTCTTACCGCGCACCGCATCATCCGGGACAGAAAAGGCATTGTGAACAATCTTGATCTTGCCGGAGTCGATACGATATCGGCTCATGATCATCTGAGCGGTATACTCTGAAACGGCTATCACTTGGTCTGCAAAACGCATTCCTGAGTGTTCTATCTTGTGCACACGCTCATCCCCCGGGCCACCAGCTCTGTCAAATTCGGTCGCATGGATATGAGTAACCAACGGTTTCCCGCTAATTCTCCGAGCAAGCATCCCCGCCGGATAAGTCAGCCAATCATGAGCATGGATCAGATCATAATCCAAGACCCGGGCAAATCGCTCAGATCGCATGGTAAACTCTTGGATCTTATGGATGAGATCCTCCTCGCCCACAAGACTATCCGTCATCTGCTGCAGAAGCTCATGCTCCTGCACCGATGCGGTTTCGGATATCCAATATTCCTTTTTGATGCTCTGGACATACTGCTTGATATCAGAAAGCTGAAAGTAGGACTCGGGATCATCTGAGATGCCGATATACTCCAGTCTTTCCTCGAGAGTCACAAAGGTCTGTGCTGTATAGCGCAGCTGCTTGCTTTGCTCAAAAAAGACCGCGGGCAGAGTGTCAACATCGCCGGGTTTTTCCAATGGGAAATAAACCATTTCTTTGGTGGGCAGGACCAAGTCAATCTTGATGCCAAGTCCCAAAAGGGCTTTCACCATCCCATAGCAAGCCATGCCCAGTCCACCGGAGATCAGGGGTGGGAATTCCCATGTAAACATCAATATCTTCATTTCCGTCTCTCCAGTGAGTATATATAAGTCTCAATGTTGTACAAAGCAGCAACGCTCCATGCTTGGGCGGGAGCTCCTTTGGGGAAATGCGGCTTGTCTCCATCCCAAACCTCGGCAACGGAGGCGATATGCCCCTTCATAAAACCATGCCTGAGTTGTTTTACAAACGAACCCATTTCCTCCACCATCTCAGCATTACTCTTGACGCCATGATACAGCTTCAGATATAATCCGCAGAATGCTCCCAAAAGCCAAGCCCAGACACTGCCATTGTGGTAGCTGAGATCTCTTTGGACCTGAGTTCCATAATACTTCTTGCGAAAACGGGGATCCCGAGGACTCAGTGTGCGAATACCATATGGCGTTAGCAGCTCTTCTTTTGCACGCTTAAACACTTTCTTCATGATCTCTTGCGAGCAGACTGACCACGGCAGCGACAGTGCGATGATGGCATTGGGGCGAATCTCTATGATTGGCTTATCTCCCTCAAGTCTATCTGCTAGATATTCTCCGGTCCAAAACTTGTCGAAGGAAGAGTATACTCTATCCTTGAAAAGAAGATAGTCTTGTTTGGGCCGATATTCTTCAGCCATAGCGCTGTATGCTTTGCACATTGCCTCATATGAAGACAGAGCATTGTACCACAAAGCGTTAATCTCCACAGGAGCCCCCCACCGCGGAGTGACAGCCTTGCCGTCTATCCGAACGTCCATCCATGTCCCATGGGAAAAGGATGGTTCTAGCTCGATCAATCCATCTTCTCGGATATTAAAGGGGTGATTCGGAAATTCTAGGATGGATCTGAAGATATCTTCAGTCAGATGAATTACCTCTTTCCAGTAGACCTTGCTCGCTTTGATCTTCCCTAGCTTCCAAAGTAGAATTACGTACCACAAAGTTGCATCAATGCTGTCATAATTCGCTTCCCGCCCCGACTCGGCAAAGACATTGGGAATCAAGCCGTTTTTAATGTGGCGACTATATCTGCTCAGGATGCGTTCAGCTATCTCAATTCTTTGCTTGTCAGAGTGCAAAAGTGTGTTTAGCACGACCATGCTGTCTCTGCCCCAAGCCCCATAAAATGGATATCCCGCGACGACGTCATCCGCCCCTACAAAATCCATCAATGCCGTCTCCAAGATCTTGAGATACTGCTGACGATCAAAAAGTAGCTCATCATCATAATCAAGGCTCTCCAAGAGGGAATCTCCCGGTGATGCTTGCTTCGGAAAATCAGCCGGCAAGGGCAGGGATTGATATCGATCAACAATGCGTTTTGCCAAGATCTGATGGTGGTCTATGGGAGCATCGCTAAAGATGATCTGGATGGACTCATTGGGCACCAGATCAAAGGAAAGCTCAAAAAGGCTGATCTGATCTCCGATTCCAGCATAGCCGCTCATCACTTCCCAAGGATAGTATACATTATAATAGACATACCGATTGCTAAAAATCTTAGCTTTCTCCGCCGAACAATGCACCTGGATGCCATTGTCTTTGCGAGTAGCACTGCAACTACTAAAATGCTCTGAAGACTTCAGATCTATATCATACTCGGTAAAATCCAGACTTCCGTGGGGATTGATCTCATGATGCGGATTCATCGTATACTTTGGATGAAATTGAAAGTGCAGTTTGTGGCTGCCAAGATTTGTATAGCGTATAAGAGTGCTATTGCTTAGCTCGTCCATCATGATCTCTTTGAGGATGAGGATCTCATTTTGATGCGGCAAAGCTGAATACAAGAAAGCCGGATATGGCCTTAACCAGGGTTTTACTAAGTGTAGAAAACCTTCAGGATAGATACAATTGCTATAGTTGTTGCTATCCAGATGTATTGTTTCACCGCGCCACTCCACCTTTTCCTCGATTCCGGCTACTAGATGATTGCGATTTGACTTCGAGTCTCCCGCTATCAATAGGCCATGGTACTTACGCTGGTTGATCAGGTTCCCTGTCCCCAACGCATAGCCACCAAGCTTGTTTGCAAGAACCCATTCGTGGTGATGAGTCTCCATGAAGTAGTTTTTCATCAAACCCCCTAAAGATCAAAATCAGACTATGTGTTGATTATTTTCGATACCCAGTATTCCGTCAAGGGAAATTCATCACTTTTTTCCCATCCCCCTTTTTGCATTTGATCCAAATCTAGATTGCAAAAGATCAAGCCAAAATTTCCTTGCCAAATTGAGGCTTTATGAGCATATGACACAAAATGAATTTTGGAGAGTACTTGATGCCAAATAGCTTTGTGTGTACCGACTGCGGATTTGAATCAAGCAAGTGGGCAGGAAAATGCCCAAATTGTGGAAGCTGGAGCACCATGAAAGAAAGCAGCCGAATTCTGGGAAAAGCAGTCAACAGCATGACCGGACATACCATGGCCAGAGCTCAGAAGATAGCCACGCTCAATAGCACAGATCTTAAACGAATGCCAACCGGGAATAGTGAGCTTGACCTAGTATTGGGTGGTGGGATAGTATCGGGCATGCTCATCCTCATCGGAGGCGAACCTGGAATCGGAAAATCCACCCTGATGCTACAACTCGCACAGTGGCTTGGAAAAGCCCAAAAGAAAGTCTTGTACTGTTCTGGAGAGGAAAGCGCAAATCAGATCCACCTTCGTAGCAAAAGGCTTCAAGTCGACAGTGAGAACATACTTCTGCTCTGCACAAATGATACGGAACACATCATTACTTCGATCGATGAAGAATCTCCTGATCTTGCCATCGTGGACAGCATCCAGTCCATCAGCCTCAGCTCAATTGATTCCATCCCGGGGAGCATCTCACAGCTAAGAGAGAGCACAAACAGGCTCCTAAGATGCAGCAAAAGCACTGGAATTCCTATCTTCATGGTGGGACACGTGACCAAAGAAGGCTACGTGGCAGGGCCCAAGATATTGGAACATATGGTTGATACCGTTTTATACTTTGAAGGTGAGATGAGAAATCAATTCAAAATCCTCAGAGCTGTTAAAAACCGCTTTGGCTCCACCAATGAGATCGGGCTGTTTGAAATGACCAATCTTGGCTTGATCCCTGCTGAAAATCCGTCATCCATTTTTATTAGCAATGATTTGTCTCAGATCGGTGCCTCGATCGGATGCATTGTGGAAGGTAGCCGCAGCTTCATTGTGGAGGTTCAGGCTCTTGCCACGGGATCAAATTATGGCACCCCCCAAAGAGTTGTCGTTGGGCTTGAGCAAAAGAAGCTGGCGATACTTTTGGCCATTTTGGAAAAAAGTCTATCCCTATATCTGAGAAACAATGACGTCTTCATCAATCTTGCAGGAGGGATCAGATCTTCAGATCCATCCTTGGATCTGTCTATCCTGGCAGCCATTATCAGCAGCCTCAAGGACAGCCCTCTTCCGGAAAACTCGGTCTTCATCGGTGAGGTCGGCCTCAATGGAGAGGTTCGCCCTGTATCCCAACAAGAGATCCGAATCTCAGAAGCCAGCAAGCTGGGATACTCAAAGATCTATGTCTCAGCCTATGCCAAGATCAAGGCAAACAAGAAGGTACACAAGCTCAAGGACATTCGAGAGCTATATCGTGCTCTTTCCTAGAAACTCACTTTCCCGATGATATCCGAGATCTTTTGATCCGTCTGCAAGAGATACTCGCCTAGTCCCATAATCAGCTCCGGTGCCGCCAAGGGATTGACGAAATTTGCCGTGCCGAGCGCCACAGCCGAAGCGCCTGCCCAGATGAATTCCAGGGCATCTTGCCAATTGTAGATTCCACCCATCGCCAGGATGGGGATATCTACTTTTTGAGCTGCCTTATAAGTCAGGGCGAGTGCTATGGGCTTGATCCCGATTCCCGTGTATCCGGCAATTCCTTTCTTGACCTGAGATTTGCCACTTTGGTAGTCTATCGCCATCCCCCAAACGCTATTAATCAATGCCAAAGAATCTGCTCCCCCGGATTCCACCGCCTGAGCAATCTGACTAATATCTGTGACGTTGGGACTGAGCTTGACACAGAGCTCCCGATTTGTCTGCGAAGACAAACGAGATACCAAATCGTAGACCACATCCGGACAGACTCCAAATGCAATGCCCTCATTCTCTACATTTGGGCAGGATATGTTGATCTCATATCCGCTGATACCCGAGCAAGATTCAAGCTGAACCAGCATGGACTCAAATTCACCAATGCTGGAGCCTGAGAAGCTTACAATCAAAGGCACATGAAGTCTTTCTCGATATTGAGGAAGCTTCTCATTGATGAAGATATCCAAGCCCGGGTTTTGAAGCCCGATAGAATTGATCAGCCCGGCTTCTGTCTCATAAAGACGAGGAGGCGGGTTTCCCTTTTTGGGATCTCGTGTGATGGTCTTGCACACAAATGCACCCAGACATGCTTCATCAAAAAACTCAAGATTTTCCAGATCAAATGTGCCGGAAGCCACTGTCAAAGGTGTCTTTAGTTCCAGTTTACCAAGCCGAGTCTTCAAAAGATCACTTGCATTTGGAGTTTTTTTCCAGATATCACTCAAAACAGCTCCCATCTCACCTCCTCAGCTCTAAAGACCGGACCTTCTTTACACACACGAAGATAATCCCAATTATCCTTTGTCCCGATCGGAACGGCACAACCGTGGCATACACCGATTCCGCATGCCATATAGGCTTCAAGCGATGTATAGTGCTCGACCCCCAAGTCCGAGATAATCTTGCTAGCCGCACTCAGCATGGGCAGCGGACCACAGCTGTAGACGATATCAATCTCACTTTTTTGAATGATCTCAGCTACTCCATCGCAGACTCGACCGGTTTTACCGATTGAGCCATCCTCTGTCCAGATCTCATCACATGGAAAGACATCCCCCTGCCGAGCCCCACCATGCATCCAATATACTTGGTTGTGATTGATGAGCTCTTTCTGCAAATACCACAAGGGTGGATAGCCGATTCCTCCGCTCAGCAAGAGAATACGCTTTCCGCGGTAGATTGGAAATCCGTTCCCTGCCGGACCGATCAGCTCCAGCATATCACCGGTTCTGAGCTTGGAGAGGGCGTTTGTGCCCTCCCCCACTCTTTTGATCATAAATCCGATGCGCCCACCTTGATTGTCGTATATGCTGACGGGCTTAAACAGCTTGGGAATCTTGTTCACATTGTCGGCATTCTTTAGGCTGGCCAAAGCCCGGATCTCATAAAACTGCCCGGGTCTTCCGGCTGCACCCAATGCCTCATCCCATATCCATAGGATGAAATAATCATCGGAAAGTTCTTCCCGATATTGGATGGCACGTTGTCGATATTGGGGATTGTTCATCTAATCTTCCTGATAGGTTATCATTCCGCTTTTGATAGTGTATTTCACTTTGGAGCTCATGGTCTTATCCAACCACGGAGTGTTTTTGCTTTTGGACGCAATGTATTCTTTGGTAAATGTGGAACTTTCATCGAGATTGATGATGGTAAGATCCGCTTTTGCGCCTATCTTGATGCTGCCACCGGGAAGATCTAGGATCGATGCCGGCTTTTGGGTGAGATTGTCAACCAGGTCTGACAAACTGATGGCACCGGGCTTGACCAGCCTGTCATAGAGTACAGGGAACGCGGTCTCAAAGCCAATAATCCCAAATGGCGCATGATCAAACTCACGCTCTTTCTCAAAATCCGCATGTGGCGCATGATCTGTTGCAATGCAATCTATGAGCCCATCCCTCAGTGCTTGCACGCAAGCCAGGCGGTCTTTCTCGCTT
Source organism: uncultured bacterium (assembly GCA_937960795.1). Classification (GTDB taxonomy): domain Bacteria; phylum Cloacimonadota; class Cloacimonadia; order Cloacimonadales; family Cloacimonadaceae; genus UBA5456. The sequence goes on along the minus strand of CALGPA010000002.1, from coordinate 77,580 downwards.
CTGAGCGGTGGTTTCATCTTTGTGTTTGTATCAAATGTAAGGCATGCCTCTTCATTGAGCACAAGGTGATGTGGAGTCACTTCGCAGGTCACGGGCAAACCGCGCTCTTTCGCTTGACGCACCAAGTCCAATGATTTGGCTGTGGAGATATGCGCAATGTGCAGTCTTGCTCCGGCACTTTCCGCAAGCATGATGTCACGCGCTATCATCACTTCTTCGGCCAAACCGGGAATGCCGGAAAGACCTGTCTGAGTGGCTACTTTCCCGCCGGTGATCTGTCCTTTGCCGGCAAGCGCATAATCCTCAGGATGAACGATCACGGGGATGTCGAAATTTGAGGCATAGCGCAGACAGGAAAGCATCAATCGTGCATTTTGCACGCATTTGCCATCGTCACTTACAGCAACGATCCCGCCGGATTTCATGGTCGCCATTTCACTGATCTCTTCGCCCTTGCTTTGTTTGGTGAGTGCGCCGATGACATAGACCCTGGCATAGCCATGTTCCTTAGCGCGCAATTGAATGTATTCCACAGAAGCGATATTGTCTGTCACAGGATCCGTATTCGGCATCGCACAGATGGATGTAAAGCCACCTTTGGCAGCGCTTTTCATCCCGGTCGGAATATCTTCCTTATATGTATGCCCGGGATCTCTTAAGTGACAATGGATATCAATGAATCCCGGAAAAACTATTGAGCCTTTGGCATTGATTACCTTGTCAGCTTTGACGTCAATTTTGTCTTCGATCTTGCATATTTTTTTTCTGTCGATAAGCAGATCTTTCTGTAAGAGCTCGCCATCCAAGTATACTTGTGCATTCTTTATTATAGTCTTCATCATATACTCCTTTATGCTTTCCCACCCAAGATTAAGAACATGAGTGCCATGCGAATGGCGACCCCATTTGCCACCTGCTCCACAATCACGCTGTCTTTGCTATCTGCGATTTCCGGCAGAATCTCCACACCACGGTTCATGGGCCCCGGATGCATGATCAAAGCATTGGGCTTGGCATATTTAAGTGTCTCATTTGAGAGCACATAGTGTTTGCTATATTCTTCTAAACTCGGGAAAAGGCCTTCACTCATGCGCTCGAGCTGCATACGCAAGCCCATCACGACATCAGCTTTGTCCAGAGCTTTACCGAGATCATATTCGACCCTGCAACCATAGACGCTTTCCATATTCCCGGGCATTAGAGTCTTGGGACCGCATACTGTCACCTTGGCACCGAGCTTGGACATCCCAATCAGATTGGAACGCACGACACGGCTGTTTAGGATATCTCCCACAATGGTGACCTTGAGATCTTTCAAGCTCCCCTTTTTCTCCCATATGGAATATATATCCAGAAGCGCTTGGGTCGGATGAGCATGACGCCCGTCTCCACCATTAATCACAGGCTTACCAGAATATTTGTTTACCAATTGGGGACTTCCGGGAGAGCTGTGGCGAATGCAATATAGATCAATCCCCATGGCATTGAGCGTGTATACCGTATCCTGCAGGCTTTCTCCCTTTTGAAGGGCAGATACACTTGCCTGAAAGCTCACCACGTCTGCTGAAAGACGATTTGCCGCCAGTTCGAAGCTCATTCTGGTGCGAGTACTATTTTCCACAAAAAGTGTGCAGATTGTCTTGCCACGAAGAGTGGGTATCTTCTTGTATTCACGAAGGTTGATTTCTTTCATTCCTTTTGCTGCTTCGAGGATGTACAGAATTTCTTCCCGCGAATAATCATCAAGGTCGTAGACGTTGCGTCCTAAGAATTGAGGTATCATAATCTTTCTCCTTTCAAGCTCACTGGCTTTGATTAAAGGTTTATTTGTGATCATCTTTTAGAAGACCCCCTCTGCAGTCAAGCACAAAATTATTCTTGCAGGATACAGATCCGGCTTTGCCTAAGCTTCGTTGGATCAGCAACTCAGCCATGAGTCTCACTGTGCCTTGCGCTTGATAGAGCCGATGGGCACCGGACAGCGTGCTTACCCTCTATCTCGCGCAGCAAATTGGATGATTTTTGTTTTCATAGTTTTCTCGATGTTAAGCTCCCATCTTTTTGCGTTTGACCACAAAGGAACAGATCATGCAGATCTGCCGGTCTTTGGGAAGGATCGCTATACAAAAAACCGTCAGCCACTTTACAGGGCAAGCTGCTCGAGATAAGCTGTTACAAAGCTTCACTACTCTCGGATCTCAAATTATACTGCAATTTTTGAGCTTGGTTTACACTTTTTGGGCGAATCGCGTAAGTCCTTATCTTCTCACCCCTTGCACGCTCGACCGGTGAGCGAGCGGTGAGAGGGGCATGAGCGCGCCATATTTTACAAGCATTTAGGAGCCTGGATTTGGGCTATATTGAGACTAGCTGTGATGTCGAGGATCTATGCAGCCGATCTAGTTGCTTAGCTTTTCCGCGGGAACATAGGGCTCAACCAAGAATCTGAGGGAGAGTCAATCTTCATCAAACTGCAGAAAAAATGGCTTGACTTTTATCATAAGGAAATAATCCTTGTTAAAGAAGAATATTAACAGGAGTACACATATGAGAAAACTCATTATCTTGATAGTAGCCCTAGCTTTTGGATTGGGAGCCTGTAGCGCATTCAGACCTAGACAGAGACTTAGCCCCCAAGCCAATGTAAATGCAAAGACAGCCGGCGTTTATTATGCTCAGCAAAATGTTGAGAGAGCCGAAGATTTTTATCTTTTGGTACTGGAAGAGCATCCTGATCATGCCTTGTCACTTCGTCGCATGGCAGACATCAATCTTTACAAAGCGGAACAGATGCCGGCTCGTTCTGTCGAGTTCAATTCTGAAGCATTCAATCTCTATACCCAAGCCTTGGATGTGTATGCTACTTTTGAAAACCTGACTGCTGACGAAAGACTAGATATCAGGGATATGACACGTCGTCGTGAAGGCGCATGGACTCGCATTTATCGTGCCGGTGATGCTGCTTTGGAAGCTGGAGATACCCAAGAAGCTCTTGAGATCTTTGAGCTTGCTCACGATCTTCAACCTGAAAGATATGAGCCGATGATCCGCCTGAAAGACATCTACCAAAAAGAGCTGGAAGATAATGAAAAAGCCGAAGAGATTCTGCTTGCTCTTTTGGAGCAAGATCCTGACAACTTGGATTATATCTTAGAGACCGGCGCGTTTTATTTTAACCAAGACGATTTTGAAGAAGCAGCCACATATTTTGCAAAAGCTCGTGAGCTCGCTCCCGCAAACTTGGATAACCTTCTGAATCTTTCCTATGTGTACTATGAGATAGAAGATTTTGAGAAAGCTCTAGAGGTGACCGAGCAGGCGTTGTCTCTGGATCCCGGAAATATCGATATCCTTCAAAATGCCAAAGATATCGCCTATATGCAGGGTGATAATGAGCTCACTGTCAGCTATCTTGAGCGTCTGATAGACCAACGCAGTATAGACGCAGATTTTGTCGAGATCGCCAGAATTCTCTATGAGATGGAAGACTATGACAAGCTGATCACCTATGCTCAAAGATGGTATCAATGGGACAACAGCAGTGAAGACGCCGTGCAGTTTATCATCTTGGGCGCTTCACAGACAGAGAATGAAGCTCTTCGGAATACTTATTCCAGAATTCTTCAATCCATGCGTAACCAATAATACTTTCATAAAATACTATGGGGTGGATTGTTCTCCACCCCTTTTTTATGTTTTGATGACTATAAATCAAAGGCAAAGCTATCTCTTCGCGGCATTGGCGATTCTATTCTGGAGCACTGTGTCCACCGCCTTCAAGGTAAGTCTGAATCAGCTCAGCCCAATGGGCTTGCTTTTGATTTCATCATTTGTGGCCACACTATTTTTGGGTACCTACAACCTCATGTCGGGTCCCGGCTTCCTCGCCAATTTCCTGCGCAATTTACGGCAATCGCTTTTCGCCGGCTTTCTGAATCCTTTTTTGTACTACTTGGTACTTTTTGTGGCATATGACAGACTTCGTGCCCAAGAAGCTCAGGCTCTAAACTATACTTGGGCGATCATCTTATCCTTGTTTTCAGTGTTGTTCTTAAGGGAGAGATTGAGGCTTAAGGATCTGCTGGCGCTCACTGTCAGCCTTTTTGGAGTAGTGATAATCTCCAGCAAGGGACAGCTGCTGGCTATGCAGTTTGACGACATCTTGGGCACCGGCCTTGCTTTGGGGTCCTCATTTATATGGGCCGCATATTGGATCCTGAGCATGAAGGACAAGCGTCCAAATCCCGTTAAGCTCTTTTACAACTTTCTTGTGGGATTCATGCTGATTACAATGAGTGTCTTTGCCTTTCAAGTCAGCATCCTTGAAAAAAGCGCGGCTTTTAGCTACGGCCTTTTGGGCAGTGTCTGGGTCGGCATCTTTGAGATGGGGCTCACCTTTCTTTTGTGGCTAAAGGCGCTTCAGCTCACAGAAAACACCGCCAAGATCTCAAACTTGATCTTCCTGACTCCTTTTGTGTCGATGCTGTTTATATTCACGATTCTAAAAGAGCCAATCCACCCTGCCACGATAGTCGGGCTTCTTCTGATAGTGCTTTCAAACGTTTTTCAGAAAAGCTAGCTCTAGCCGTTTGCCATCTCGGAGATCTTCTTCTGGGTAATCTCTATCATCTTTTTGCTGTTTTCGATCTCCTGCTTGTTTCCCAGCTTTTCTTTTAGAAGAAGGCTCTGCTCATACAGTTCTAAGGCTTTAGGATAGTCTTCTGTTTCAAAAGCCAAGTTACCAAGATTCCCATATGCCTTGATCATCTCCATTTTGTCATTCATCTTTGTGGCAAGCTCCAGCTTCATTTCCAGCCAAGAGTAGGCTTCATCGTATCTTTGGGCAATAAGATATGCCCAACCGAGGTTTCCTAGGGCGATCGACTCGTCTCGCATCAAGCGCTGCTCCCGACTGATCTTGAGGCTGAGACCAAATGCTTCCAAAGCCTTCTCAAGCTCTTCTTTCTCAAGATAGATCAGCCCTAGATTTGAGTGAGTCTTGGCTTGTTTCTGCGCCTCATTGAGTCTTTGAGACAGAGCTAGTCCCTCATTGTGGTATTCGATAGCTTGATCATAGAGCTGATGATGTTGGTGCCAGATGCCAAGATTGTTCAGAGCTGTGCACAGGCTCAGATCATCCTTGATGCTCTTAGCTTGCGAGTAGCCCGCTTGAAACTCGCGAAGAGCTTTATCAAAATCTCCCATGTAGAAAGCGGCTACTCCACGAGCGCGATGCACTTCGCAGATGAGCTCAGATTCATCAGAACTCAGTGATTCGGCGTGGTCTACAAAATCTGCAGCATCATCCCATCTTCCGATCACCCACAGAATCTCTGCCAACTTGATATACAAATCGGCTTTTTGGGCATCATCCTGCAGATGTTTGAGAAGCTCTCTACCCAGCCTCAGCGCTGAAGAATGGTCATAAACCTTGATGGCCATCTCAACTGACTGCTGAAGATAAGGCAAAGCCCGCTGAGGCATCTCCGCCTTGAGAAAGTGATCCGAAAGCACAAAGCAAAAATCATCCAAGCGATCGGCAAAAAGGGTTTCTATGGATTCAGCGGTTAAGTGGTGAAGGAGTTTGCGATTTTGCTGAAGCAGGGTCTGATATGCCACCTCACGAGTGGTTACATGTTTGAAGAAATATGTGGAAAAGTCAAAGCCCAGCATGCGCATGATCAGAGAGTGTTCTTCGAGATCATGCAGAGTGGTTTCGAGATTTGTGGGATCATCCAGTCTTTGCTCTACCTCACGTAGAATCTCTACAAAGAATTCGTGACCGATCACTGCAGCTTTGTGTAGCAAGAGCCTAAGATCTTCAGGCAATTTGTCCAACCGGGATAAGATCAGGGCATGGAGATTTCCCGGAACCGGATATTCATCCATGTCTGTTTTAGGAAGCTTGGCGATAAAATTGCACCATTCTTCGAGGAAAAAAGGGTTGCCGTTGGAAAGCTCCCGCACCAGTTTGAGAGTCTCTTTAGAGAGATCCATGTCTTTGGTGTAGAGCATGACCAGTTCGTCTATCTTTTCTGGGCTAAATGGCAAGATCTCGATCTCGGTGAAAGACTTGTGTCCGGTGATTGCATCTAAGATCTCGTGATCCAAGCGATATAGAGCAATGATCAAGATCCCAAGCGCCTTAGCATCAAAGCGATCCAAGAGAAAGCCCAGAGCCTGGGCGCTGGCATCATCTACAAGGTGGATGTCATCCAAGATCAGGATAATGCCGTCATTCTCATCTTTGGAAGCGGATATGATCGCCATAAACACGCTATCAACAGCTCTTAAAAGGTGATCCAGAAGATCTTTCCCTTTCTGCTTGATGCGGGGATCATCGTATTTAATTTCCATGATCAAGCCAATCATGGGAACTGCGTCGATGATTTCATCAGCATTCATCTCGGATCTCTTAGCAAGTTCATGAATGCCTTTCTCTAGAGCGAGCTTCCTGGTTTGCGCGGGATCGTTGTGACGGATTCCAAAATGCTTCTCGAAGATCTGCGCGAAGAGGTTTAGAGGGCTGGGACTGATTGAGGAGCAAGTTCCCGTCAATACCATTGCTTTGGGATTTTGACTACAGAATTCTTGAACTAAGCGGCTTTTGCCAAGTCCGGCGTCACCTTTGAGGCCAAGGATTTGCAGTGTCTGATGTGATTGTTGAAAGCTCTGCGCTAGCAATTCCATCTCACTTTCTCTGCCGATAAACGCCGTTTTAAAGCTCTGTCTTTGCTGTGTCTTCTGCCCTAATACCAACCAACAATCGATGGGATCTTCCATGCCTTTGACCAAGACGGGACCCTGACTCTCAAAGTCAAATACATTCTCAACGAGATGCATGGTGGATGCGGGAAGCATGATCCGATTGACCGGAGCATTGCTCTCCATGCGACTGGCAAGATTCACCTGCGGGCCGTAGACTGTGAAATCACCTTCTCGAGATTCTCCAACCTTTCCGACCGAAACCAGCCCTGTATTGATCCCGATTCGCAAGCCTAGCTCCAAGTACTCAAAGCCGGGTTCACGATTGAGCAGCTTGTTGTAAAGCCTGAGCTGTTCTTGCATCTTAATGGCAGCCAAAATAGCTCTTTGTGTATCTTGTTCGGTGGCTTGTTTGGCTCCGAAGAGAGCCATGATGCCATCGCCGATGTATTTGTCTACAAAGCCGCCGTAGAAATTGATGCATCTGCTAAAGATCTTCATGATCTCATCCATCTTGCCATGGATTACTTCCGGTTCGAAAAGATTCGAGATCTTGGTAAAGCCCTTTATATCAGCAAAGAGCACGGATACTTCGCGCAGTTCTCCCTCTTTGAGGCTCAGCTTCGGGGCGGCATCTTCTTCACTGAGGAAGTCGGGACCAAAAAATAACTCATCCATTTTGTTCTCCTAAGATCTTGTCTATCAAAGAAGGAAGGATCTCACCTGCTCTACCTTGATGAAATTCATCGATGAAGCTCAGGTTGTCCGGATGCTCTAGGTTGATCGCAACTGTTCTGGCTCCAAAGAGCCTTGCTGTCATCACAAAACCCGCTGCGGGGTATACAGTACCGCTGGTTCCGACGATCATGAACACATCACAATTCTTCAGCATCTCTTCTATCTCATAGAGATAATAAGGCACTTCGCCAAACCAGACAATGTCCGGTCTTAGCACTGCTTTGCAAAAAGTGCATTTTGGCAGATCGACATTGAGCTCGATATCCTCCATCCGATAGTAGCTGCGGCAGGAAGTGCAATAGCATCTGTCCAAGCTGCCATGCATCTCCAAAAGACGCTTGTTCCCCGCCTTGCGGTGGATGCCATCGACATTCTGGGTGATCAGATTAAACCTATCTCCTAAGGAATCTTCCATCTTTTTTAAGGCAATGTGCGCGGGATTGGGCTCTGATTCCAAGCTGTGTTCATATCGCTTTTTATAAAAGTCCCAAACAAGCTTAGGGTTTGCGGCAAAGCCTTCTGGGCTTGCCACCTGCTCGACGCTGTGTTCTTCCCAGAGACCACCGGTGTCTCTAAAAGTGCGGATGCCGGATTCTGCACTGATTCCGGCTCCCGTCATAACTAGGTATTTCGTCATTTCATTAGTATCATTTTCTTTATTAGATGTCCGGTCTCGGTGCTTAATCGATAGCTATATACTCCGGAAGCCACAGTTTTGCCGCGAGCGTCTTTGCCATCCCAAGTAAAGGTGTTTTGCCCTGCTTCCAATTTGGCATCGACCAAAGTGCGAACAAGCTGTCCTTTGAGATTGAAGATACTGAGTCTGGCTTGCTGGCGGGAAGGTAAGACAAAGCTGATAGTGGTATTGGGATTGAATGGATTGGGATAGTTTTGAGCAAGTGTCAAAACCGGCACGGGTGTTAATAGATCAGAAATAGATACGGTATCGGATTCCAGACGAAGATCGTCAATATACCATCCTTCACCGGTCACGTAACCATCACTGCCAAAGACAAAACGGAATCTCGCTTGCCCGGTGTGTGCTCCCAATTCAAAGCTGGCTTCTGTCCAGCCGAAGCTTCCTGAATATACGGGTGTTCCTGCGCTAAACGGGGAAGCAGGATTGCTGTATATCGTGCAAGGATAGGAACCCGTGGGCTCAATCAAGAACCACTGACCACCATCGATTGACATCTGCAGATTGCCTCCATCCCATGCTTGAGATTGGTTCTCGTGGATCTCAGCGTCCATCCAGTGCCAAAATTTGAGCACGCTGTTTGGAGCCAAATACATCTCGGGAGAAACCAAAGCGCCATAAGCACCGGAAGCATATTGAGCAGATCCCTGTCCGCCAAACTTCATTGAGTATGACCCGCCCGGCGTCACATTGCGATGTGAGCTGCGATGCCATTGATTGATGAAGCCTTGATTGAGCGATTCGCTGATCCACCCTTGCTCGTCTTCCTCAAAACCATAGTTTATCATGCCGATATGGATCACAAAAGTTCCATCCGTGGCAGATCCGTTTTCAGCAGTGAGCATGTAGTTTACGCCCACAGTGGAGCCCAGCTCAAGGTTCTCTGAGACTGTAATGTAAAATGCATCAGACATCTCAATTGATGAATCAGCGCCAATTATGGGAAGTGGGAGTTCAAAAACACTGGTATTGACAGAGCTATCATTGGTGAAGAACATGATAGAAGGACTAAATGCAGTCCCATGACCATTGTTTTGAATGCTAAAGCTGATCTGAGCCTCTCCCCCCGGCATCAGATATATGTCTTCGGATTGCACCGTATAGGAAACCAGATCCAGAACCGGAGCAGAAAGAATGATCCGATGAAAGGTCTCAGTCTCGTAATCCCCAAAATTGATCGTGAATGTGAGACTTGCTATTGTCTGGTCTTCAAAGGTACCTACTATGGCGACCTCAAAAGCTGATTCGACATCAAGGCTTTCACCCGCATTTACACTCTCAAAGGAATATGTTCCCTCCAAGATCTCGATATTGGGGGATTGGCTTTCAAGGCTAATCTCTGCCTGTCCTTCATGATCGATCATACCAAGATTTGCTATCCTGAATGAAAGCTGCAGCTCTTCTCCGGTGTGGAAGATACCATCGTTGTCAATCACGGAGATATCTTCACAGATCAAATAGGGCATCTCAGCCGCTGTAACAGAGATCTCTTGACTAATCGGATAGTGATTTGCCGCATTGATGTAGACGGTGTAGCTTCCCGGGATAAGACCTTCATCAAGATTGACATTGATGATCCCGCTCTCATCTGCATAAGCTTCATGGATGATCTCATTTTGACGCTTGATCTTCAGCTGTGCATCAGCTGCATTTGTCTGGATAGTGTATTGATTCAAGCCCACCAACCAAGTGCCGGGCAATTGAGCTGAGAGATCTTGCGGAGTATCAGTCCAGACATTTGTGACAGGACAGCCAAAAAGATTGGTCTCATATGTGACCCAATGCATCACGGCACTGCCTGTTATGAAGGGTATGTTGTCTATCTTTGAGTCCACCAATGCATATCCCAGCTCGTAGATGTTCTCACCAAAAAGAGCATCGATGTATTCGCGGTGGAAGTATTGAGATGCGCCATTAGTTGAGCCTTGGACGCCCCAACCATATCTGGAATGGGAGATCATGCCGGCCGCAGAAGTGGGAAGAGCGGTGAACCTCTCTGTGATGCTATCAGCACCATAGGAATTGGGATTGGTGCCCCGATTGTCAAAACTGCCGGCATAGCAGCCCTGAGTGAAGTATATGGAATAATTACCGGTTACGCCATCATTTGTTATGGACGTCTGGGTCACTTGGTTATTCGAAAGACGCATATTGTAGGTCGTGGCAGAGTGTCCCAGATGATTGACTAGGTTTGCTCCCGCGGAGAGGATCGGTCTGACTTGGGTGGGTCCCCATGAATCAGAATAGCCGTTGGTCCTATCATAGAGCGTGGTGATATCCCAATCAGTCGGAACTCCCGCAGTCGTGTAACCATGCATGCTAGATCCGCCAATCATTTCGTCCATATAGTCGCCACCCCAGGTGGGGCCGTCCCAAAGCCATTCTCCGATGAAATCTACGGACTTGACATGATCCTCCACCGGTGCAACTTGATACATGAATATCTTGTTTATCTGATTTATGATCTCCTCATCGCTGTTGTAGCAAATACGCCCGATAGCAAGCTCGGGAACCAAATCGGCTTCTTGAGGTTCTCCCCAATATTCATCTCCGTCATAATTCCAGTTTCCATCCAAACAAGAATAATACATGTCGGCGGGGATGTCATCGTCGGTCTCTCCCCCATAGCCCATGCTCACATAAAAACCACGATGAGGGATCACATCCACATCACCGCCCAGAAGAACATAACGAAGCGGGTTAGACTCATAGGCAGCAATGATATAGTTGCGGATCTTCTCCTGTTCATCCTGTCCGGTCTGACTTGCGGTGATCTGACTTACACTTTTGATCGACACAGAAATGCCTCGACCTTCATACAGATCCGCAAGAGTCTCCCAGATGGGGATCTTGCTTTCTTCGACGATCATCAGATATTCATAACCATCGTTTTGCATATATTGATATGCAGGAATATCCTGCAGGTTGTCTACGCTTTGGTTCAATCTGCGAGCTACGAAGGAATCCTGCTTCAAGAGGCGAGTGGCTTCCTGCGCGCGAATGCCTGATCTATAATTGACAGTGACTTCCAGCCCACTGTAAAAAACAAGCTCATTATCTTGGGGACGATACTCAAAGGGAGAAACTGCACCAAAAGCTATTGGATGTCCGCTGAGGAAATGGGTGCTGAGACCCTTTGATATCTTAGCGGGATATGCGTCAAATGAATCGTAGATATCCGCTCTTGGGCTATCGAAGGATAGCTGTCCTTTGTATGATAGAGGATACTGCCGCTGTGTGGGCATCACTATGTCGTCCAAAGAGATCCGGATCTCACCAAAACGCTTGATCGTGAGATCCTCAGCTTCCATGCCACTTGGCAATAGAATCTTGAAGCCAAACCAGGGCAGGTCAGGCTCTCCGGGCTCCGAAAAACTGTTGGCACCATCCAGCTTGATTACAAGCCCATGCTCACTGTTCGTTATCTGAGGATTATTCAGCAAGTAGGTATGGCTGACCCCTGCAAAAAGGATTGCTGTCGCAAACAGCATAAGAATGCTTAGAATACTTGATTTCATACGTCCACCTATAAAATTTCCTTGTTCTATTAGCATTTGATAGATGCAAACTGTGTTCCAATTCAGCATATTTGTTGAGAACTATGAGATCCATCTCATCACCTTGTCCTGCAAAGACGCCGCGCTTGATGCATGCCTGACGCAGCGATTCTCCGTCTGGTGATTTAGCAGTCTATGTTCTGGACTGCTAAAAAGCTCTTGACAGATATCCGCTGTCAACTATCTTATCATTTAAACATGAATATTAGTTAAGGAGATTATGAGTATGGCTACAAAACAAAAAGAAAAAGGGGCACTCAGTATCCACACTGAAAACATATTCCCCATCATAAAAAAGTGGCTCTATTCCCAACACGATATCTTCCTCAGAGAACTGGTATCAAACGCGGTAGATGCGATCTCTAAGCGTAAATATGCAGATTCGGCCTTTAAGCAAGAAGACATGAAGATCGAGATCAAGCTTGATAAATCCAAGAATACTCTGCAGATCATCGATACAGGCATAGGCATGACCGCTGAGGAAATCAAGAAATACATCAATCAGATCGCCTTTTCCGGTGCTGAGGAGTTCGTAAACAAATTCAAGGATGTGCAGTCCAATATCATCGGTCACTTTGGCTTGGGATTCTACTCGTCCTTTATGGTCTCAGATAAAGTCACTATAGACTCCCTGTCGATCGAGCCTGACAGCCAAGCGGCTTTCTGGGAATGTGATGGCAGCACAGAGTACATCATGAGCGAAGGTAAACGCAAAGAGGTCGGCACTACCATCACTCTGCATCTCAACGAAGATTCCAAGGAATACGCTGAAGACGGAAAGATCAAAGAAATCCTCGAACGCTATTGCAACTTCATGCCGGTTCCTATCTACTTTGATTCCAAACAAGTCAACCAATTGGAAGCTCTATGGAATCGGAAACCGAAGGACGTGAAAGAAGAAGAATACAAAGAGTTTTACAAACAAGTCTTTCACGACTATAATGATCCCGTCTTTTGGATCCACCTGAATGTGGATTTCCCTTTCAATCTCAAGGGAATTCTTTACTTTCCCAAGCTTCGTAATGAGCCGGATTTCTTCAAGGGCGAAGTCAAGCTGTTTTGCAACAACGTCTTTGTCGCAGACAATTTAGAAGATCTGATTCCGGAGTTTCTGCTCTTGCTCAAAGGCGGGATTGATATACCCGATATTCCCCTAAATGTATCCAGAAGCTTTTTGCAAAACGACTCTCAGGTTCGCAAGATATCTCAGTATATCATCAAAAAAGTCTCGGATCATTTCCAGAGCACTTTCAAAGAAGATCGCAAGAAGTATGAAGAATATTGGGAAGACATCAACACGTTCATCAAATTTGGCATGCTCAAAGAGGATGATTTCTTTGAAGCCATGAAAGACATCGCCATCTTCAAAAGCGCCAGCGGCGATTATCTAACCATTGAAGAATATAAGAATAGAAATGCAGCGACTGCTGAAGAAAGCACCAAGATCTGGTATGCCGCCAGCGAAGATACTCAGGTGAGCTATCTCAAGCTAATGAAAGAGCAAGGTATCGAGGTCATATATCAGACTTCACCACTGGATATCCATCTTTTCCAAAGGCTGGAAGCGAAGCTGGACAAAGCCGAGTTTATCCGCATTGATAGTGAGGTGAATGACACACTGGTAAGCGCAGAATCCGAAACTATCACGGCTGAGCAGAAGTCGCGTCTCAAAAAGATATTCTACGATGCCCTAGATCAGAAGCTGGAAGCATCATTTAGCAAAGAAAGCTTCAAAGAATTTCTCAAGAAGCATCCCGATGCCAGCACGATTCTGAGTCCCTATCAGGTTCAGCAGGACGAACAGACTCTCATCAATCTGTTGGATCTCCCTGAAGATGTACGAAAGGACTTGGGCACAAAAGCTCTGACCGAGCTGGAAAACCACGCATACACTGATATCAAGGTGGAGCTGAAGAATCTGAAGACTCCTGAGATCCCCGGAATGATTGTCTTTAGTGAGTTTATGCGCCGCTGGCACGATATGGACATGGTCTCCAAAATGGGCGCAGGCAGTGACATGCTAAAGCATCATAGTTTGGTGATCAACACCCAGAACCCCATTATCCACAAGATTATTGAGCTGGACAATGAAGATAAGACCGACGAGGTCAAGACCCTCTGCTCCTACATCCATGATCTATCCTTGCTTGAGCAGAAAGCATTCAGTGGCCAAGAGCTCAAGGACTTCATCGGCAAGGCCAACAAAGTGCTATCATTCATCTAATACCCTTGCCCCACAGATCAATAGACCCGTGCTTGATAGTGCGGGTTTTTTTGTCTGAGATTTTTTAATCTCTTTCAAAATGAGAGAGTGGCGCAAGATAAGATTTCTGCTATGAAGCATTTCATGGGCATGAGACCTCATAAGCAGACTGAATCATTAGCCTGCGTTGATGCGCTAGATTCCGGTTACCTCTAAACTCTGCGCTGGCTTCCCTTGCCCCTAGGACTCTCTCCCAAAGCTCCTTTGCTGAGCTGAGGAAGTTCTCAGGATAGTAAAGTGACGCCTATGAAGCAAGAGATGGGCAGAAATCACAGCAAAATCGCCCTTCATGCGAGGTTCAGTCAGAAGAGCATGAAGGGCGATTTGGCTGTTGATTAGTTTCTATAGATTCCGGATACATCTCGCTTCGCTCGATGTTCCGGAATGACTTTTCTGGGGCTAGTCGTGGGGATGGAATGACTAATGTAGGGCTAGTGCTCATGATATGTGATGGCAGGTGTAGGTCTGGTGCTCATGATATGTGATGGCAGGTGTAGGTCTGGTGCTCATGATATGTGACGTAGCGTCCACTCTTGGGGACTTAAAACCACCTCTAAATGCTTGTAAAATATGGCGCGCTCATGCCCCTCTCACCGGTCGCTCACCGCTCGAGCGTGCAAGCGGTGAGAAAATAAAGACTTACACGATTCGCCCGAAATGTGTAAACCAAGCTCAAATATTGCGTGATAATCAGAGTCCCTTGAAGTGGTGAAATGCATTGCCCGCTGTGATATGAGCCGCGTTTGCTATAACCAGCATTCCTAAAAAACCACGAGCATAAAGAAAGCCCCGAACGAATCCGGGGCTTGGTACAGATAAAGATAACGCGTTAGAGTAGTTCTATTACGAGGAATTTTTGTTTGCGGAAGTTCTCCGTGTCTAAAACGGTTAGTACGTATTCATCGCCGTCTCTTTCCACACTATAGGTAGTTGCGACGTGATTGGACAGAACACTATACCCCTTTCTGGTAGCAGGGAATCTAATCTCGATGGTTTCGCCAAGATTGATCTGGTCAAACTTGTCCAAATCCAGATTCTTGGTGACTGTGGTCACTCTACCGATGCCCAGGATGCCGCCTTTGCGGTCAATGATATCCTGATCCATGAGGTTTCTGCGGGAGCCGTAAACGTAGTATATATTATTGGCTTCCCATTCTGCCTCGGTGAGTGCTGCATCTTTTTCCATGATGGTTTGCTCTCTGGCTGCGATTTCCATCTGGCTAAGCCTGCGTTCTTCTTCTAGGGTCTCATTTACGATTCCCAGTCGATCCTGCAATTCTGCCATGATGGTCTCCTTTTCAGCAATCGATGCTTTGAGGCGATTGACTGTTTCTTGCACACCGCGCAGTTGCGTGCGAGAGCTTGCCAATTGTGCTTCAAGCTGTGCTATCTTCTTTTTGTCAGCTTCGATCTGTTCCCGCATATTTGCAATGGTCCCGATCAGACGCTTTTGGCGCTCTGCGGGGGACAAGTCCGGGATCTCAGATTGGGTAAAAAGCTGACCGGAAAGATCTTCATCGATCGCTTCTAAGCTGGCTGTGATCTCATCAATAGTCTGTGTTGATGATTCATAGAGAGTCTTAAGGTCTTCGTTGGATTGCACCAAAGCCTTGTTTTCTTTGGCTGCATTCATCCATACAATGCCAAAGACAATGGCCAATATGGCCAAAGCTATGATGATTATGATTTGGATACTTTTCATGCTTGACTCCTATCGCGTTATTCTGTAAGTGTCATTCTCAATATAATTAGGATTTATGTCAAGACAAATAATAATGGACAGTAATAATGAAATATGTTTTCTTAGCACGTTGGGTAAAGGATTATGGGGATTTTACCGGCTCGATTGAGAGAATCTGGCTGGATGACAATGCCCTGCACATAGCGCTGTTTAAGTCAGGAAGCCTGATAGTGGTCTTGAGCCCCACCGATAGCTTTATCTACCATGACCCTGAAGATGAGATGCCAAAGCGCGCCACAGAGCTATGGAAGGATCTCCGCAAGAGCACAATAGATGTGATATACATCAAGGAAAACGATCGCATCCTCACCTTAAGCCTCAGATACACAGATATCTATGGTGACAATAGGGACTATCAATTGATCTGTGAATTGATGCCTCCAAAGCCGAATGTGATCCTGCTGAAGACAGACACCGGCCTTGTTCGTGATGCAATCTTCAAGTATTCCCTGGCGGATAATCCAATGAGAATGATCTTGCCAAATCAGCCATACTACCCGCCCAAGACGAGTTTTACTCCGGATCCGGAAGCTTTGCCGCTTGATTCAGACGGTAAACCGATCTCAGACATCAATCGATTCTTTGCCAAAAGGCACACAGAGATCCTCAAACCTCAAGACAAAAAGGGAGATCTCGAGCAGAAGCTAAAGATCTTAAGCAAAGAAAGCAAGCGCCTCAAGAAAAAGCTGAGCTCACAGCACAGAGATCTACATAATGCCGAAAAGGCAGAATATTACCATGCTTGCGCAGAAGCCATAAAGCCAAATATGCACCTGATCAAAAACGGGCAAAAGAGCCTGACTGTCACAAACTATCTGGATCCCGAGATAAATAATATCACTGTAGATCTGCAAAGCGATAAAAGTCCGCAGCAGAATCTGGCCTTCTACATCAAGAAATATCGGAAGGCCAAAAGTGGGTTATCCATCATCAAGATAAATATCAGTCGCACAAACGCAGAGATTGATGCGATCAACAGCCTTATTGAGCGCCTCAAAGCGGGTGAAGATCTGGATCTTGAGATTCACGGCAAAGCCGGTGGCAAGATCACTCAAAGAGTCAATCATGCAGATCGAATCCTGCAATATCGCTATTCTGATGATTGGCATATCTACATTGGTCGCAAGGCTAAAGAGAATGACTTTGTGACCACCAAACTTGGCAAAGCACAGGACTGGTGGTTTCACAGCCGCATCTACCGCGGGGCACATGTAGTCCTTAAAAACCTCAAGAAAAAAAGTGTTCCTGATGAGTTGATCGAGATCTGCTGCAGCCTTGCTGCCTGGTATTCACAGGCCAAGTTCTCGGTGAATGTCCCCGTGGATTACACCCAGATTCGCTATGTGCGAAAGCCCAAAGGCAGTCCATCAGGATTTGTGACCTATTCAAATTATAAGACCGTCTTTGCAAACCCCAAGGATCTGCGTAGCATCAGAAAGGAAACACAGGGTGATTAAGAGCCAAGGCATCGCCATAGATCTCATTCCATTTAGCGAAAGTAGCTACATCATCAAAGCTCTAACTCGTGAAAAAGCTCAGATCTCGATCATTGCCAAAGGCTGGCGCAAAAAGAAAGAGCCATTACTCCGCTTTGTCGAATATGACTTCTGCCTTTCAGAACCCAAGGAAGAAGGACTATATATTCTCAAGGAGCTGAGTTTTGTAAAGGATTTCTCCGGCTATCCCAGCTCAGCCACATGGGCAGCCGCAGAAGCAGGGGCTGAGCTGATCAGTAAGATCATCATACCCATCTCAGAAGCCGGGGATTACTACGCTTTGATGCGCGACTATCTTGCCTATCTAGAGAAGCTTCCCGAAAATGGCATCTTGATCTTTTGGAGATTGATTTCCAGGCTGTTCGTGATGATGGGCATCCGTATGGATCTCGGGATCTGCGACAGATGTCAGTCGCCATGTGCTCCTGAGGCTATGGGGCATAGCGGGAATCTCATATGCAAGTGCTGCTATCAGGAATGCTCTGAAACCGGCCAATATCAGCCTCTGAGTGCCACCGCTCAACAGGTGCTCTCATTGCTGCCTCAGATCGGTAATCACTTAGAAAGCATCAAGCTCGATAGAAGCGTCATCCAGGAGCTCAACAAAGTCTTTCTGGACTACTATTCTGTCCATAATAAACAAACGCTCAAGCTAAAGAGCCTGAGCGTGTTATCACAATTTTATTAAAGCTCTCTAGAAAGGTTCGAATCTATTCTCATGCCAATAATATCTTTCCGCTTCCTTTTGGATCTGCAGAAGATCGTCATAGTGCCTCATTTCCCATTGTGTCAGCACGGCAAAGAATGCCTTGAGCGCGGCAATTTCTGTTTCATTCTCGCATTTCTTATAGTGATCTATGGCGTCTTTTTCTAGAAGCAGGGCAGTAGATATGGCTGAGAACAGCACCTGATCTTCCCCGATCCGCTTGATAAAGGACTCGCTGAAGATGCTGTCTTCGAGATTCTCAGGGAGTATCTCTGCGCTGATGTCAGCAGGCTGCATATCATTTGATATCTGCTGATAATAGTCCAATAGATAGTTGTAGTGGCGGCGTTCTTCGTCCCTTCTTTCATGGAAAAAGTTCTTAACTTCAGGGTCTCCACAATGGTCAGCTGCGCTTTGATATAGATTCACGCTATCTCTTTCGCCTTGCATTGCCTTTTTTATCGAATCAATCAAGTTTGTTTTGTTTGCCATTTCGTCCTCACATGTCTTTTTTTAGATAGACTAATCTCTTTTGAGAATTTGCAAAGTATTTTTGGCTCCATATATGTGCCACTTTCACAAAGACGCAAATTCCAAGCGGGAATAATCATTGACAACTTGACTAGCACAAAAATCCTGTGTCACAAAAGAAATAACAAGCAGGAGTATGAACCTATGAAGAATATCCTCGTACTCGGAGCAGCCGGACAAATCGGTTCCGAATTGGTGCCCTACCTCAGAAAGATCTATGGTGACAGCCATGTCATCGCCACTTATAATCGCACTCCTCTTCCCAAAGAATTGATGGAAGCAGGACCCGCAGCACAGATGGATGCCATCGATGCAAACTCGATGAATGAAGTAGTCAAAAAGTATGATATCGACACGATCTTCAACCTTGTTGCCGTCTTGTCAGCCAAAGGCGAAGCAAACCCCACCTTCAGCTGGAAGATAAACATGGAGACTACTTTCAACTGCCTTGAGATCATGAAAGACGTCAAAGGTGCGGTCTTCACTCCTTCCTCTATCGGAGCTTTTGGACCGACCACCCCGCAAGATCAGACTCCTCAAGACACCATCATGCGGCCGACCACTATCTACGGTATCTCCAAAGTAGCAGGAGAGCTTCTAGGTGATTATTACTTCCAGAAATATGTAGTTGACGCACGCGGACACAGATACCCCGGCATCATCTCAACCGTCACCCTTCCCGGCGGCGGCACCACCGACTACGCTGTGGAAATCTATTAGGATGCCATCAAAGAAAAGAAATACCGCTGCAATCTTCCAGCCGGTACTTTCTTGGATATGATGTATATGCCTGATGCTCTTCGTAGCGCAGTGGAACTCATGGAAGCAGATCCTGCCAAGCTCGTTCATAGAAACTGCTTCAATGTGACCGCCATGAGCTTTGATCCGGAAATCATCGCAGCCGAGATTCGCAAACACATCCCGGATTTTGTCTTGGAATATGACGTAGATCCCATCAAGAAAGCCATTGCAGATAGCTGGCCAAACAGCATGGATGACAGCGCGGCCACCAAAGAATGGGGATGGAAACCTGAGTATAATCTTGAAAAAATGACCATCGACATGATCCAGAAAATCTCAGCCAAACTTAAGAATTAGGACAAGATATGTTAAAGATCGGCGTAGTAGGTGTCGGGCACCTGGGACAGCATCATGCCCGAAAGTTTCTGAGTATGCACAATGCCAGCCTAGCTGGGATTTTTGATAGGGACCAAGCGCGAGCCAAAGAGATTTCCGGCAAACTGGAAACTGTGAGTTATGACTCCTATGAAGCGCTGCTTGACGCCTGCGACGCCGTCGATATTGCTGCCACCACTACCGCTCATTATGCGCTTGCCGAACAAGCTCTCATTGCCGGAAAACACATCTTTTTAGAGAAGCCCATCACCGGTAAGCTTGATGAAGCATACGAGCTTCTTGAGCTGGCAGAAAAGAAAAAGCTCAAGATCCAGGTAGGACATATTGAGAGATTCAACCCAGTGATCATGAAAGTAGAAAAAGAGATCAAAGATCCGCTCTTTATCGAGTCTACTCGCATATCAACCTTTCACAAACGCGGCACGGACGTTCCGGTGGTCTTGGATGTCATGATCCATGATATCGACCTCATCCTGAGCTTTATTAACAGCCCGATTAAGGATATTCATGCCAGTGGGATCGGACTTTTTACTTCCAGCATCGATATTGCCAATGCTCGTCTTGAGTTTGAAAATGGAGCGATTGCCAATGTGACAAGTTCCCGTGTTTCCCTGAAGCTGGAGCGTAAAATCCGCTTCTTTCAAAAAGACAGCTATATCAGTCTTGATTTCCAAAGCAAGGAAGCAAAAGTGGTCAAGAAGAGCCCGAAGGTGATGCTCTATCTTCCCAAGATCATGATGGGAGCCACGGATATTGATCCCGAGAAACTAGTAGACCAGAGCATCCACGACTGCTCACAGAGTCCTACAGATGCTCTATCAATGGAGCTGCAATCTTGGGTGGACTGCATAGTAAACGACACCCGTCCGATAGTGGATGGACACGATGGCACCAAAGCACTGGAAGTAGCAATGCGCATCATCAATATCATCAATGAACAGCTCAAAATAAACAAAGACAAGGTAAGATAAATGCAAGATGTATTTGTAAAAGACATTTCTGCCCATCTGGGTCAAGAGATCCGGCTCAAAGGCTGGGTTCGCAACATCCGTAGCAGTGGAAAACTGCTCTTCATCATCTTTCGTGATGGCACCGGCTCTATTCAAGCAGTAGCATTCAAGCCGGCTTTGGGAGAAGAAGCTTTTGAGGATGCCAAACGCCTCAGCTTGGAATCCAGCCTCATTATCACAGGGATTCCCAAAGAACACCAAAAAAAAACCGGCGAATTTGAGCTTGATGTCACTGCAATACAAGCAATTCAGATCTCAGAAGACTATCCCATCAGCAAAAAAGAACACGGCCCGGATTTTCTCTTGTCAAACCGCCATCTTTGGCTGCGCTCACCCAAGCAATGGGCGATCATGCGCATCCGCCATACAGTTTACAAAGCTATCAGTGATTATCTGAATGAGAATCATTTCTTCCGTTTTGACTCCCCAATCCTCACGCCTAATGCATGTGAAGGTACTACCACCCTCTTTGAGGTAGAATACTTTGATGAAGGCATGGCATACCTATCACAATCCGGACAATTGTATCTGGAAACCGGGATCATGAGCCTGGGCAGAGTCTATGACTTTGGTCCGGTGTTTCGAGCAGAGCGCTCCAAGACTCGCAAACATCTGACAGAGTTTTGGATGATGGACGCGGAAGCCGCATTTGTCGAGCATGATGAAAACATGCAGATCCAAGAAGGACTGATCCGCCACGTGATTCGCACTGTGCTGTCTAAGTGCGACCACGAGCTTGACGTTCTCGAGCGCGACAAAGAGGCTCTGAAAGCATCTGACGCACCCTTTAAGCGCATGACTCATTTTGAAGCGATTGAGTATCTCAGATCCAAAGGCAGCGAGATAGATCACGACAGCGATCTGGGAGCTCAAGACGAAGCCCTGATCACCGAAGGATCCCCCGTGCCGGTCTTCATCGAAAAATGGCCAAAAGAGATCAAAGCATTCTATATGAAGCGTGATCCGGACAATGAAGACTATGTCCTGGGCAACGATTTAATCGCCCCGGAAGGCTTTGGCGAGATCATTGGCGGAAGCCAGCGTGAAGATGATCACGATCTCTTACTTGCTCGTATGCAGGCTGAAAAGATGGATATTAAAGCCTATCAATGGTATCTGGATCTGCGCAAATACGGCTCTGTGCCCCACAGTGGTTTCGGCATCGGGCTAGAGCGTTTGGTCACCTGGATGAGCGGCATTCATCACATCCGTGAAACCATTCCATTCCCAAGGATGATTTATCGGATCTATCCATAAGCAAATCTCGTCTCATGCCCATTTTATGATGGGCATGAGCTCATTTTTCATTTTGATCCCGCCCTCTGAATGTCATGAATGATTTTAATAAATATAGAAGATAAAAGGAAATGATGATGATTAGTGAAAAACTGACTCAGGCAACGAGGAACATGAAGTCTTCGATGATCCGCGAGCTGGTAGCCAGCACACGCAATATTCCGGGATTGATCTCATTCGCAGGAGGATTCCCCTCGCCCAAGACTTTCCCGCGGGAAACACTCAGCAGGCTCTATGCAGAGGTTGTTGCCAATGAAGGCGACGGCGTCCTGCAATATGGAGCCAGTGAAGGCGATCCCCTGCTCAAGGAAGAATTGCTCAAATGGGAAGGATATTCTCTGCCCCATGAGCAGATTCTCATAACCGCTGGAGCCACAAATGCTATATTCTACATGACCCAATGTTTGGTGGAAGAAGGTGATGTAATCATCTGCGAAGCACCCAGCTTTTTGGGATCTTTGGTAGCCTTTGATGCCATCGGAGCAGAGCTCGTCACTGTCGAGCTTGATCGTGAAGGAATGGATCTGGCAGGATTGCAGAAAGCTGTCGACAAAGTCAGATCTGAAGGGAAAAAGGTTAAGTTTATCTACACAATCCCTGATTTCCACAATCCCAGCGGCATTACCATGACTTATGAGCGCCGCAAGGCATTGGTCGAGTATGCCCTAGGCATGCAGATCCCCATTTTGGAGGATAACCCCTATTCTCGTTTGAGATTTTCCGGAACCGCCTTGCCCAGTTTGTTTAGAATTGCCCATGATGAGTTTCAAAATACTGAGATAGTCACCGAGATCGTATCTTTTTCCAAGATCCTCGGTCCGGGCATGCGCCTTGCCTATGCCAAAGGTAGTCCCAAATTGATCGAGCGCATGTGCTCTTGGCAACAAAAGATAAATATCGCCCCGGACAATGTCTCCCAAAGAGTAGCGGCAAGATTCATCTCTGAAGGTCACATGGAGCCTCATCTGGAACATATTTGCGGCTTCTATGCCCCATATCTTGATGCGATGCTGACAGCCATGTCCCGCTATCTACCTTCCTATGTGCAATACACAAAGCCCGAAGGTGGAATCTTCACGTGGGTCTGGCTTCCTGAAGATATGTCCGCGGACGAGCTGTTTGAGCTTGCCAAAGCTGAGAAAATCAGCTTTATCCCCGGCAGCAAATTCTATCCGATCGGCAAAGAAAAGTTCAATTGCCTCAGGCTAAACTTCTCATTTGCCACGCCGGAACAGATAGATCAAGGCATCAAAAGTCTGGGCAAGATAATCTCTGACTTTTATGCTTGACGAGATTGCGGCCGCGCTATATCTTGTAATTAGAAAGCTTCTAAGGAGTATCCAATGAAGAATCTGATAATTGCTACAATAATGATCTTGGCCACGATACCGCTATTGGCCCAGTATGATATACCGCGGCCGGATTTTAATCCGTTTTCCCTACAGAGCTCTGCTCTTTCCAACCTCGATATGTCCCATTCCATGGGTTTTGAGGCCGGGACAAGCTCTACCGGATCCGGCTATTACCTCTCCAGATATACAAACCATATGAACTTCCGATTTAGTCCAAAGCTGGAGCTTGATCTGGATCTGAATTTTGTCAATTTCGGTTCCATGAACACCAGAAATGACTTTAGTTTCAATGACGACAACGACAGCAAGGTCTTGCCGGAGTTTTCGCTGAGATATCGCCCAAGCGATTCCATGACCATCGAGTTTCACATGAGTCAAGGCATGATGCGTCCGTCAAATCCTTGGTATCAAAAGTGGTAAGGAGCAAGCTAAATCTTGACTAGCATAGTAATCATTCTCCTGGCTGTCCTTGGCGCCGCTTTGGGCAGCTTTTTTAATGTCCTCATCTACAGACTTCCCCGCAAAGAATCTATCGTCTTCCCGGCATCTCATTGTGGAGATTGTGGCAAGGCCATCCCGCCATATCTGAATATCCCGATTCTTAGCTACATTATCTTGGGTGGAAAATGCAAGTTTTGTGGTGCCAAGATTCACTGGCATCACCTTCTGGTGGAGATCATCACGCCTCTGATCTTGATCGGTCTTTTCCTGCAGTATGGGCTTATGAACATGCTCTTTTTCAAATATGCCATACTCTGCATGGTGATGATCCCGATCTTCTTCATTGATGCTTTTCATCAAATCATCCCCCACAAATTGTCCATCCCGCTGATCCCGATTGGCTTCATCTTTGCTCTCATTCCCGGAAATGATGTCGGGATCACGAATTCCCTTATGGCTGCTGTGATTCTTTTCTGCTTTCTGCTGTTTTTGGCATATGCCTATCGCCTTGCCCGCAAATCAGACGGCTTGGGCGGAGGAGACATCTGGCTGCTCAGCGGGATCGCAGCATTCTTTGGCTTGCTCAGCATGCCATATGTGGTCCTTTTTGCAGCTGTGCTCGGCATCATCTACTTTGTGATCTTTGTACGCAACAAAGATCAGGGATTTGCCTTTGGCACATTCATCGCTGTTTCGACCATTCTCTGGTCGCTCTTGGGAGCAGAATCTGCCTTGAGCCTTGTCAGTTTGATCTGATACCTGTAGAGTGCAGGAGCATAGATTCCGGATACACTTCTTAGCCCCACAAAACTGCTGCTCAATTTTGCGGGGACCCAGATCGCTTCGCTTCGTTTTCCGGAATGACTATTGTAGGGGTGGGTTTCAAGCGCTCAATTGTGATGTACAGGCGGTGAGGGCATTCATGTGGCGTCTCGCCGGGACTCAGGCAATCCACAGGAAGCATCGATGCTATCTAAAATAGCATGCCTACAGCACTCATAAGCCGTAACTCGAGCACCTCAGCACTCCAGCACTTCAAAACCATATCCATCCTGCGAAACTACCCCTTAATTCTCCATCCTCAATTCTAAATTCTCAATTCGATTGCCGGCGCAGCCGCAAATCGCCTAAGTCCTTATTTTCTCACCGCTTGCACTCCCGACCGGTGAGTGACCGGTGAGGGAGGCATGAGGAGCCCATATTTTGCAAGCATTTAGAGGGCTGATTTTGAGCGAAATCCGTCACTCTCACTTCTTGTGATAGAAAAAGAAATCCACATCATCATTGAGCCAAGAGTATTTCACTTCGCCAACAAATATAGTGTGATCTCCGCTCTTGACCTGAGTGACTATCTCACATTCAAAACAGGCAGAGGCATTCTTGAGAATCGGAAGTTTGCGGAGTTTGCCAGGAAAATGTTCTACCTTTCCGGCAGTAAACTTGTCGATATCTCTTCCACTTTGAGATCCTGCCAGGCTGAGCAGATCTTTTTGGTCTTTGCCGGGAAAAACTAAGTTGAAATAGCGCACATCCATCAGGCAATCGTGGGAGTAGCGCGTGTGTCCGACAGAGATGGCAAACATGGGCGGATCTATTGATGTCCGCATAAACCACTCTAATGTAATGAGATTGTAGTTCCCATCAGGCTTTTGTGTCACTGCCATTGTGACTTTGGATGGCAAGTGAACTTTGCTGTATGCTTGCGGAAGACCTTGTATTTTGATCATTATAATCTCCTATCTGCGATATATAGACAGTATAAACCATGAAAGCTAAGGACGAAAGAATATTTGATGCTCACTTGGTGGGCATGATACATCCGTAGACCGAGCTATGTATCACATCAATGATGATCTATATAAAACAGCTCTGATATTGCTGAAAAGAACATATCTCCGGTCAGCTCGGTCAGGGAATTTAGTAGATCTTGATGAACTTGGTGGTAGTTTGGATGAGGGTATCTAGTGTATAGATCATAGAAACTTATCCCGCCCGGATTGCGATATAAAAGCACATTGTCCTTGATGGTGGTGAGTTCTTTGCTAAAAAGACTTTTTGAGCTATCATCACCAAAGACCCACCAGTGATCATAGAGTCCCATAGCTCCGATGATGGAGCCATTGAGCACATAGCGTTTGATGAAATGGGGATATTCGTCTACCCAATAGTATCTTCCATCTACAAATGGTGAATACTCATCGGTAATCAAAACCGTCTCATACTCACCATCAAAATCTGACATCGTTCTCAGAATGGAGTCTGCCACTGCCGCGTAAAGTGGTTCATCTGTGAAGTGATAGAGCCTACTGTATGCAGATAACGCCATGCCTTGCGCCATCCCTGAAAACCAGGGGGCCGTATAGAAGATCACATTGCTTTCATTATAATCAAAATCGTATGGGAAATAGATCATGTCATCCTTTCGAACTGCACGCGAGCGCAGAGCTTCCATGCATTTGATGGCATGCTGGAGATAGAAGTTGTTCATGCTAAGGTAATAGTCGCTCAAAGCTTCCAGACTCCTGTGGCAGAGGTATACCGGGTGATAATGTTCAGCGCCGTTGTAGCTAAGAAGATTCACACCATTCTCATCAAGCGGAGGAGAAGCATAGCTATTGTATAGTGAGCTACGGTTTTTGTGCAGCTTGTCATATGACTGATGGATCAGATTAAAATTGTAATCCTTGACCAATTGCGGTTCTATAAAGGTCGATTGTTTTGCCCCATCTCTGCATCCCTGCAAGAGGATAAACACAAACAACACAATAAAAACAAAGCGGTTATAGACTGTCATTATCAGCTCCTTCTTTTTGTAATACCGCTTGCATATATCGTTCCATTCCAGCAAATATTGGCGGGATCCGCTCATTAAAACAGGTCTTGTGATTGTGCTTTGGCAGACAGTACAGATCTTTGGTCAGTGGATATCCTCATCCGGAATCAAACATGTGCTGTTGGCAGGATCAAGGTTCCAAGCACAATCTTCTTGACAGAATCAGCCGACATACAAAGTGAAGTAAAACATCTATGAGGTAAAACATGAAGTATTTTCGCAAGCTCGTCGGAGAAAAATGCTACCTATCCCCGGTATCTTTGGGTGATGTAGAACGCTACACTGAGTGGGTAAATGATCTTGAAATCGGCCAGTTTATGCTGTTTTCATCAGTTGTCTTTGATGTAGACAAAGAGCGTAGTGCTTTGCAAGAGCTCATGGCAAACAGCGTCATCTTTGCCATTGTGGAAAAAGACACCAACAAGGTAATCGGCAATTGCGGATTACACTTGGTCAATGAAGTTCATCGTCATGCCCAGTTTGGCATTTTTATCGGTGAAAAGACCTATTGGAATCAAGGCATCGGGACTGAAGCAGCAAAATTGATCTTGGATTATGGCTTCAACATCATGAATCTCAATAATATCAGCTTGGAAGTGGTTGACTATAACAAACGTGCAACTCGAAGCTATGAAAAAGTGGGATTTCAATATGTGGGAAAACGCCGTAACTACATCTTTATGGCTGGTGATTATCATGACGTCTTGATCTACGATATGCTCGCAGAAGATTTTATCAGTCCGTATGTCAAAAGGACCTTTGAGTATTCGATCAGCGACGAAGCCGGCAGAAGCAAGATCACGATCATCTAGATGTTTCGCAAGATAAAAGGACAGCAGCAGGTCGTGGACTTGCTGCAAAAGGCAATTGATCAAGAAAGAATCGCTTCGGCATATCTCTTTCATGGAGGCGATGGAGTGGGGAAGTTTATGACCGCCCTGTATTTTGGCATGGCGGTCAATTGCCTGTCCAGCAGCCAATATCGCCCCTGCGGTGTCTGTTCTTCCTGTCATAAATTCCTTCATTTTGAGCATCCTGACTTTAACTACGTCTTCCCCACCGTGAATCTAAAGCTTTCATCCGATGGAGAGATCAAGGACAGTGAAGCCCTCAAGCAGTATGAGGCTTATATCAAGAACAAGATCGAATCCCCTTGGCAGGACTTCTTCTTTTCCGGTTCCACAGAGATCAGGAAGGAAAGCATCAGCTTGCTCATCAAGCGCTTGGAGCTCTCCATCCACGAAGGGCAGTATCGGGTCGTGATCATCGAGAACGCCGATATGATGAATGTCCAAACGGCAAATTCCTTTTTGAAGACTTTGGAGGAGCCTCCGCCGAATACTCTGATCATCCTTACCACAGAGAGATTGCCAAAAGTCTTGCCCACCATCATCTCAAGATGCCAGCCGGTGTATTTTAAACCTTTGTCTCAAGCGGTGATTCAAAAGATCATCTTCGATCAGTATCAAGTGGATTCTGTCTTGGCAAAAAGTGCAGCACGAATCTGCGGAGGCAATCTGAAGACTGCTCTACGCATCGTCCAAGACAGCGGTACTTCCTCGCGCGATAAGGCGTTTGCACTATTGGAGATGGCTCATAACAAGCAGGATCTGGACTATCTGAACCATATTAATTCCCACAAAGAAGCCTCCGATGCAGTGCGAGACCTGATCTCCTACGTCGGCATCATCGCAAATGATCTGGCAATCATCAATTTTGGTGAGGAAGCGATCACAAATCTGGATAAAGCTGAGTTTCTTAGGGAATTGGCACACGAGGACATTGCAGATAGGATCCCGGATTATCTTCTGCTCTTAGATAGCTTTACTAGCAAGCTGGAAGGGAATGTGAATCCCGGCATGATCCAGATCAATCTGTTTTTGGCCACAAAGCGACTTTTGGGGCGATGAGCCAGAAGCGTCTCGCTAAGAACATCAGTGTGATGAGCATTGCGGTGTTTTTGAGCCGCATCTTGGGACTGGTGCGAGATCAGGTGATGGCGTTCTTTTTTGGAGGGGGCTTTCTCAATGACGCCTTCAATGTGGCATACAATATTCCAAATCTCCTGCGGCGCCTTTTTGGCGAAGGAGCGCTATCTACGGCGTTTGTACCGCTTTACAATGAGATCGGGATCCAAAAGGACAAAGATTCGCAGATAGACTTTGCGCTGAATGTGCTCAGCATTCTCACGCTCTTTCTTCTAATCCTGACAGGACTTGGCATAGCTTTCGCACCACTCATCGTGCGCATGCTATATCCGGGTCTGGCTCCTGAAACGGCAGTGGTCGCCATCAAGCTCACCCGCATTATCTTTCCATATCTTTTCTTTATCGGATTGTCTTCCACATTTATCGCTATCCTAAACTCACACGACTATTTCTTTATGACCGGCCTTTCCAGTGCGCTGCTGAATCTCGGAATGATCGCGTGCATCGTAATCCCATATTGGATATTCGGCTTCAGTGCCGAAAGGCTCATCTACATTGCCGGATGGGGAGTTGCTTTCGGGGGAGCGCTGCAGACGATAGTTAACTTCCCTTTTCTAAAAAAGATCGGGTATCGTATAAGGCTAATTCTACGCTTTACAGGATCTTCAATCGCAACTCTTTGGAAAAGATTCGTCCCCGCAATGATCGGCATCGGGATCCGTGAGATCAATCTGATAGCCGACGCATTGATGGCGAGCTTCTTGCCCATTGGCAGCATCACGGCATTGGCATATGGCAATCGACTGATGCAATTGCCCTTGGGCATCTTTGCCATAAGCGCAGGGACGGCTGTCTTGCCCACTTTTTCCCGTTTAGTGAGCTCCAAAGACTATGATCAGCTTAACTCGAGCATTCGCTTCACTTCACTTAGCTTGGTCTATATCATGCTGCCCGTGACGACCTTGATCCTCGTGCTCGCGCCGGACTTTGTGAGCATCCTCTTTGGGCATGGGGCTTTCGACGACAAAGCGGTCTTGATGAGCTCACAGGCTTTGGTATTCTATTCATTGGGACTGATGTTTTATAGCATGAATCAAGTCCTGACCCCTGTTTTCTATGCCCATGGTGATACCAAGACGCCGGTCAAGCTGGCAGCCGCCATCGTAGTTCTAAACATTCTGCTTAATCTAATTTTGATGATGTTCATGCAACACAGAGGCTTGGCGCTATCTACCTCGATCACTGCCTTTGTAAACTACCTGACACTGCTATGGCTTCTTAAGAAAAAGATCTCTCGGCTGGAGTACAAGAGCATCTTCAGCAATATCCTAAAAGGGATAGCTGCTTCTGCCGTCGTGTATCTTGTCGCTCGGATGCTTTATGGCTTGTTAGTTTTTGAATCAAAGCCGGGCTTGCTCATCAAGGTGAGCGTCATCTCGTTGATCTCTTTTGCTTTGTTCTATCTATTGGGCATTCTGCTTAAGCTGTCATATTTCAAGGAAGCCGGGGAGTCGCTTTGGAAGCGCCTACGCCGCAGATAGCACAGAAGCTGGCGATGCTGCCGGATAGTCCCGGAGTCTACCTCTGGAAAGATGACAAAGATCAAGTGATCTATGTGGGCAAAGCTATCAAGCTCAAGCAAAGAGTGCGATCCTACATCTCCACATCTACAAAGGATCCCAAAACCAGTCTCTTGGTAGCCAGCATCGCCTCACTGGACTATATCGTCACTTCAAGCGAGGATGAAGCCTTCATCCTGGAAGCCAGCCTGATCAAAGAGCATCAACCCAAGTACAATGTTCTGCTAAAAGACGACAAACGCTATCCATTTGTCAAGATCACTTTGAGTGAGCCCTTCCCTAGGATCTTTGTCACCCGAGATCTCGTCAAAGACGGCTCCCGCTATTTTGGGCCATATACGGATGTCCGTGCGCTCAGACGTACCCTGCGCAATTTTGAATGGCTCTTTCCCATCAGGGATTGCAAGCGGAAGATCCCACTGGACAAGATAGTCTTTGACAAAGCATGCATCAATTATCAACTCGGCAAATGCACAGCCCCATGCATTGGCAAGATCTCACAAGAAGTTTACATGAAGATCGTGGATAGGCTCATACGCTTTTTTGAAGGAAAGTATGAGGAAGTATTGCAAGAATATACACATGAGATGAATGCGCTTGCCGAAGAGATGCGATATGAAGATGCTGCACGCATCCGTGATCGGATCTTGGCGATCCAAAAGATTCAAAAGCGGCAGATAGTCTTCTATGCAGATCGCAGAAACATCGACATCATCGGCTTCTATCAAGAAGAAAAAGATGCTGTAGCCTTGGTCCTGCGTATGCAGCAGGGCAATATCATCAATCAAGAAAACTATCCGCTGAAAAACCTCAATTATGAAAGCAGAGAAAGCATCCTAGCATCCTTTCTCAAGCTCTATTATGCGCACAGAGAAGAACTGGCCCAAGAGATCCTTCTTCCCTTTGCACCAGAAGACTTTGAGAGCATCAATTCCTGGCTGCACAATCGCCTCTCTCTTCCCCAACGAGGGGAAAAGAACAAGCTCTTGGCAATGGCTAAGCGCAACGCATTTCACCTCGTGGAAGAGAAGAAACTGGCTCATCTGCGCAAAGCAAATCGCACTATCTACCCGATCCAAGAACTCAAGGAAGCTCTGGGTTTTGCAAAGCTTCCTCGCAAGATCGTCTGCATGGATATCTCCACGATCCAAGGCACCGACACAGTTTCAAGCGCAGTATACTTTGAAAATGGCAAAACCAAGAAGAGATTCTATCGCCACTTCATCATCAGGGATATCCAGTCCCAAAATGACTTCGCCGCCTTGCAAGAGACTATGCGAAGGTTTCTTTTGGAGATCGACAAAGAACCAGAAATGAAGCCGGATCTCTTCATCATTGATGGAGGAAAAGGGCAGCTTAGCTCCACATATGAGATTCTCAAAGATTCTTCATACGCGGACATCAGGATAGTCACGCTCGCCACGCGCGCGAAAGAGATCTTTCTTCCGGGCAATGGCGAATCTGTGATCCTTGCCAGATCATCTTCCGCTCTCAGATTGGTGACCACGATCCGCGATGAGGCTCATAGATTTGCCATCAACTTCCACCGCCAGAGGCGCAGCCGCCGCACATTGATTAGCGAACTCGAAGAGATCCCGGGCATCGGAGAAAGCACGAAGTTCACTCTCCTAAAGGAACTGGGATCGATTCAGAACATAAAGACCGCATCTATTCAGAGCTTGATGTCGATCAAAGGAATAGGTGAAAAAACCGCACAAAGCATTTACGGATTCTATCACAAGGAGTAAGCATGAAGCACCGCACTATGCCCAGATCAAAGGACAAACTCTCCATCCTCGGCTTTGGATGCATGAGATTCCCCACCGACAATCAAGGAAGGATAGACGAAGACAAGAGCTTCGCGATCCTACATGAAGCATATCAATCCGGCGTGAACTACTTTGATACTGCCTGGGGATATCACAACGAAGAATCCGAGCCCTTTCTGGGTAGGTTCCTCACTCAGATCGAACGCAAGAAGGTTTTTGTCGCCACAAAGCTGCCGTGCTGGCTGGTAAACTCCAGAGAGGATATGGATGATTTCCTAGACAAGCAGCTTGCCCGCTTGCAGACGGATTATGTGGACTACTATCTCTTGCACGCTCTAAACAAGCGTACTTGGCAAAAGATGAAGGAGCTTGGCGTTCTAGAGTTTCTGAGCAAAGCTAAACAAGATGGCAAAATCCGCTATGCTGGATTCTCATTTCATGATGACTATGCGACTTTCTCAAAGATCACCAGAGCATGGGATTGGGATTTTACCCAGATTATGCTCAACTATCTGGATACTCATTATCAAGCCGGAATAAGAGGACTTCGACTGGCAGCTTCCAGAGACATGGGAGTCATCAGCATGGAACCACTCCGTGGCGGTAAGCTCGTTCACCAAATCCCGGAAGAAGTGGAAGAAGTCTGGCAAAAAGCAAAGAACAACGAAAGTCCACTCAGGCGAGCACTAAAATGGGTTTGGAGTCTGCCTGAGTGCACAGTTTTACTTTCCGGGATGTCCAGCCTTGAGCAGCTTCGCGAAAACATCCAAGAAAGCAGCAATGCAAAGCCTAATCTTCTTTCGGATAAGGAACTTCGGGTGTATCAAAAAGCTCGCAAGGCATATCTGTCCAGAATCCCCTTCCTCTGTAGTGAGTGCCGCTATTGCATGCCGTGTCCGCATGAAGTTGCGATCCCCTCAGTACTGGGACAATACTCGGAAGCCATGATGTTTGGAAACTATGAGACGAACAAGAAGGAGTATCTCGGCTTCATCCCGGAAGAGAAGCGCGCTGATAAGTGCATCGAATGTGAAGAATGCCTATCCAAATGTCCTCAACAGATTGATATTCCGCAGTGGATGAAGACCATCGCAACTCATTACGAAGAGATCTAAGGAAGATTTTCTCTTGACGCTGTCTAAATAGCTTTATACTGTCTATAGACCATTAAAAGAGGTTCAAAATGAAAGATATAGAATACATACTGATCACAGATATTGGATCCACGACCACCAAAGCCATACTTATCGACAGAGCTCAGGGCAAGCTATTGGGAATAGAACACTCTGATACCACGGTTGAAGAGCCGCATAGCGATGTGTCTCATGGAGTCTTCCAATCCACTCAGGAGCTACAGAAACGCCTTAGTATCCCGCTTTTGGCAGCTGATGCAACGCCTACTAAACTGAGCTTTGAGCCCAATATCAGATATCTATCTACCAGCAGCGCGGGTGGGGGACTGCAAATCTTGGTCATCGGACTCACTCTTTTTGATAGTGCCAGCAGCGCTCGCCGCGCAGCATATGGAGCCGGTGGAGTCATCCTCGACGTCTTTGCTATTGACGACAAACGTAGTGCCCTAGAGCAGATGCTCTCAATGCGCAATCTACGTCCGGATATGATCCTGCTTAGTGGAGGTATCGATGGTGGAGCCATAGCCTCAGTCCTGCGCTTGGCAGAGATCCTGCGCATCGCCAAGCCTGTGCCAAAGTTTAGCACACAGGCGCGCATCCCGACCATCTATGCCGGCAACCAAGATGCGGCTGAGATGATCAAGCGCATGATTTCCAAGGACTTTGATCTGCATGTCCTGCCCAATCTTCGTCCCAGTCTAAACGCTGAGAACCTTAAACCCAGTCAGGACAAGATCCAAGAGCTATTCATGGAAAACGTGATGGAGCGAGCTCCCGGCTATAGCAAGCTAAAGAGTTTGGTTCAGAGTCAGATCCGTCCCACTCCCGCAGGTGTCTTGCAATCCATCCTAAAGCTTGGAGAGAAGCGCCAAATGGATCTCATCGCTTTTGATATTGGTGGAGCGACAACCGATATTTTCACTCGAATCAATGGTCACTACCAAAGGACTGTAAGCGGCAATCTGGGAATGAGCTACAGTGCCCTGAATATCATGCGCGAGAGTGGCACGGAAAGCATCCTGGCAGCTTTGCCCCCGGATATAGGCGAAACTCAGCTGAGAAACTATGTGGGAAATAAAACCCTCTACCCCACTCTTAATCCAAAGAACACCACAGAGTTTAGGATCGAGCACGCACTCGCCAAAGCCGCCATTCAGCTTTCCTTTGTTCAACATCAGGAAATGCACTACAATAGCGAGAAGATCGGCTATTTGGATGCGCTCAAGAACAACGGTCAGGACAAGTATGAAGAGAAATTTGAATACATCCAAAATGAAAGTAAGCACTATTTCTACCCTAGCGATATTGACCTCGTCATCGGAGCAGGCGGAGTCTTTGCTCACGCGCAAAACCACTTCCAATCCGTTGATGTCTTGATATCAGGATTCAAACCATCCGGCATCACCGAACTTGCCATCGACAGACACTTTATATCGCCGCATTTGGGCGTCTTGATGGATACGGATGAGGCTTTGGCAGCTGAGCTTCTCGAGAAGGAATGCCTCAAAAGCCTGGCGATCTATGTTCGTCCTCATTTCCCCAAGAAAACCGGAATCAAGGTTCTGGAGCTTATACAAGATAGTCAGCCGACCAAGACCATCAGAGCTGATGAAGTAATGCTCCTACCCGCTCAAGCTAAGCAAAAGATCCAGCTCACCCCACATAAAAAGTGCATGCTCCAAGGCTCCACTGATGGGCAGGAAATTGAGACAGATCTGCCCATCATCATTGATACTCGCCTTGATCGGGATCGCTATCATGAGGGTTTTGATCGGATCTTAAGCATCTATAACACAGATTCTGCGGAAGAAACAAGCCTTAGTTTTGGCAATGACAACATCCCCGCTCGGGATACTTATCACAGAGATGTGGAATTGCCATACAATGGTGACATCCTCAAAAATGTCAAAGACAAGGTCAGCCCGGAAGACATCGTGGCGGTGAATCGCTACAATCCTCCTCGACTATATGTCATTCGCACTTGCTCAGCTTGTGAAGACGCGCTTGAAGAAGATATTAGACGCAATCTCACCATCAATCCCGGAGATAGGATTGATTTTGATCAGATCCTGCTTCAACCCATGCCAAACGCCAGGCACAATCTTCCCTTCAGATCCCCGGTACGCGGCAAGGTGGAGTTCATTGACTACTCAAACGGCATGGTGGTGGCTAGTGAGATCCAAGACTACAGCTCGAAGCCGGTGATGGTAAATCTCGCAGACAAGATGTCCATGCCTGCCAAAAAGATCAGCAGATACCTCAAGAAAGGTGTGGGAGACTTTGTCTATCAAGGCGATATGTTGGCGCAAAAGATTGCAACCTCCAGTGTTGCCATGGTTCAATCCCCCACGACCGGAGAGATCGTATCCTACGACAAGAAAACCGCAGAAATGACCATCAAATACAATACAAAACCCCACAACTACTATGCGCATGTGCCCGGTGAAATAATCAGTGTTGACGAGGCTAAGGCTATCGAGATTGCTTTTGAAGCAGTGCGCCTCGAAGCTAGCATAGGCTGGGGAAATCCGATCCATGGCAAACTGATCTGGCAGGAAAGCTCAGATGACAACAGGGTCTTTTCTCAAGGCAGCATATTGGTCTTGGGATATCGCCCAAGCGCAAAGGATTTAAAGAATCTTTCCGATTCCGGAGCCCTGGGAATCGTGGCTGCAGCCATACCGGAAGCCGAGGCTGTGGAATATCTCGGGCAAGAGCAGGGTGTGATCAACACAGGCTTTGAGCCCATTCCTGCTACCTTGATCTTGATCCAGGGTTTTGGAGATCTGAGATATAGCCCTGCACAGCTGGCTTTCCTCAAGGAAAATATCGGCAAGGATTGCCTTCTTGAGCCGCATACAAGGATCCGAGCGGGAGTCGTGAGAGCCAGTGTCAGCATCATAGATTAGCTCATCAGACTGAGCTTGGAGATCCTAATCGGTTTTGTTAAGAAGATTTAACCAAATTATTCTTGCCGAAAAATGCCCATCCGCCACGATGAGACTCAAAATGGATTAGGAAGAAAGATGCAAAGACTCATCTATATAGTGGAAGACGAACCGGATATTGCCGAGCTGATAGCCATCAAGCTCCAAAGTGCTGGCTTTGACACCAGGATATTTGACCATGGAACATCAATGCTGAGAGCTCTTGCAGAGCATACTTGCGACCTTTTGGTCTTGGATCTAATGTTGCCTGATATGGATGGTTTTCAGATCTGCAAAAAGATCCGAGAAAATCCTGAGCTCGCTTTCTTGCCCATCATTATGCTAACTGCCAGGATCTCTCCCCTCGACAAGGTGGAAGGTTTGGAGATGGGTGCTGATGACTATCTTGGCAAACCCTTTGATGGCAAAGAACTGGTAGCTCGGGTGAATGCTGTTCTCAGAAGATGCCAAGCAAAACCTGACAAAGTCCATCATGTCGCCCCTTCTCTTTGTATTGACATTGTGGCTCACGAAGCCAGCATCGAAGACAAGCGACTTGATCTCACCTTGACCGAATTTCGCTTGTTAAAACACTTTGTGACTAATCCAGGCCGCGTCTGGTCTCGCTCTGAAATCTTGGACTTTCTTTGGGGATCTGATAAGATAGTGATAGAACGCAGCGTAGATGTCCACATCAAAAACCTGCGGGACAAAATCGGAGATTATGCAAAGCATATCCAAAATATCAGAGGCGTTGGCTACACTTTTGTGGAGAAAACATAGGTGGAAAAACGTAGCTTGACCCGCAGTCTCATATATCTGAATCTGCTGAATCTTCTGCTGCTAAACATGCTCCTGGTATCAAGGACGGGGATTGGACTCACCCTGCTCATCATGAGCCTCAGCACCGGCGGAATTTTGATCTTTCACTTGATCACATATGACAGACAGCTGCACAAGATACTCTTTTCGCTGCGGCGCATCAGCAAAGGCGACCTCAATCAATCCATCCCGGACTTGAGTATAAAAGAATTTGACGAGATCGGCAAATCCATCAATGAACTCCTCAATCAGAAAGATAATACGATCGGGCATTTAGCTGCCCACAGAGAGGAATTGCGTCTCCTTTTATCTTCAAATGAGGACCCCCTTTGGGCTCAGGATGAAGCCGGGCAGATCCTCTGGGCCAATAGCTCTTTTTACAAACTGTTCAATAAGTCGTCCGACAAAAAACATCCCCACTATTGGGAGATTATCAGAGAGCCGTTTTTGCTGGAATTCCTCAAGGACTTCAGCCCATCTGAGCAGAAAGAGCTTAGGGAGTTTACCATTGAGGATCACTATTTTCTGCTCAGTGCTGCTTCAGACTCCAACGGAAAAAAGCGGGTCTTTATGCTCCAAAGCATAGACGAGCTCAGGGCAGCTCAACAGATGAAGAGAGATTTTATCGTCAATCTTGCTCATGAGTTTCGTACTCCGCTCACTGCCATCAAAGGCTTCTCCGAGGCTCTGCGGGATGATGAATCCCAAAAGGATAGGTTTCTGGACATCATCCAAAACCATACCCATCGCCTCATCCGCCTGATTGCCGATCTTGAGGAGCTTATCCGGCTTGAGCGGGGCTTTGGTCTATCTATTCAAGAGCTTGATCTGGCAGAATTTATGGCAAATCTGCGCCTTATCATCCAGCCCATGACCGATGACGCAGAGCTTGAGCTTGAGATGAACGTAGCCAAAGACATTAGGGCTTTCTTTGATCCATTCAAGCTTGAGCAAGTCTTTATCAATCTGTCTCAAAATTCCATCCGCCACACCAATAAGGGAGGAATCAAGATCTCAGCAAGACTGGTCGCGGACATGATCCATTTTGACTTCTTTGACACCGGAGAAGGAATAGATCCCAAAGATCACCACAGGATCTTCGAGCGCTTTTGGGTGGGAGAAAACTCACGCAATCGCACCAGGGGCGGAACCGGACTCGGGCTCTCCATCGTCAAGCACATCATTGCATTACACAACGGCAAGATAAAAGTCGACAGCAGTCCCGGGCAGGGCTGCCACTTCCAGATCTTAATCCCCCAAAATCTCTACAATGAAGATGCTTGGCACTGATCCATTCATGGATCCTGAGATACTAATCAAAGACTATGAGGGCTTGGTTCGCAGTTTTGTCGCAAAATACAAGAACAAATCACTGAGCCAAGAAGATCTTTTTCAAGAGGGGATCTTTGGTCTTTTGGAGGCAAATATGCGCTTTGATCCAGAGCGTGAAACTCAGTTTTCCACCTATGCTCACTTCTGGATCAAGAAACGAATCCTGCTGGCCATTAAAAGGGAGATTGCTCAGAACTCAGAACACG
Source organism: uncultured bacterium (assembly GCA_937960795.1). Lineage (GTDB taxonomy): Bacteria > Cloacimonadota > Cloacimonadia > Cloacimonadales > Cloacimonadaceae > UBA5456. The sequence continues at coordinate 39,380 of CALGPA010000002.1, read as the reverse complement.
GCTCCTACCACGATGATCTTGCCAGAATCCAAGCCCCGGAAGCTGAGCATAAAACAAGCGACATGAGCCTTCCGGATGATATGCCGGAGCTGGAGCGCGACATTCTACGACTAAGCTATGCTGAGCGCCTACCATTGCTTGAGATCGCCAAGCGCACGAAGCTGAGACCCGAAAGAATCAAACAGATCAGATCCAAAGCTCTGCGGAGACTGAGGCTTTTCTATAAAGAGTATAAAACCATACATTAGCATATATTAGCCTACAATATATAATCCGTTTTATCAAGTATGTCTTGGCTACGCAAAAGCTTGCTTTAGAACCGTTTTTGTCGTAAACTTACCAGAGCTCTAAGTCCTTATTTTCTCACCGCTTGCACGCTTGACCGGTGAGCGACCGGTGAGGGAGGCATGAGCAACGAATCTAGCGTATCTATTTTTCAGGTAGATACGCTGTGCTGTATCTCTTTTTTGCTATTCTCGATTGTCAGCCTATGATCTTTTTCTCATTTTCGGGATCTGTTTCGTCTATATGGTGTTTCACTACTTTCCCTGAGGCAAGGAAGATGGTGTTTTCGGCGATGTTTGTAGAAAGATCTGCTACGCGTTCCAGATTCTTGGATATACGCATAAGATGCAGATAGCTATCGATATATCCCGGCCTGTCCTTCATCAAGTCGATCAGGGTGTTGTGAAGGGTTCTATTTAGCTCATCAACAGCATTGTCTTCCAGACATACTTGTCTTGCCAAGTCGATGTTTCGATCGATGAAGGCTGATATACTTTTGTGCAACATCTGGATTGCCTTTTTCTTCATGCAGATAATCTGTGGCAGATAGTCACCGATCGGTTCACCGCAGATCGAATTTGCGCTTTCGGCAATGTTAACTGCCTGATCCGCCAATCTTTCCAGATCATTGTTTATCTTGTAGGTCATCAACACTGTGCGCAGATCAATAGCCTCGGGTTGATACAAGGCAATGATGTTTGTGCAAAAGCGCTCAATCTCGAGCTCCAGCTTGTTTACTTTGTCTTCATAGCTGAGCACAGAATCGAGATTGCATTCATAGCCCCTTTGGATAGCGTTCATTGATATGATCACCATTTTCTCGACATATGCCGCTTCGTCCAAGAGCATTCTTTTGAGTTCATTTAGTTTATTACTTAGCATGTTTTTCTCCTATTTAGATCTATCCAAAAACGCCGGTGAGATATGCTTCAGTGCGTTTATCTTTTGGAACGGTAAAGACTTTTGAGCTTTCGTCAAACTCCACCATGTCTCCTAGATACATGAAGGCGGTATAATCCGAGATTCTTCCGGCTTGAGCGATATTGTGGGTTACAATGAGGATGGTGACTTTATCCTTAAGATCCAGGCAGAGCTCTTCGATCTTGGCAGTTGATTGGGGATCCAGAGCAGATGTGGGCTCATCCAAAAGCAATATTCTGGGACTATTTGCCAAAGCTCTGGCAATGCATAAGCGCTGCTGCTGCCCCCCCGACAAAGACATTGCCGAAGAATGGAGTCTGTCCTTGACCTCATCCCAAAGCCACGCGTCCATGAGGCTTTTTTCGACCCTGTCGCGGATCTCGCTCTTGCGAAATTTTCCTTGAATCTTGAGTCCATAGGCAACGTTGTTGAAGATACTCTTGGGAAAAGGATTGGGTTTTTGAAAGACCATCCCCACCTTTGTGCGTATCTGTGTCACAGGGATCTGCGGATGATATATATCAAGATCATCAAGGATTATGCTTCCTTTGATTTTGGATTTTGGGATGAGGTCATTCATCCGGTTGAAACAGCGAAGCAGACTTGATTTGCCGCATCCTGAGGGGCCGATCATGGCGGTTATCTTGTTTTCGTAGAGATCCATATTTATATCGTGCAATACGTGGTTTTCGGCAAACCAGAGATTCAAGTCTTTGGTGGATATATGGCTTTTTACCATTGTTTTTTTCTCCTAAGATGATAGCGTATTATGATGGCAATCGAGGATATCCCCAATACCAAAAGTAGCAGCACGGATGCCGTGCCATAAGCAATCGGGGTTTGTTTGGCAGAGTTTGAGCCTTCCGTCATCAATGCAAAGATATGGTATGGCAAAGCCATTACTTCGTGACTTAAAGATTGCGGGAGTCTGCGGGAATAGAAGGTGGCAGCAGTAAACATGATGGGAGCGGTCTCCCCTGCCACTCTGCCAATGCTGATGATGGCTCCGGTGAGGATGTTCGGTAGAGCAGTCGGAAGCACTATACGGGTGATCGTCTTTCCTTGGGCAGCTCCCAAGGCATAGGACGCATCACAAAAGTCTTTTGGAACGGCCTGCATGGCTTCTTCTGAGGCAATGATGATCAGAGGAAGAGCTAGGATCGCCAAAGTGAGCGCTCCGGATATTAAAGATACATCAAGCGACATGATGTTTACAAACACTGCCATGCCAAAGAGTCCGTATATGATTGATGGAATCCCGACCAAAGTGTTGATAGCGAGTTTTACGATGCTGACAAACCACAAAGGCTTGCCATAAGCATATAGGTAGATCGCACAAAAGATGCCCAGAGGCAGGGCAATTGCTACAGAAAGGATGGTCAGCCAAAACGTGCCGACCAGCGCCGGGAAGATTCCGCCTTCGGTCATGCCATTTCGTGGGACATCTGTCAAAAACGTCCATGAGATCATGCCCAGTCCCCGACTGAGGACGGCGATCAAAAAGATAGCAAGCGCGCTTAGAGTGAGGACAAACATCATTGTCACCAAGCTCTTGCCCAAAATATCACAGATTCTGGGAAACTTCACTATCGGCCTCTCTTTGCAAAGCTGAGCTCAGCGGCGAGATTTACTATGAAGGTAATCACAAAGAGCACGATCGCGATTGCAAAAAGCGATCGATAATGAAGATCACCCACGACGGTCTCGCCCATCTCCGCGGCTATAGTGGAAGTAAGAGGGCGGATGGACTCAAAGATTGATCCCGGAATCTGAGCTGATCCTCCTGCCACCATTAAGACTACCATGGTTTCTCCGATTGCCCTTCCAAAGCCATGCAGAATCGATCCATTGATCCCTCTTTTGGCTGTGGGAACGACTACTCTGACGATGGTTTGCCACTTTGTGGCCCCCAGAGCTAATGAAGCTTCTTTGAGGTTTTTGGGAACATTGGACAAAGCATCTTCGCTCATACTGGCGATGATCGGGACAACCATCAGACCCAAAATGATGGATGTCGTGAAGAGATTGAGTCCCGTGGACAAATCAAAGATTTCTCTGATGTATGGAGCTACAATCGCCATTCCAAAGAGACCATAGACCACACTCGGAATCGCTGCCAGAAGCTCAATCACCGGCTTGGCAAAGTCTTTGTAGCTCGAGCTTGCAAGCTCTGAGATGAAAATGGCTGATCCCAAGCCCAACGGCACAGAAATGACGATGGCACCCAAGGTAGCTAAGAAAGAGCCGATGATGAGATTTCTGATCCCAAATTGTGCGGCATCGTGATGGGTGGGATACCAGGCATCACCGAAGATGAATTCTTTGATGCTCACTACCCTAAAGAGTGGAAGTCCTTCCATGAAGATGCTGATGATGATGCCAAACACGGCTATGATGCAGATGAAAGCCGCAATATAGCTGGTGGCTTTGAAGGTCTTTTCCATTATTTGCATATTAATGCTTTCCTTTTAAGCCCGATCCCGGCAAGGATGGATGTTCCTTGCCGAGAGCGGTGGTTTTGATTATCTGATCGGAATAAATCCTTGTTCTGCAACTATCTTTTGACCGGCTGCAGATTGGATCCAAGCCAAGAAACGATCTACATCTCCTGTAGCTTTGCCGCGAGTGAACATGAACAATTTGCGGCTTAAGGGATAGGTCCCATCTTGGATAGTGCTTATCGTTGGAAATATCTCATCTACAGAGACTACTCTCACCAGATCAGTGATGTATCCCAAACCAGCATAGCCAATCCCTCCCGGTGTGCTGCTCACGGCTGTCACTACGGCGTTGTTTGAAGCTAATAGCTGAGCTGAAGAGACTACCTTCTTATTGGACAGAGCTTTGTCGTTGAAGACTTCAAAGGTGCCGGAAGCAACATCTCTTGAGATGATTACGATGGCGAGATCCCTGCCACCCAGCTCTTTCCAGTTACTGATCTTTCCGGTATAGATGTCCCGGATCTGGCTCACGGTGAGGTTTTTGATGGGGTTTGTGGGGTGAACCACCATGGCGATTCCATCATTGGCGATGGCATAGGCGGCGGGCTTGAAGCCTTTGGCCTCACATGCTGCGGCTTCAGAAGCCTTCATTGGTCGGGAAGAATTTGCAATCTGCACAGTGCCATTTTGCAACGCCGCTACTCCCACGCCTGAGCCTCCGCCTCTTACTGAGATGTTGATCGAGGGATTCAGATCCATATAGGCTTCCGCAGCTGCCTGAGCGACGGGTAGGACGGTCGTGGATCCGGAACTGGTGATTTGATTTGTGCGAGCGTGCCCCAGTGATAGAGCTGCTGCCAAAGCTAGTGTCAAGATAAGATATTTACGCATTGTTCTCTCCTTTAGATCTTATGGGAAAATCGCCATTTGAGCTGAGCCATGACGGTCGTGCTGTCTTTTAGATTGTTTTGATATGTAGCTAGTGACTTGTCCGGATCATAGCTCTTGTGGCTGATGTTTAGCTGTGCTTGCATGGCGGGCTTAGATTTTTCGTCATGCATGAAATTGTAGTTGATCCCTGCTGTAAAAAGGTTTAGCAGATGTTTGTTTGCAGCGTCATCTGTCTGATCCCAACGATCATAACGTCCCACCAGCTGGATGTCCTTTGAGGTGATGTCCTTAAGGCTCACTATCGGAATGATGCTGATCCCAGATGCAGTGTAATCAGCTGTGCCATCAGCTATGTTTGGATACTTGGCGTCTTTGTGAAGATATTCGAAAGTGATGTTTACCGGAGCGATGTCCAGACGCATCAGGAAGTCCATGAGGATCTGCTCTTGATATGTGTTTACCGGTTGATCAGCCGTCAGATCGCGTTCTCGTCCGATGCTGTTGGTCATAAATGAACCGCCCAAAGTAACTTGCGAGATGGGCTTGTATCTGAGATTTGCCAAATATTCGAAACGGGTGTTTTCTTTTAGATTGGCTCCATAATTCTTGTAGCCTTCTCCATTGTAGATAGCTAAAGCATATTCGCCTTTTCCGGAAGAGAGTTTACCGTTGATTGAGACTCCGTAATCCGCACTGCTGGCGAGCTTGTGTTCATCTACCGGAGCTTTCCCGATGAGACTATAGTCCCAGTCATAGATGGATCCAAAATATACTTTTTGCAGCCCTACAGTCAGATTTGCATGGGAGATCGGGAGGATATTCTTGAAGTCCACAAACCCATATTTGAGCTTGAGTCCCGCTCCATCCTTTTGGCTGTCTGTCGAAAACAAATCAATCGTAAAACGTGCGTCAGTATTTGGGTTGAACTTAGTGCGAAAATCCAAGTAACCTCTTTCTAAGGCCATGGAGTTTTGTTTGATTACAGTGCTGCTATCTGCAGCTGAAGTGCCGGTCTGCAGTGTCCATCTTGACCACATCTCACCGCCAATGCTGCTTTGAATAGCTCCTGCTATTGCGGGTATCGTCATTATGAGACAAAGTGTGATGATCGGGTACATGCGTCTTATCATCTGGTTCTCCTTTATTTTCGTGTCTGAGATTCATCTCTGCTAAGGTTATACTTGAGGATTGTTAGGATTTTATAAGGCTTGAGTTAAGAATTGGTTAATAATCCATGCCTGCTTCTCTAGTGATCGATTGATCTGCTTTTCTAAGCTTTTTCTTGACAATAGCAGGCTGCTTTCAAGAAATGCGGTTAGGATCTATCTTCATCACTTTCAGAGGATTGGATGTCCGGATTTTGATGCCGAATGCAAACAAGCAGGAGAGATATGCTAAAACCGCCGAGCTTTACCCGTGATAGTCAGGAACGTCTCAAAAAAACCATAGACATGGTCACGCGGCTATATGTTTACTTGCTTCAGGGTGATGATGAGATCAGTGCCAATGAGATAGGCATCCTTTATTCGCTTTTGACCAATCTTTTTGCTCAAGTCGATGTATCTTGGGAAGCCTATGTAAAACAGATCATGGAAACTCCATATGACATCGACGAAGTGCTTGAATATCTGGATCGATATCTTTCCCTGTTTGACAAAGTCAGGATCTTGCAATCCCTGGTGATCATGGCAAAGACCGAAAGTGACTTCGCTATCTCGGAGATTGCCGAGATCATGGAGCTCAGCAAAAAGCTCAATACATCTTCCGAAGCATTTCTAAGCTTGATCAATCACTTTGAGCATCAACGCAGCGGCCAGGTGAGTGCACCATGTCGGCATCATCTGAGTCATCTTAGACATTCTGTTTTCTCGGATTACGTGGTCTTTGGCTCAGGTGCTGATGCAGACATAGCCTTCCGCAGCGAACGTCTAAGTCCCTATGAATGCGCACTATTTGCCATCGATAAGCATCTATTCCTAAGCATCCCCTCGAGCAGCAGCGCGCTTCTGAGCGCACAGATTCCCGAGCACAATTCGATAATAATGCTCAGCCCGGATTCCTATCTTTCTATTGGCGGTCGAGAGTATTCATATTCATGCCTCCAAAAGATGTATCACTATCGGGATGAAAGTGACGACATTGTCTTCCGCAAAAGCAGCTATGACTTCGTCGTGCACAAGACGAACAATAGCTTCAGCTTTGTCATAAACAGCGGGTCTGTGGCTCTCAACGGAAGAGAGATGACTCATCTGCGCAGGCATGATGTGTTCTTTGACGATAAGCTGCAGATCAGAGGATATGCCCCATTTCATCTAGGCATGCTCATTGAAAGCCGCAGCAGTATCGGAGTAGACGACTACACCCCGGGGAAACTGTATATCAAAAGAGAAAGGGGCTACTTCTCCTCCAGCCGTGAAGATTCGGAAAACACCATCGCTGTGATTGAGTACCGATCCGGGGTCTACTATCTTATGCCTCCCAAAAAAGGCTATCACATCTTCGTGAATCGCAAAGCAGTCACTGAGCCTTCTGTTATAAACCTAAACTCGGACATCATCACCATTGAGAAGCGCAACTATCGCATCAACAGCTTCTTTGATCTCATCGAAACGCCTTTTGAGATCAAAAGACTATCGGTGACGGATATCAAGCACTTCTTCCCTGATGGCAAACTTGCTCTGGATTCAGTGTCATTTGAGGTAAATCCCGGTCAGTTGGTCGCTATCATGGGACAAAGCGGCTGCGGAAAATCAACTCTCACCAAAGTTCTCTCCAGCGAGATCACCCCCACCTATGGTCAGATAGCTATAGATGGCAAAAACATCCGTGCAAACCTAAACTTCTATCTGGAGTATCTGGCATACGTCCCACAAGATGATCTGCTCTATCCAAATCTTAGTGTCTATAATAACCTATGGTACAGACTACGCCTGAGAATGCCCAAGCTGCAAAAACCTCAGATTGATCAGAAGGTGCGAAACATCCTGCATCAGGTGAAGCTCTCTCACCACCGCGACACGATCGTGGGAGACTTTAAGGCCAAGAACCTATCCGGTGGAGAGAGAAAACGCCTAAACATCGCCCTGGAGCTGCTCTTTGAACCCACGATCATCATCTGTGATGAACCGACGAGTGGCCTATCTTTCAACGACGCCGAGGAGATCATTGACATCTTGGGCAAACTCTGTGAACAGGGCAAGATCGTGATCATAACCATTCATCAACCCAATAGCAGCATATATCGCAAGTTTGACAAGGTGATGATGATGGATATGGGCGGCAGAATCGCGTTCTTTGGCAAGCCCACCGATAGCTTTAGCTACTTTGACGACGAACTACAGCTTATCAAGATCAAGAAAAACGAGATTGAGACTAAGCGACGCCTTCTCACATCTGACTATTTCTACGACATCATAACCTATCCTGAGTACGACAAGAATGGGCACTTGGTGTATGAACAGATCCAAAAGCAAGTTCAAGTAAAACGCAAGTTTAGCCCTGATTATTGGCGTGACAAGTTCAAGCGAAAGATGCTCTATGAGATGATCCAAAGCGAAAGCCAAGTGCCTTCTGAGGGCTTTACTGAAGCCAAGAGAATCAAAAAGGCCCTAGGGCCTAAGAACTACTTGGTCAGCCTTTGGGCTTTTGTTTCTCGCAGTTTCCGCATGAAGATCAGGAACAAAACAAACAATATCATCACCTTTGTCGAAGCTCCGCTTTTAGGCATCCTGATCGCTTTCATCCTGCGACATACTACCGCGGCAAGATACTCATATCATGAGAACAACAACATCTTCATCTACATCTTTGTCTCGATCATCGCCTTTATCTTTCTGGGAATGTCAAACTCCATCGAAGAGATCTTAAGTGAACGCAAAATAATCTTGCGAGAACGACTGATGAACCTCAAGATGAGCAGCTATCAGATCTCGAAGCTTACGACCCTTTCGTTCTTTGGCCTTATCCAGGCGATACTTTACCACATCGTAGCAGCGCAGATCCTAAACATCCGCGGCATGGGCGTCAGCAGCATTGCTTATTTCTTCTTGGCTTCACTGATCGGGAATTCTCTGGGGCTCATGATATCATCATTCATTAAAGAAAACCGGGCGATTATCAACCTCCTACCATTGATCTTGATCCCACAGATCATCTTTGGTGGGGCAGTGATAGAATTTGAGCGCATGAATAGAAACTTAAAGCTCTACGAAAACAGTCCCATACCCGAGATCGTCCAGACAATCCCTTCAAGATGGCTCTTTGAAGGACTTACCACTGCCTACGCCAAAAACACCAAATTCCACCGTTCCTTGGCCAAGATCGAAAAAAAGGAATTGACATATTTACGGGATTATAGGAATGCTGCAATCACTAGTGAAGAATTTCAGGCTCTGCGGGGTGAGATTTACTATGCCAAAACAGCCGTAGCCGAAAAATGGGACCCAAACCAGATCCTAAACAGATATCTGAATTCTGCTGTAAGCATGATGGATGGAAGGGTCTTAAACAGTGAACGCAATGAGTTTTTGTCCAGCTACAAACTCAGAGGCAACCGCAGATACCGGACGTGGAATTTTAACGCCTGGGTGATCCTGCTATATGCCTTGGGGCTGAACTTGATCACCTGGATAAAGCTGAAATACTATTTTAAAGAATAAGGAGTAACATCATGAACCGAAGACTAATAATTGGGATGATAATGATCGTCATATTGGGGCTTTTTGCTTGCAAACAAAAAGCTGCTGACACACCTGGTGGGGAGACAGAACAGGGTTCCACCACTTTCGCTCCTCTGCCCTCTTTCAAAGATGTCTACAGTGCTTTGGATCAGATCAAAGTCAGAGATATCTCTGCTGCGGTTCCAAGCTCTGTCTACCAAACCAGGCAGGAAGAAGTGAGAAACGCCTTTTCATTGGGATTGCTCACTGCTGATGCCGTGCTTGCCGCCAAAGGACGAGACAAAGGCAAACTCAGTGATATCTCCGCTCAGATGATGAATCTAACCAGTCTCTTAGGGCTTGAATCTGAGGTGAACCGCCTTGGTGACGAGATGAAGACCATGATCGAAAGAGAAGACTGGGAAAACCTCGACAAAGCTTTAGATTTCCACAAAGCTGACGTAGAGAACAAGCTTTGGGAAAGTGAGAACTTCGACAACTACACCCTCATGCTTCTTGGCGGATGGATCGAAGCCGCAAACAGAGTTGCCTGGCTGATCCATGAAGACTACAATGCGGATCGCTCCAGGGTTCTCGCCCAAAAGGGTACTTTCAACAGCTTGGTGAGCAATCTTGAGGAGATCTCAACTCCCCATATAGTGGATCAAGAAGCCTTCCAAGAGGCAAAAAAACTCACCAAAGAAGTACAAGCCATCATTCGAAGCCATGACAGTTCCGGCTTTTCTAAAGTCCAATTACAAGAGATCATCACAAAGACAGATGAGATCAAAGCTGCCTTTCAGAAATGATAACAGCGCGGTTTATTGAAGATTAGATATCCAAAAGCGGGTGGCCTCGCTGCCCGCTTGTTTTTTGATGTTCGTGATATCACTTAGTGCTATTTTGGATTCAAGCAAAAGGAGTTCTCTGATGCGGAAATACCTCTTAATCCTTTTTATAATTATTTTATCAAGCTCATTATGGACAAATGTCTTTGACGCAAAGGACAGTCCCTGGGATGACGGCAAGGCCATCGATCTCAGCTGGGAGCTCAGCCCAATGGTCAGACAAGTCACAATCAGCCGCATGGTCTCAGAAGGTATGTGGCTACCCGTCCATAGTTCAGATGAGCCTTCAGGCTCCTATACCGATACGGGACTAGAAGCAAACACCGAATACGATTATCGACTTGTGGCCTCTTTTATAGATGACAGCCTTGTCCTTCAAGCCAGTGCCACCCCCTTGGAACAGTGGTTCTACATGGGAAAACTGGGCTTTCTGCTTCTGCTGGCTCTGGTATGCTTTGCCATCTTGTATTACATCCGCGCTGCCCGACGCGGCAGAGAGTTCTTCATCCGCCGCATTGCCGGATTGGACAGCATGGAAGAAGCCATTGGTCGAGCCACCGAAAAGGGCAAACCCATCCTCTATGTACCCGGCATCAGTGATCTCGACGACATCCAGACCATCGCCAGCCTCACGATTCTCTCCCATCTTGCCGAGCGCAGCGCTGAGTACAACACGGAGATCATCGTCCCCTGCCGTTTTTCCATGGTGCTCTCTGCGGCTCGAGAAGTGGTCAAAGAAGCCTATATGAAAGCCGGCAAGCCTGATGCTTACAAGTCTGATAACGTCTTTTACTTGACCGACGATCAGTTTGGCTTTGTAGCCGGGATAGACGGCATCATGTTGCGCGAACAGCCTGCGGCAAATTTCTTCATGGGTTCTTTCTACGCGGAATCCTTGATCTTGGCTGAGACCGGCTTTTCCACCGGCGCTATTCAGACGGCAGGAACGGCTCAAGCGCATCAACTTCCCTTCTTTGTGGTAACCTGCGACTACACCCTGATCGGTGAGGAGCTATTTGCCGCATCCGCCTATCTCTCTCGTGATCCTCAGCAGCTTGGCAGCTTGCGCGGACATGACTTTGGCAAAGTCTTAGTCATCTTTTTGATAATCGTAGGCGTCATATTAGAAATCCTTGGAATCTCAAATCTCAAAGAGTTTATCGCCGGAGCTATCACATGAAAAGATCTCTCCCCCTAGTTTTTGCATTCATAGTAGGCTTCATTGTCTTGCTCTCAGAGTTCATTCCCCATCGTCCTTTCAATCAGATCGTCTCCACCTTGGAAGGCTGGTTTATGATCATCTCCGGTTTTGCCATTCTCCTTGGACAGATCAGTCTTATCCGCATGAATACTCACAAGATCATGCACAAATCTCCAAACTGGCAATACCATCTCGCCGGGCTCATCAGCTTTGCCTTGATGCTCAGCTTTGGCCTGTTGTGGGGGATGCGCGAAACTCCCGGAATATTGGGTCATGGTGAAGGAATCGCTTCTTGGCTGGGGCTCAAGCCATTTGACTATCTTTTTGACAATGCCTATCTTCCGCTTTCCGCGACTCTATTTTCACTATTGGCTTTTTTCATTGCTTCTGCCGCATACAGAGCCTTCATCATCCGCGGCCTGGAATCAAACCTGCTGATGATCACCGCCATCATAGTAATCATCGGCCGCACCAGCATTGGAACCATGCTCACCGGCTGGCTGCCTGAATCTCTCAGCTTTTGGCATTTCCCCAATCTGGCGGATTTTATCATGGAATTTCCCAATACTGCCGCTCAAAGAGCCATCTTGATATCTGCAGGTCTTGGCATTGTTGGCAGTTCTCTGCGCATCATCCTAGGCATCGAGCGCAGCTATCTGGGAGGTGACAAATGAAGATGAACATCCTCATTGAGCGCCGCATCATTTTCACCGTCCTATTTATCGCGGTTGCGCTTCCATTGATCTTCCCGATTGGTTGGAAGACGGATGTATCGGGATATACCCATATGGTCTACGATCTTGTGCAATCCGCTCCCGAAGGCTCAGTCGCTATCATATCTTTTGATTATGATCCATCTACCATGACCGAGCTTCAGCCCATGGGCGAAGCCATGATCGAGCACGCTTTTATGCGCAATCAAAAGGTCATCCTCACTGCTTTGTGGCCGATGGGCGTACAGATGGCTGAACAAGCCCTGGAAACCGTTCTTATCGAATATCCCGAGAAAGAACGCGGCGTGGACTATGTGAATCTTGGCTACAAAGTGGGTGGAATGGTCACCATCCAAGCCATGGGAAGAAGTCTAAGAGAAGTCTTTCCCACTGATACCAGAAACACTCCCTATGCTGAAATTCCTATGCTGGACGGCATTTCCAGGCTCAGAGACATTGCCTGGATCAGTTCCCTTTCCAGTGGAGTGCCAGGGCTCAAAGAGTGGATGATGGTGGCTCGAGATAGCTATGATGTTCCGGTCACGGGCGGCTGCACTGCTGTCAGTGCTCCGGGCTTTTTCCCCTATGTCAATGAACAGCGTCAGCTCACGGGTCTTCTGGGTGGTCTCAAAGCTGCCAGTGAATATGAGACCCTGATCGGTAGATTAGGTAGTGCCACATCCAAGATGGATTCGCAATCCATCGCTCACCTTCTGATCTTGATCTTCATAGGCTTGGGCAATATCAAAGCCTATGCCGGCAAAAGGAGGAAAAGACAATGACTATCATGACCACGATCGGAATCTGGGTTGCCGCCTTTTTCACCCTATGCATCTTTAGTTTTCTATACAAAGACAATCCGTTCTACAAGTTTGCCGAGCAGGTCTTTGTCGGCTTGTCAGCGGCATATTGGTTGGTCTATATCATCTATTCGATCATGGTGCCCAATCTCTTTGCCAAGCTTAGTTCGGATTTTTCTGGTAATATCATCCTTCTCATCCCCGCCGCTTTGGGTGTGATGATGCTGATGCGGATTCACCCCAAGACTGAGTGGATCTCACGCTATCCGATATCGATCATGATCGGCACCACGGCTGGGATCTCAATGCTCAGATACATGAAAAGTGATATCCTGCAGCAAGTCACCGCGACGATGATCAATCCCTTTGCTTCTGGGTCAGTACCCATCATCATCGGTAATCTGCTTTTGATCATCGGCACTATTTGCGGAGTCTATTTCTTCTATTTCAGCAAAAAACAAGAGGGAATCTCCAAAGTGCCCTCCAAAATAGGAATCTGGTTTTTGATGGTTAGCTTCGGAGCTACTTTCGGATACACCGTGATGGCGCGCATCTCGCTACTCATCGGCAGACTTGAATTTCTCTTTGGTGACTGGCTACATATTATTAAGTGAGGTTTATTATGCTACAATTACATCAGAGATTCATTCAGACAGCCAAACGTTTTCCCAATCGCATTGCTGTATACGATAAAGCCACTATGGCTGATTACAGCTATTCCAGGATGCTGATCGCCAGCTTCATCCTAAAGGAACATATTGGCAAGATCAAAGGCAAATATATCGGAGTGCTTTTGCCCACAGGAGTTGGCGCTATGCTCACAATCCTTGGCACCCTGATGAAAGGCAAAGTACCGGTGATGATAAACTACGCTACCGGCGCCATCGAAAACTGCATCTATGCCCAAGATAAATGCCAATTCAAGACCATCATCACCAGCAAAAAGCTGCTCGATAAGCTTGGCCTCAAACCCATTAAAGACATGATCTTTGTGGAAGACATCCTTGCCAGAGTGGATCTGAAAGCAAAGCTCAAAGCCGCCCTCATCACAAAACTGCCCTTCGGCATCCTCAAAGACATGGTTCACCATGGGGATCTATCCGAGATATCGGTGATACTCTTTACCAGCGGCAGCGAAAAAGAACCCAAAGCCGTGCAACTTTCACATCGCAATATCCTCCACAATGTCAATGCCTTCCCCACCATGATCAAGCTGGATGAAAACGATGTCTTCGCCTCCATATTGCCCATGTTCCATGTCTTTGGACTCACGGTTGATTTTTGGCTGCCGGCGCTCATCGGCGCCAGCATGATCACCTATCCCAACCCGTTGGAATATCGAACAGTATGTGATTATATTCGAGACTACAAGGTCACTTTCATTGCCGCCACTCCAGCCTTCTTCTATGGCTATCTGCAAAAATCCCAACCCGGCGATTTTGCCTCTGTGAAGATCGCCATAGCCGGCGCGGACAAACTCCCCGATAAGATCTATGAGGGATTCCAGAAAAAACACGGCATCCCCGTCTTTGAAGGATATGGAACCACCGAGACCAGCCCGGTGATCTCCACTTGCTATCCCGGAAATCACAAACCGGGCTCCATCGGCAGACCCATCCCAAATACTCAAGTGCGAATTGTCGACATCAACACCGATAAGATCCTCGGGCCAAACCAAGAAGGGAAGGTGCTCGTCAAAGGAGATCTGGTGATGGAAGGATATCTGCATGATCTTGAGCAAACCTCTTTTAGGATCCGCAATGGATGGTATGATACCGGTGATATCGGACTTATAGATGAAGACGGCTATCTCTATCATAAAGGCCGCCTCAAACGCTTCGTGAAAGTGGGCGGAGAAATGGTCTCGCTCGTCAAAGTGGAAGAGCATCTCAGCCATCTACTACCTGATGACGTGGCTTGCTGTGTGGTGGATGTCCCTCACCCCACCAAAGGAGCAGACGTTGTAGCAGCGGTTGCCACCGGTGACTTCGACATGCACAAAGTTCTCAAACAGCTCAAGAAAGAACTGCCGGCTATTGCCGTGCCCAAAAAATTCCATATCATCGAGGACATCCCGATGATGGCATCAGGTAAAGTGAACTTCCGCGGAGTTGAAGAACTGGTTCGAGACAGCCTGACTGGCAAAAAAGCATGATCGATCTATATCACCCCCATCTTAGTGAGATCTTAGATAAGATCCGAGAAGTCGCAGGACTCATCCATTCCTATGGATGGGCAGAAGCTAATGCGGGCAACCTCAGCATCGATGTATCCGATATCCTCGGCGATCTATGCCCCCCTCAGAAGAGAGCCTTCATCGTCTCCCGATCCGGCAGCAGATATCGACAAACTGCCGTGTCGCCTCACGATAACCTGCTCTTGATCCTCTCGGATAATGACCAAGACAGCTTTCTCCCAACGTCAGCAAAACCCACCAGTGAATGGATCAGTCACCGCTGCCTACAAATGGCTAATCCCTCAAAAAAGGTCATACTCCACACTCATCCCGCCGAAATCATCGCTCTGAATAATGATGAGTTGCTCTCAGATAAAGCCGAACTCAACAAATACTTCAGACGCATCCTTCCAGAGATGTCCATCTATCTCCCGGCCGGAATCGCTATCTGCCCCCTGCATCCTCCCGGGTCCGATGCACTTTGCCAAGCAAGCATGAATGCCATTTCGGATGAAGATGCCCTGATCTGGAGCGGTCACGGACTCTTGACCTTCGCAGCTTCACTCGATCAAGCGCTGGACTATCAAGAGATCATCGTCAAAGCTGCCAAGATCCACTTCCTGATGAAAGAAAGATAATAAAGCTCAAATGCACATCATTAAGCAGTGCCTTCCGGTTACTGCTTTTTTTGTGCCGATAGTTGCAAGTATCCCAAGGCATGAAAAACTTATTGCCATTGGGAGTGTTTTTCCTCATCCATACTGATCAGCATGTTGATCATCCGGGACAATTTCGTCTCCGTAAATGCTTGCAAAATATGGCGTGCTCATGCCCTGCTCACCGGTCACTCACCGGTCGAGCGTGCAAGCGGTAAGAAAATAAGGACTTAGACGATTTGCCACATTGCGGCAAATCGAATGTACAATTTACTATGTACGATGTAGAGTTAGGGTGACGTGGTTGGAGGACAACTTCGCGACAAATCGGATTGATAATTGAGGATTGAGGATGGTGAATTATGGAGTCGCTGCGCGATGGACTGCTTTTCTTGCTTTAAGATTAATGTAACAGCACCAGCGAGGCTCGATATCCCCAATATCATAAAATTACATTTTAACATATTTCAAGATTTATCTTGACAGAACTTAAGATTTATAAAACCTGACTTAAATATTAATGAGGTATTAAATATGAAGATTTCCGGCTGTCCCATATGCAAGCATCAGCTTGAAGTTCGTCAGTATCACTGTCCTGAGTGTGACATCAGCATCAATGGCCGCTTTGAAAGAAACTGGCCGGATAGCTTTAGTGCATCACAGCTCGAGTTTATCAAGCTATTCCTTCTGGTTCAGGGCAATCTAAAAGAATTGCAGAAGAAGCTTGGAATCACGTATCCAACCATCAAAAACAGACTTGCCGAAATTAACCGAATCATCACCAGACAAGACCCGCATAAGGAAGATTATTCGGATATCTTGGCAGACTTGGACGAAGGCTTCGTCACGGTAGATGAAGCCATAGCAATGATCTCAGAAAGGAGAGAAAAATGAACAGCATCAAGATCGGACATCAGTGGGAATTCAGCGGCTTAAAGACCCTGGTTGTAAAGAATTTCATGGCACCTTTGGCAGCAGAAAGCCATGATGGAAAAGAACTAGTCTTTGATGGTCAATTGAATTTGGAGACATCTCCGGATGAGTTTGACCTAAAGGATTATCTAGATTATGAATATGAAAACAATACTCTCAAGATCACCTTTATGAGCCTCTCATCAAATGAGATGCGCGTCAAAGGCTCAGGACTGAAGCTTATGATCCCCCATGGCATCGAAGTCAAGATCCAGACCGAAAATCTGCCTTTAAGCGGCCAAGCTCTGATCAATCCCATCTGGATAGACACTGAAAACGCTCCCATTTCTCTTCACAATTGTGAGGGCAGCATAAATGTTGAAAGCGAAAACGGGCCGATTCGGATTCACAACTGTCGTGGAGACATCTTTGCCAAGCTCGAAAATGGCCCGTTATCAGCTGACGATATCTGCGGAGATTCTATTGAAATTGAGAGCGAGAATGGTCCTGTAAAATTACGCCAAGCCGGATTTTGTAAGGTTAAGGTAGTCACCGAGAATGGTCCCATTTTCTATGAGACTCAGCCCGTGGGTGCCGGCAACTTTGATTTTAAGACAGAAAATGGCATCGTACACTTGATGTTGCCTCTTAGATTTAGCTTCAGCCTCAGCGCACAGAGCGAGAGCGGAAGACTTAAGTCCAAGCTGGATGCACAAGTGCAGAAAGATGATGATACTTTCAGAGTCGAAAATCTCTATGACGATGAACAGCCCACCCTAATCAAGATAGAGACCGAGAACGGCTTGATCAAGCTCTCCAGCAGTAGCGATATCAATCTGGAGTTTATCAAAGCCAAGCTGGATCAGGTCAAAGAAATGCTTATAAAAGTAAACACCAAAGATGAGCTGGACAAAGCCCTCGAAAAGCTGAATAAGATTGTGGATTATTTGCAAAAATCAGCAAAGCAGATCAATGAAGAAGAGATCAAAAACAAGGTTAATGATGCCATTGATAAAATGAAGCAGATGGCTGTAGATCTGGATCTTAATGATAAGAAGACGGTAGTGATCGGCAAGGTGGAAGACATCAGCTCCGAGATCTATGATGGGATCCGCGAGGGTCTGCGCAATGTGAAAGCAGAGTTCGATGATTTGCGCTATGAGCATCTAAATACCGACTCACTAAAGGAATACATCAACAAGGTCGTATCTTCTCCTTTGATCAAGCCATATCTTTCTGCTGAAAAGAAGAAAGCGGAGAAAGAGGAGATTGCGGAGCGTAGTCGCCTGAAGATCCTGGACATGCTAGAGAAAGGCAAGATCACATCTGAGGAAGCCGAGAAGCTTTTGAAGGCGATCGGTAAAGAATAATCTTGACACGATTACACAGATCAAAATTGTGGCCGAACACGGTCGGGATGTAGCGCAGTCCGGTTAGCGCGCTCGGTTCGGGACCGAGAAGTCGGAGGTTCAAATCCTCTCATCCCGACCAATGTGTTTGATATTTTCATAGCTCCCCAGATTCTCTTCCCCGGAGCCGGAAATGGATATTTAGCCGTCCATGTAGCCGGATTGAGATCAGATTGGTTCAAAATTATCAGCCTCCAAGACGCTGATAGCTTTCTCCCGCGGCACACAGCAAAAGTAACAGGGTAAAATGAGATGGCAGAGACAAAGCCAAAATTCACTTACTACCTCAAGCTGATCTATCCTTTCATCAAAAAGGACAAAGGACTCTTGATCTTCGGGCTCATAGCGATGCTTGTGACATCCGCATTGAGACTAGTAGACCCATTGATCTTGGCGCTCATCATCGATGAGAGCATACCAAATCAAGATATGTCTGAGATGTTTCGCTATGGATTTATGTTCATCGGGGTCATCCTGGTGTCCGGGCTACTATCCTACCTGCAGATTGTCTTGCTGAGTCGCCTGGGAATCAAGATCATCACGAAGTTTAAGGCTCAAGTATTTAGCCACTTGCTCAAGCTTCCGGTGGGGTGGTTCAATCAACAGCCGGTGGGCGAGCTAATTGCCAGAGTCGAGAGCGACGCGGAGCGCGTAAAGGTGCTCTTTAGTGAGCTTTCAATCACCATCATCGGCAATCTTCTCTTCTTTGTGGGAGTTTTTGCAGTATTGATGGTGCGGGATTGGCACACCACGATCTACATCATGCCGATCATCATCGTGAGCATTGTCATGTATTCATTTGTGTTCAAATACATTACTCGCTTCTTTCGGATTATCCGCGAGAAGTATGCGATGATATCAGCCAAGATTACCGACTATGTGCAAGGGATGCAGATGATTCAGGCTCTGAATCAAGAGCCCAGAATCAAGGAAGATCTCAGGCAGGCATCGCTTAGCAAGCAGCGCGTGGAGATCAAAACCAGCTTCATCGAATATGGCACACAGAGCCTCTTTATGTTTATCTTCAATGTGCTCTTTGTGGTGATCGTGATTATGATCTCGGCTCCCAAAATCATTGCCGGTATTGCCACCTTGGGCACTTTGATCGTCTTTATCCAATACATCTACCGCATGGTCTGGCCACTGATGCATCTAAGTGAAAATTTCATGCAGATGCAGCGCAGCTTTGTTTCGCTGAAGCGGATCCTTGAGCTTACCGAGCTGGTGACTGAGGATGATGCTTTCACCGGAGTCGAGATTCCACACTTTGATAGTGAGATCCGCTTTGAAAACGTATGGTTTGCCTATGAAGATGAGGACTGGGTGCTGAGGGACGTGTCATTCACCATTCCCAAAGGCAAAAAGATAGCCTTAGTCGGCGCTTCAGGTAGCGGCAAAAGCACTACCATCAGCTTGCTTTGCGGATTCTATCACGTTCAAAAGGGACAGATCCTAATCGATGGAACTCCCATGCGAAGCCTGGATTTCAGGGCATGGCGCCGTAAGATCGGTCTGATCCTGCAAGATATCTTCCTTTTCCCGGGTCCTATCCTAGAAAACGTCCGGGTCTACAATGACACCGTAGATCCCCAAAAGGTGCAGAGAGCCATCTCAATCGTGCAGCTCGATGACTTTATCGCAAGCTTGCCCGACGGCTTGGACAGCGAATTGGCAGAGCGTGGCCAAAACGTCTCACAGGGCGAGAAGCAACTCATCTCATTTGCAAGAGCCTTGGCATTTGACTCTGAGATCATCATCATGGATGAAGCCACCGCTTCGATAGATCCACAGACAGAAGCAAAGATCCAGCGGACGATGAACAAGGTCTTCTCCGGCAAGACCGTGGTGATCGTAGCCCATCGTCTGACCTCTGTCCTCGATGCTGATGAGATCCTCTACTTTTCGCAAGGGGAGATCATCGCTCGCGGAGATCACAAAAGCTTGATGCGGGAAAGTGATGGATATCGCAAATTGGTGGAATTGCAGCTTTTGGGAGGTGAAGATGAATAAGCACATCAAGTGGATCTTCACTCAATATAAAGCGCAGAAGTATTTTGTGCTGATCATGATTGTCTTTACTTTGGCATCCTCAGCTGTTCAAATAGCCTATCCCTATGCGTTTAAGCGCATGATAGATTTGCTGAAAGACGTGTTGGCCAGCCCTGAGCTCTACCCAACACCGATGGTGGAAGTAAATCGAGTGATCATGCTTTTTCTGGCGATCGGTGCAGCACAGTTTCTCACCGGCTTTTACCCCTGCTTCAGAGCTTGGGTGAACCTACGCTTTGAGCACAGCTTGAGAGTCTTTTATTTTGGACATATCACGCGCAAGGATTATCGCTTCTTTCAAAAGTTTAGAAGTGGCGACATCGTGACCCGACTGACGGATGATCTGTCCGAGTTTCCCAAGATCAGTTGGTTTATGGGCAGCGGTATCTTCCGCGCCTTCAATTCATTTTCACTGATCATGTTTTCCTTGATCGTGATGTTTAGCATCAATGCAAAGCTGACGCTTTTGTCAGTGATGCCACTACCTCTTATGATGGTGGTCTTCTACTTCACCAGTGAAAAGCTCTATACGAATTTCGAGCGCAATCAAAGAGCCATCTCGAACATTAACAACCAGCTTGAGATGAGTTTTTCCGGTATCCGCATTGTGAAGTCATTTGTGAGTGAAGAGAAGTACAACCGCTTTTTTGATGTGGCGCTGGACAGAAGGTTCAAGACAGAGATGAGCGTGGTGAAGCTCAATGCCATCCTCAGCCTAATCTATCAGTATATAGATTATTTTGCTCAGATCGGAGTGATCATGTTTGGCGGATACATGGCTGTAAGAGGCGAGATCACCGTGGGTACATTCTTCCTGTTTTACACATATCTTTCCATGATGATCTATCCGCTTCTGGATCTGCCTCAGCTCTTTGTCTCCGGAAAACAGGCCTTTGTGAATATCGATCGTCTTGAAGAGATGAAGGATCATCCCAGCTTTAATCCTGAAACACCGGAAGGGGAAGAAGTGCAAAGATTTGAAGGTTTAAGCTTTAAAGATGTGAATTGCAGCTATCCCGAGAAAGGAGTCCATGTCCTGCGGGATGTAGATTTTGACCTGTTGCCAGGTGAAAAAATGCTGATATTGGGAGCCACCGGATGCGGAAAGACCACTGTGGCAAACATTATCTTAGGACTGGTTAAGCCGGATAGCGGCAAGATCATTTTCAGTGGGATCGATCTGGAACGGATAAACATCCAAAGCCTCAGAAACGCCGTGGCTTATGTGCCTCAAGAGCCATCACTCTTTAGCGGCAGCATCAAAGAAAACATTATGCTGGCAAATGCCGATGCCTCTCAGAAGGAGTATGAGACAGCCGTCAGGGCTGCTCAGCTAAGCGCTGAGATCGCCCTCTTCCCACAAAAAGATGAGACCGCCGTCGGCCAAAGAGGAATGAGCGTCTCCGGTGGGCAGAAACAGCGCATCACGATCGCGCGTGCTCTCATCAAGCGTCCTCAGCTCTTGATCTTGGACGACATCACTGCATCTTTGGATGCCGAAAACGAAGAAAAACTCTGGCAGGAAATTGAAAAGGAATATCCCAATACAGCAGCCATAGTGATCTCGCATCGGCTTTCGACGCTTAGATATGTGGACAGCATCCTCTTTATCGATGAGCAGGGACATGCGCATAAAGGAACTCATGATGAATTGGTCTTTGCTAACAAGGACTATCACGATTTCCTGCATGAGCATCTGAAAAAATAGCAATCAAGAATCTGTCTAATGCTGCCGATTGCTCGCCGGTCGGCAGCTTTTTTTGGCGGCAAACGGCTCTATCAATAAAGCCACATATATCTTTGGAAACCTGCGATGTATCGGTCTTCGGGTAGTATCTGAGAGTCGTGATGCCTCTTGCCCGCCTTGCCTTCCGGCCGATG
Source organism: uncultured bacterium (assembly GCA_937960795.1). Taxonomy (GTDB): domain Bacteria; phylum Cloacimonadota; class Cloacimonadia; order Cloacimonadales; family Cloacimonadaceae; genus UBA5456. The sequence continues at coordinate 17,539 of CALGPA010000002.1, read as the reverse complement.
ATGCCCTGAACCGATAAACCGGCGCCTCCCAAATCCATTTGACAAATATCCGCTCCAAAATCCTTTGGTTTTTGCTTGATGCCTTGGTAGCCGAGCTATAGCGACACTAAAATAGAAATGGATATGGAGAATGATATGAACAATCAGAAAAACGCAAATCCCGCAGTCGTTGGTCTTGCTGGGTTTTCACTCACGACCTTGGTGCTACAATTTCACAACGTGGGCTGGTGCGGCTTGGGACCTGTGGTAGTACTTGGCTTGATCTTTGGGGGCTTGGCACAGATGATTGCCGGCTTTCAGGAGCAAAAGATGGGAAACAACTTTGGTTACTGCGCCTTTGTGTCCTATGGCAGCTTTTGGATAGGCTTAGCCTTGATTCTGCTGATGAATCATTTTAAGATTTTCCCATCGAGTTCTACAGATTTGGGATGGTATCTTGCGGCATGGATGATCTACACCTTCGGCATGTGGATCGCTTCAATGCGCATTCACACAATGATGTCCTTGACTTTCCTGACCCTGTTTATAGGCTTTTTGCTATTGGTCTTGGGACATTTTGGGAATCCGATCTGGAACAAGGTGGCAGGATATGAGCTCATGCTTTGTGCTGCGTGCGCAATGTATATGATGTATGCCACCATTATCAATGATCTCGCAGGAAAGACAGTGCTTCCTTTGGGTAAACCCTGGATCAAGCGCACAGCCTAAGACTTTTATCATGACGACTTATAAGGCAGAGCTTGCGCTTTGCCTTTTTGTTTTTGGGATCCATAACTGCTAATTCCATGTGGCACATGCCAAGCCCGATAGCGTGTTGGGGCTTTGAGATCTCCCCCCCTTTATCAGGCTCTGCATGGCAGCTCTTCCCGGGGCCGTGAAAAGTTCACGAACTAAGTAGCGGAAATGGATAAACCATTTGACAAAAAATCCCGCTGAACGCTTCTTGTCACAAAGAAGAAATTACTGGAGAGAGAAAATGAGCGACCAGTTGCAAAACCTTTTGACAAAAGTGTATGAAGAAGGTGTGGCAAAAGCCAATGCCGAAGCAGAAAAGATTTTGGAAAAGGCAAAAGCGGAAGCAGAGAAGCTGATTTCAGATGCCAAAGCCAAAGCGGAAGCCGAGCTTGCCGAAGCTCAAAAAAGATCCGAAGAGCTCAAGAAAAACACCGAAGGCGACCTAAAAATGGCAGGCAAACATAGCATTAGTGCCCTCAAGCAAAAGATCACCGATCTCGTGCTGAGTGCTGCCATAGACGACTCCGCCAAAAAGGGCTTTGATGATGTGGAATATGTAAAGAGTCTCATCAAAGAAGCCTTGGGATCCTGGAAAGAAGCTGATGCGGGAATAGTGATCTCCGAGAAGCTGAAGCAGAAGATCGATGAAGCCTTTGTTTCTTCGCTCAAGAAGAGCTTTGACGGCAAGTTGCAGATTGATTTTAGTCCGCAGATCAAGGCCGGATTTTCCATATCCCCTCTTGATGGCAGCTATAAACTGAACTTTACGGACGAGGATTTTGCTGAGCTTTTCAAGAATTTCTTAAGACCCAGAACTGCCAAGATCATCTTCGAAGATTGATTATGGCCAAGCAGTATTACTATTTCATAGCCGGCTTGCCCGGGGTGTCTATGGAAGATAGCAAGCTGATGATGGATCCTCAGCAGTTTCGAGATCAAGCCATTGAGCAATTGACTCCTGGGGATTATCAGCTTTTGACAAGCATGCACCTGCTCTCTGATATGTCCAATCTCTTGGATCAGCTCTATAAGAATGAGCGTTATCACGATCCCGATGGACTCTATCCCACGCAGCACTGGCAGGATTTTCTGAGCTATCTGAGGCAAAAAGCAGAGAATGCCACGCTCAAGACGCCCGAGCAGTTTGAGATTCACCCGCATTTTTTGGAGAAAACCCTGCTTCCCATCATCGCTGAAGAAGATCTTCCTAAGAAAGTGGATTCTGAGCATCAGCTCCTAAGTGCTTTCTTCGACTTTTCCAAGGATCATTCCAACAAGTTTTTCAGAGAGTATTTTGAGCTGGAGAGAAACATCAAAAACATATTGGCTGCCATCAATGGAAGACATCATAAGGTAGATTTTGCCAAGTATCTCATCGGCAATGATGACACCGTGACAAATCTTGCAAAAAGTCATGCAGCTGACTTTGGCTTGGGCAAGGATCACCCTCTCTTTGATCAGCTCATGCGCATTTGGGAGCAAAACGATATCCTCTATCGTGAAAGAGCTTATGACGTCCTTCGAAACAAGTGGATCGATGAGCAGAATTTCTTTGAGTACTTCAATGTAGATCGAATCCTAGGCTATTATACCAAAATCCGGATAGTAAGCCGCTGGCAAAAAGCAGATGCAGCACTGGGGAAAGAAGTCTTTCATGATACACTGAACAAGCTTGAGAACAGCTTCACTTTCCCTGAAGATTTTAATATAAGAATAAAGCAAAAATAGAAGGTAATGATGACCAAAGGCGTAGTAAAAGCAATTATCGAAAACCTCGTCCAGGTGGAAGTCTCAGGTCCCGTATCACAAAACGAGATCTGCTACATTGATTTGGGCGGCGTCAAGCTGATGGCAGAAGTCATCAAGGTCTTGGGCAACATCGCATACACCCAGGTTTTTGAAAGCACTCGCAATCTCAGACCCGGCGATACAGTGGAATTCACTGAAAAGATGTTGGAAGTGAAGCTCGGCCCGGGCATGCTCTCCAAAAACTATGATGGATTGCAGAACGATCTGAATAAGATGGATGGAGTTTTTTTGACTCGCGGTGAATATACCGATCCTCTTGATGAAGATTCATCATGGGAATTTACTCCTCTGATCAAGAGCGGAGACATGGTTTCCGGAGGTGACTGGCTGGGCAGCGTCCCGGAAAGCTGGATAGAGCATAAGATCATGGTTCCGTTTGGACTTACTGATGAATACAAAGTCAAGAAGATTGCCGAGAAAGGGACATATAAGATCACCGATACCATCTGCACCATTGAAGACAAAGAGGGCAACGAGATAGAGCTGAATATGATCCAGTATTGGCCGGTGAAGATACCCATCAAATGCTATGCTCAAAAGCCCCGACCCTTTAAGCTCATGGAGACCGGAGTGCGCACCCTGGATACTCTCAATCCCATGGTCGAAGGCGGCACAGGCTTCATTCCCGGACCCTTTGGCGCCGGAAAGACAGTCTTGCAGCACTCCATATCCAAAAATGCAGATGCCGACATGATCATCTTCGCTGCTTGCGGAGAACGTGCCAATGAAGTCGTCGAGATGTTTGTTGAGTTTCCGGAACTTGATGACCCCCGCACAGGCCGTAAGCTTATGGAAAGAACGATCATCATCTGCAACACCTCAAACATGCCGGTGGCAGCTCGTGAAGCTTCGGTCTACACAGCGATGACCATCGCCGAATACTATCGTAATATGGGGCTCAAAGTACTGCTTTTGGCAGATTCCACATCACGCTGGGCTCAGGCATTGCGTGAAATGAGCAACCGCATGGAAGAACTTCCGGGGCCGGATGCATTCCCCATGGATCTCCCAGCGATCGTCTCCAGCTTCTATGCACGAGCCGGATTTGTCTATCTAAAAGGCGGATCCACCGGATCTATCACATTCATCGGAACGGTGTCTCCCGCAGGCGGAAACCTCAAGGAGCCCGTCACCGAATCCACCAAAAAAGCAGCACGCTGTTTCTATGCACTTTCTCAAGCTAGAGCAGACAGCAAGCGCTATCCGGCTGTGGATCCAATCGATTCATACAGCAAATATCTTGAGTATCCGGAAGTAATCGAGTATCTAAATAGCAATGTGAACCCAACTTGGGTCGATGATGTCACTCATACCAAGGATATCCTTCGACGCGGACGTGAAGCCCAAGAACAGATCAACATCCTCGGAGACGACGGGGTGCCGCTTGCCTACCATGATCGGTATTGGAAGAGCGAAATGATGGATAGAGTCATTCTCCAACAAGACGGTTTTGATCCAGTCGATGCCTCCACTCCGATGAAGCGACAAGAATTTATGCTGGAACTTATCCTGGAGATCTGCGACATAGACTTTGTCTTTGAATCCTTTGAAGAAGTGATGCCATACTATGTGAAGCTGATCAACATCTGCAAACAGATGAACTACGTTGATTTTGAAAGTGAGGACTTCAAGAAGTATGAAGCCGAGCTTCGCAAAGAGGTTGAAGAAAGGAGCGCAAAATAATGGCTACGCAAGCATTTCAAAAGATATACACGAAGCTGAATCAGATCACCAAAGCAACCTGCTCAGTTAAAGCTAGCGGAGTGGGAAATGAAGAGCTGGCAACCGTCGGCGGACGCCTGGCTCAGGTGGTGAAGATCGTCGAAGACAATGTCACTCTCCAGATCTTTGCAGGCACCGAGGGTATCGGCACTGACGCGGAAGTAGTATTCTTTGGCAAAGCACCTACTCTCAAAGTTGGCTCCGATCTCGCCGGGAGATTCTTCAATGCCTACGGCAATCCCATCGATGGCGGCCCGGATGTGGAAGGACAAGAGGTCGAGATTGGCGGGCCCTCCGTGAATCCTGTTCGCCGCAAACAGCCTTCTGAGCTTATCGCTACAGGGATAGCCGGCATTGATCTGAATAACACCCTCGTCACAGGACAGAAGATCCCCTTCTTTGCAGATCCGGATCAGCCATACAATGAAGTGATGGCGATGGTGGCGCTAAGAGCTGCCAGTGACAAGATCATCCTCGGAGGCATGGGTCTTTCAAACGATGACTACCTTTTCTACAAGAATACCTTTGAAAATGCGGGTGTGATAGATCGCATTGTATCCTTTGTAAATACGACCGAAGATCCCACGGTCGAGCGCTTGCTCGTGCCAAACATGGCTTTGACGGCCGCTGAGTATTTTGCAGCAGAGAAGAATGAGAAAGTCCTGGTCTTGTTGACCGATATGACTCTTTATTGCGATGCTCTGAGCATAGTCTCAAACCGTATGGATCAGATCCCCTCAAAGGATTCCATGCCCGGTTCTTTGTATTCAGACCTTGCTAAGCTCTATGAAAAGGCGGTGCAATTCCCCGGCGGAGGCTCCATCACGATCATCGCTGTGACCACTCTCTCAGGTGGAGATATCACACACGCTATCCCGGATAATACCGGATACATCACCGAAGGACAGCTTTTCCTCAAGCGTGATACCGACATATCCAAGACCATCGTGGATCCCTTCCGTTCCCTATCCAGACTCAAGCAGCTCGTGATCGGCAAGAAGACTCGTGAAGATCATCCTCAAGTCATGAATACCGCGGTCAGGCTCTATGCAGACGCCGCGAATGCCAAGACCAAGCTTGAAAATGGTTTTGACCTCTCGGATTATGATGAACGCGTGCTGGACTTTGCCAAAGAATATTCTGAAGAAATCTTGGCTATCGACGTAAATATCGATACGGATACCATGCTCAATACGGCATGGAAGCTCTTCCAAAATCATTTTAACAAGGAAGAGATAGGCATCAAGGACGAATTCATGAACACCTATTGGAAGAAGGCATGAATCTGAAGTTTCAGTACAACAAGATCTCCCAATTGCAGCTTATCAAGCAATTGGGCGTTCGAGAAAAGGCACTGCCAACCTTGAAAAACAAGGAAGCAGCACTTCGAGTGGAAGTAAAAAAGGCAAAAGATAAAGCGGCTGAGCTGGACCACACTATCCGAAAGAGAACCAAAGACTTGGATGCTTTTATGAAGCTTTGGGGCGAGTTTGATCCTCAGATCATCTCTGTGAAAGATGTTCAGATCAAGACCCGCAAGATTGCCGGAGTCAAAACCCCGCTTTTGGAAGACATTGCCTATGAGATCGCACCCATCAATCTCTTCACAGCGCCGAGCTGGTATCTGGATGGAATCGTGCTGATCAAAGAGCTCTCTAGGCTCCAGATCGAGCGTGAATTCTTCGTCCGCAAGATGCATATCTTGGAGCAAGTGCGAAAAAAGACCACTCAAAAAGTAAATCTCTACGAGAAAGTGCAGATCCCTGCTTTTCAAGAAGCGATTATGAAGATAAAACGGTATCTTGAAGATGAAGAAAATCTCAGTAAGGCAGCTCAAAAGATTCTGAAGAATCGCTTGGAGGAACTGCAATGATTGAGAAAATGAAAAAATACACCTTTGTCTTGTATCACTTGGAGTATCATGACTTCCTGAGCAAGTTACAGGATTTGGGGATGGTGCACATCATCCGTTCGAGCGATGAGAAGTCACAAGCTCTGTTGCGGAATCAAGAGCTTCTTTCTGAGTATTCCGAAGCTCTCAAGTTCCTTTCCAAGATCGATTCTGCAGAGGTCAAAAGCAATACAAACCTCCCAACCAAAGCTCTTTTGAACCAGATCAACAAGGCTCGCTCGGAAAAAAATAATCTCATCAGAAAGCAAGAGACCTTGCGTAAGCAGATCCGAGATCTTGCCCCTTGGGGTCATTTTGATTCCGAGCTGGTCTCAAAGCTTCGCGAATCTGGCATTGAAATAGAATTCTACCATTGCCTCAAGAACCACTTTAAGGAAGAATGGACAGAAAATGCCAGCCTGGAGATAATCGGTGAACGCAGTGGAATCCTCTATTTTGTGGCGATGCATCCGGCGAGCGAATTTGTTCGGATTGAAGCAGATCGCTTTTCCTTTCACAAACAAGATCTGGCTTCACTAGAAACTGATCTTGAGGAGATCACTCACAGAATATCAGCGATTGATGAATACTTCCATGGCATCCATGAGATTGCCACACAGATGTTTCAGCTTGAAGTAGCGAGAATCACCAGTGATTATGACTACGAAGAAGCCAGCTTGCAAGGCATCAGTGAAGCTGATGATCATCTTCGCATTCTAAGCGGCTGGATTCCGGTTAGCAAAGAAGACGGGCTAAGAAAGCTGATCAAAGAAGAAGAGCTAATCTTCTTTGAAAGCCCTGCCAAGGTGGAGGACAATCCTCCCATCAGCCTCAAAAACGGATGGTTTGCTCGTCTGTTTGAACCCATCTCCAAGATGTATATGCTGCCGAAGTACAATGAGTTTGATCTGACACCCTTTATGGCCCCGTTTTTCATGCTCTTCTTTGGCTTCTGCAATGCTGACGTCGCCTATGGTGTGATCCTGATCCTGGTGGCAATCCTGCTCAAGCATAAGGTGAAGAATGACACCGTGAAGGGCATGATGAATCTCATCGTCCTCTTTGGTGTCTCAAGCATCATCATGGGCTTGGTCGTAGGCACCATCATGGGCTATGATCTCACCGAGATACCTAAGATCGGAGAGAGGATTCTGATCCAAAACAACGACCAGATCTTCAACTTTGCCTTGCTTTTGGGAGTGATCCAGATTCTCTTTGGGATAGGGATTGCCACTGCCAAAAAGATACATCAAGCAGGCTTGGTGCATGGTCTGAGTGAGTTTGGAACATTCATCTTCATCGCAGCACTCTCCATTTTGGGAGCTCAGCAATTGGGAACGGATATCTCCTCGGTTCAGCCTTACCTGAAGTATCCCATCTGGTTGGGATTGGGACTCATCCTTCTCTTCAACCAACCCGGCAAGAACCCTCTCATCAATATCGGCGGCGGCCTTTGGCTTCTATACAATATCGTCACCGGTTTCTTCGGAGACATCCTCAGCTACATCCGTCTATTTGCATTGGGCGTCTCGAGTGCCATCTTGGGCTTTGTGGTAAACAGCATTGGCGCACAGCTCTCTGAAACTCCGATTGTCGGGATCCCGCTGTTTATCATCTTCATGCTCTTTGGTCATGCACTCAATCTTGCGCTGGGCGGGCTATCCGGCTTTGTCCATCCCTTGCGTCTGACCTTTGTTGAGTTTTTCAAGAATGCCGCGTTTGAAGGACCCGGCTTAGCATACAAACCTTTTTCTAAATCAATAAGGTAAAATAACAGGAGGTTTAATGGACCCGAATACCTTAAACGAAGTAGCACAAAGCACAGCCATGGCGGGCGGAAATTTGGCATTTTTCCTTGCCTGGATCGGAATCTTTCTGATGGTAGCTCTTGCCGGAATCGGCAGCGCAATCGGAACGGTTATCGGTGGCAGCGCTTCAGTGGGAGCCATGAAAAAAAGGGATGATATCTTCCCGAATTGCATGATCCTTTCCGCATTGCCCGGGACACAGGGGCTATACGGATTTGGAGCTTTCTTTATCCTAAGAACCCATATCGTACCCCAGATCAATATGCTGCAAGCAAGCGCAATCTTTGGCGCTGGATTGATCATGGGAATCGTGGGTCTTTTCTCAGCTTATCACCAGTCGCGCGTGGTCGCTAATGGTATCGAAAGCATTGGTGCCGGAAATGATGTCTTTTCAAACACCCTGATCTTGGGTGTGTTTCCGGAGCTCTATGCGATTGTTGCTTTTGCCGCATGCTTCCTCATCGGTGGTATGATCCCGGCGATGGCATAAGCTTAGCGCCAATCCTATCAAGATGCGTGTCTATGGGCACGCATCTTTTTTTTGATTATGAGACTTATGGTTTAATGACGAGCTCCCTTGACCTGTGCGCCACCTTAGTCTCTCTTGAGATCCTCTCCTGCTCTGCTCAGGAGGAGTTCAAGTGGCTTGGCTCCGGCTCTCAACCCAGAAGGGCTCAACCCCATAGGCAATCGCCGGGCTGAATTTAGTGGAAAGTCGTCTTAGCCTCTTCAGATACAACTCAGCTACTGCTTGATGGGCAAGCTGATGAAGACCGTGGTACCTTCGTTTTCCTTGCTCTTGATCCAAATATCCCCCTGATGAAGCTCAGCTATTCGTCTTGAGGTCGCCAAGCCCAAGCCCAGTCCACTGGAGCGATATTCCACAGTACCGGATTTGTGGGCATAGATCTCATTGAGTTCATAGAACTTTCGGAAGACATTTTTGAGTTGATATTCCGGGATCCCTATGCCATTATCCTGCACATAGATCACGATGCTATCCTTCCCGGATTTCTTTTCCTGCTGGAAAGCGGCTTTGCGTGCGCCGATGATGATAGTGCCAAAATCATTTGTAAAGCGGATGGCATTGAGCACGAGATTGTAGATCATTAGATGAAGGGCTTCCCAGTTTGCACTGATCTGAGGAAGTTCCTCTTCGATATCCATCCTGATAAACATCTTACGTTTGCTGGATAGGATATCCACTTCTTGCTGAACCATTTCCAAGATCTCACGGATCTCCACAGGCGCCATGTTCAGGCTCTTCTTGAGGTTGTAGTTGTTCATGGTAGTGATATCGCTTGCGGTAACTATGAGCTTTTTGACCGAGTTTTCTATCTTTGAGACAATCTCTGTGCGTTCTTCTTCGTCAGCATACAGATTGCGCTTGAGTCTTGACACATAGCTTTGCAGAGTCGTCAGGGGAGTGTTCAGCTCATGAGACACGATGGCCATAAATTCATCCTTGAGCAGCTCAAAGGCATTGAGTTCACTGCTTTTTTGCAGAAGGTTTTCATAGAGCATGGCATTCTTGAGTGCAATCGTGATTTGCTCGATAAAGAGAGTGATGATCTCGCTTTTGAGATACATAGCCCGGCCATTGTCATCCATATTGTCCAGATACAAATACCCAAATATGCCACCATCGACAGTGATCGGTGCACAGAAAATCGTGTGTAGCTGATAGTCTTGGACGCTGATGGCACTTTTGAAGCGATTGTCTTCCATAGCGTTGTATGTGCTCACCATCTCCATGGTCGTCTGAGAGAGAGAAAGCGCTGTCTTGCTGACTCCGCCGACATTGTTTAGGATTTGCTTCTCTTTGTTGATTTGGACCCTATATATGTTGTTGCCATCACTATCGCGCTTGATCAAAAAACCTCGAGTGCTGTTTGTAAAATCAATCGCGCTTGAGACAATCTCATGCTCAAGATCAGAGATATCGACGATTCTCATCAAATCATGTGAGATCTGCATCAATTGATTCATCTTCTGGATGCGCATGGTGATCTCAGAGTAGTCTTGGATGCGCACAATGAGTGCCGAGAGATGCTGTTTGATGCTGCGCATGATGGAAAGCTCTTGCTTAGTAAAAGGCAGCTCCTTGTCATCTGAAAGGATAAGATAGCCAACCCGCTTTGAGCCCGTGGACAGAGGAATGATGGCCATATGGCGTCCATCTTCCATGGTCTTCTGCACCAAGGAATCGCTTCTGTTTGCCTTGATAACATCTTGGTTGACTTCCGGATCGATCAGCACACTGCTATCACAATTGTAGCAAATAAAGGGGGTAAAGTTCTGAATCTTCTCAGAATACTCCATCAAGCGAAACCGACATGGGGAAAGCACTTCATTGATCCCTTTGGAAATAAGGAATTTGATGCGATCGACATTGTAGACATTGGCAATGTTAAAGAGCAGGTCATTCCACTTTCGTCTGATGTCTCGGGCTCTGGATTTGAGCGGAATCATGTCAAACTTTCTGATTTGCTTAATATTATATTTGTTCACGTTTAGATAGTTTGCCCGATCATCTTCCGGAGTATCTTGAGTAATGCGCTGAAGAAACTCTCGATATTCATCATAGCTTTGTGTCGCAAGCTCATCCTGCTTGAGCTCGATAAGGATCTGGATCCTGATCTGCATAAGCTCGACATTTAGCTGATAATATTCAAAGTCCTGCCATTGTTGAAGATAGTTGGATGTCCTCCTGAGGATATCTCTAAGCGGAACATCAGCCAACAAGAGATCATGCCTAAGCTGCAAGACATCCAGATTGCACAGCCAATAGCGATAGTGATTTGTCTTGGCAATCTCACGAGCCTTATTGATCAGATCCTGGCTCCGTCCCAGATCTTGCAATCCCAAGTGACAGGTGGCTTCCAAGACATAGAAGACGGTGATGGCATAGTTGTTGTTGATCTCGCCGGCATGCCTCAGAGCCAGCTTGAGCTCTGCAAGTGCCCGCTCATAATCTAGCTCGACCATGGCGATGAGACTAAGGACGTTGTGGTGAAATTCTTCCTCACGTAGATGCTTAAAATTGATCTGCACATTACTGTTTAAGATCTTCCGCAGTTTTCGCGGACTTCGCATCTCATGAAGATAGTAAAAATAGGTCTTCACAAGGGGATTGATGGTGCTCAATTTTCCCTTAAGCAGCTCCGGCTCATGCTCTATGATATACTCATAATAGTGTCCAAAGCCCTTAATCTTGCTCTTTGCCAGAGCCATATTACGCTTCACGGCATCCATCCAATGGTCGCTGCCAATAGACTGCATGATTTCCTTGCACGCCATCAGATCTCGTTCTGCTTCGTGAAACTGTCCCATCTTGATCTTGGCTTCTCCCTGATTTAGCAGTGCCAATGCCTTGATGGTCAGCAGGTTTAGCTCATTGGCATATTTATATGCCAGACTCGAGTATCTATTTGATTCGACCGTGATGCCTTGCTTGAGATACAGATCCGAAAGATTGTTGTAAATCAATCCGAAATATCTGCGGATATTATATCTTTTCCAGATGCTTAGAGCTTGATTTAGATGCTCTTGCGCCTCGTCGATATTCTTCTGATCACTATAAAATACACCCAGATCATTGTGCAGTGATGCCAAACGCACCATGACACTTGTATCATGCTCAGGGGGAAGGGTCTCCAGAAAATCCTCCAGAAGCTTAATCGCTCGATCCGGCTCGTTGTTTCTCATATAGTAGACGGCAAGTCGATCCGTAAACGCAATAGAGAGATCCAAGGGCAGCTCTTCTGCCAGAGCCATATCCAGATAGTGTCGTGCCTGCGGTAGATCAGTCTTCAGATAGACTTGGATGTATGCCAGCCAGATCAAAAGCTGCTGCTTGCCAGTCATCAGCAAAAGCTCAGCGGAAGCCATGCTCCGAAGTGCTCCGTTGAGATCCTCACGCAAGAATTTGATAGTACCGATAGTATAATGCTTCTCAAAAAGCTCCGGAATGAGATCTTGATTTTCTAGGATGAATCCTGCCCGCTCAAAATATCCGGTTAGCTCAGTTTTCTCCTGAAACTCCATCAAATCTTGGATGATCTCTTTTGTGCTGACTTGCGTACGCGGATCAAAATCCAGCTTCAAAACATCCAAGATCGCCGCGTAAGCTTGATCTTGTTCATAATCTTCACTGAGGATGTTTGAAAGACGAAGATAGTAGTGGCGAGTAGCCTGCAAATCTTCTGCGATCTTGGCATTTTGGATCAAGCCCAAGACAGTCTGCCTATCTAATACTTCGTGACCCTGATAATACTCCAATAGACGCTTGGATACCAAGACATGGAGTTTGGTATCACACTCTTCATACATCCGTGTGCGAGCTTCTACAAATGTGAAACGATAGTGTTTTCCGGATTTGTACAAGATCTCATTGTAAATCGCGTCATTGAGCAGGTTATACAGCTCCACATCCGTAACTTTGAGGAGATGGATCATAAGCTCTCGGCTGAGTGGAGTGTGCACGATGCTCAGCTTCTGAAGTAGTGCATAGTTCAAGGTAGTCAGATGGCTCATGCGAGAATAGACTGAGTGCAAAAGCCTTGTGGGCAATTGGTATTCATCCAGGTTTTTGGGAAAGACGATCTCATCTTCGAGCACAATGCTCTTTCGTTGCACCAGATCAATCAGCATCTCGCGAATAAAATACGGATTTCCGGAAGACCTGTAATGTAGCGACTCACAAAGGGCGTCTGGTGCCGCCACCGGCAATAGCTTATTGATATATGAGACACTCTCTTGGATGCTCAAAAACGGGATATTGATGAGCACTGTATGATCGATTTGACTTACTTTGTTAAAATCGTTGCATGAAAGCACGATCATGATCCGATGCTGAACCATTATCTTTGAGATGAAATTGATAAAGTCGATGGTATGGCGATTGACGTATTGGAAATTGCGTATGATAAAGATGATAGGCTTGTTCTTGGACAGCGCGATCAAGAGCTGTTTTACACTCTCAAAGTCAGACCGCAGGTCATCCACAGTCTGAGTAAGAGACTTAGCTTCCTGTTCACTGGCAAAGAGATAGCGCTCAAACTTGGCAGAAAAAAGATTGAGCTTCTGATACTTCTGAATCTCCTCACTGCCCAAGGATTGCATATACTCCTTGATTAAGGCGAAAAATGCTTCATGATCGGTCCGCGAACAGGTGTAATCAAACAAAAAGAACTCTCCGCCCAAAAGGTGATAGCGAAACAGATACAAGATGCTGTCTTTCCCCAGCCCATCACCGCCGATCACGGAAACAATCTTGCCATTGGAATCCACCACAGAGGGGATAAAATCCAGGATCTGATGAGCAAATTTTTCTCGAACCAGATAGCTGTTAAAGCGCATGGTATTCACAATAGACCATGATGCCGAGAATGGATACTCAGTGTGGTGGATCCGATTGATATAATCTATGATCTCTTCCCCGCTGTGAAAGCGGTTTTCAGGATTTCGCTCAAGTAGTCTCAGAATCAGTTTCTCCAGCTCCGGAGGGATATTTTTATTTAGCTCTGAGGGAAAATTGGGGATGAAATATTGGTGCCCGCCGGTGATGAGGGCATTTATCTGATCGATGCTAAACGGGAAAGAGCCTGTACAAAGGCGATATAGCATTACTCCCAGCGCATAAAAATCGCTCCCCACAGATGGAGCTTGCCCCAGATACAGCTCCGGTGCCAGATATGGCAGGGATCCAGACACTCTTTGATTGTCGCTGGAAGGATCAATCTTGGAAAAGCCATAGTCGATCAAGTTAATCGTGATCTGAGATTTTTCCATTCGATACAATACGTTTTCAAGCTTGAGGTCTTTGTGCAGGATGTCCTGACTGTGTAAAGCATGCAGCGCATAGCTGATCTGCACGATGAGATCATAGACCAGGTTAACTCGGGATTTGCTAAAACGAAAATGCGCTAAGGTCTTGCCTTCAAAGAAATCACTGATAAAATATATGTGATCACCCACATGCCCAAAATCCACCACGTGGGAAAGATTGGGATGCTCTATCTTGGTGATATGATGCATATCTTCCGCACTAAAGTAGCGATACAGCTCCTCTGAGGAAAGATATTGAAACAACTTAAGTGTGAATAGCTGGTCAGAACGAATGTCCCTTACTTTATATACATTTGCCCAGGATCCGGAGCCCAAGCTCTCGATTACTTCATAGCGGTGATCTATATACATTGATTTCTCCAATCTGCTATAGTTCTACCATTTTTAAGCGCTGGGGCTGTCTGTCAATCTATATCTTCAAACATATCATAGGCATGCTTCCAGCGTTTGTGCACCCAAAACCATTGGTCAGGATATTGATTGATATAAGCCTCTGTGACTCGGATGATCTCGGACAAGATGACTGGATAATTTTCCTCTTGATCCTCCAATTCCGGCTTGTAGATTATGGGTGAAAATTCAAATCTCAGTTTGTCATCGGGATCGCGCACTACAAAGCCCGGCAGGATCGGGATCTTGTATCTCAAAGACAATTTTGCCACTCCTTTCCAGTGAGAAGCAGGAAAGCCCAAGAAATCCAAAACCATACCTTTGGATCCGGCATTCTGGTCTGCCAAAATCGCCACTATGCGGTTGCCCTTGAGATCGGCAATAATATCTCTGAGCCCTCGCTTCATGTCAATGACGTGCACCCCATTGCGTTCGCGAATCGAATTTGTATACGCATCAAAGAGTGTATTACGCTGTTTTTTGGCAATCACGGATACATTTAGTCCCTTCAGGGGCAGGATCCTGGCTGCTTCCCAATTGCCAAAATGAGCCGTCGCCAAGATAACTCCACGCCCATAAGACAGAGCTTTGTCCACATACTCTTGCCCGATGATGCTGCTATTTTCCAGCAGACGTTGATCGTCTAAGACATATTCTTCCACGATGCTTAAAGCCATCTGGCGATAGACTCCCTTTAGTATGGATCGTAAGTGCTCGTCAGAGAAGTGTGGATAGACCTTCCTAAGCTGGGTATATGCCACTTTTTTACGTATACCAAGACGATAGCCAAAAAGCCCGAACAGGCCCAATACGAAGCCCTTGCTAATGCTATAGGGCAAGAGCCTTAAAAGCTTTATGAGTCCTCTAAAGGGATAGTACTCTAGTGTGTTTAATATGTCTTTCCGATGCAAATGATTCTCTTTACTTCAGAGCGTCTATCTTGTTTTGCAAAACGTTTTTGGAGACCACTCCGATGGAGCTGTCCTTGAGCTGACCATCCATGAAGAAGAGCAGCATGGGAATGCTCATCACACCATGTTTGCCCGCCAATTCGGGATGGTCGTCTACATTGACCTTGCCGATAGTCAAGTTTTCATCAGCTTTGTCAATCTCTTCCAAAATCGGATTCATCATCTTGCAAGGACCGCACCAAGGCGCCCAAAAGTCTATCACTACCTTGCCTTTTTGTGTCACTTCGTCGAAGTTTTGGCTGTTGACTTCTATAATCATGTCAAACTCCTTTTGTTTTTAGACAAGATAAGGCTATGAACGCCTTGTGCAAATCGTTTCATGTTTTAGTAAAAGAGATCCCGCTTCCCGCCCTTCATTTCAGCAAGTTTTTCTGTGACGGAGCTGCGCATCTCATCGTCGCTGATCTTCGCAAGCTCATTTTCGATCAGATTGAGCCCGGTCTTCAATGTCCGATCTGATGAATAGTCATAGAGATACTCTGCAAATGTGAGCAGCGCGTTTGGTGTGCAAAATCTCTTTACAAAACCGGGTATGGCAAACTCCATAAAGTGCTCTCCGGTGCGCCCGGCTCGATAGCAAGAAGTGCAAAACGAGGGAATGTATCCACCCTGTGCCAGCTCGTTTATCACGTCATCCAATGATCTCGTGTCACCCAATACAAACTGTGATTTTTTGCGGGACTCATCATTTTTGTGTGAGTAGTCTCCCACTCCGATGGAACTGCCGGCGTCTATCTGAGACACGCCATAGCGCAGGACTTCATTACGGATATCGATCGGCTCGCGTGCCGTGAGAATCATCCCTGTATAGGGCACACTGAGGCGGATGATCGCCACCAAAAGCTTAAAGTCATCATCTGAAACCATAAATGGCGGATGCTGTGTGAAATCTGTGCCGATTGCCGGCTCGATCCTGGGGAATGAGATCGTGTGGGGACCCACTCCGAAAGTATCCTCCAAATGGATGGTGTGATACAGAAGCGCCATGACTTCAAAGCGCCAGTCATAGAGCCCCATCAATGCGCCGATGCCCAGATCATCAATGCCTGCCTTCATGGCTCTATCCAGCCCATCAAGCCTCCACAAATAGTTGCTCTTGGGGCCACTGGGATGGAGCTTCTCATATGTCTTTTGGTGATAAGTCTCCTGAAATATCTGATAGGTGCCTATGCCCACAGACTTTACAATCCGATAGCCTTCAATATCCATCGGAGCTGCATTGATATTGACCCTGCGGATCTCACCATTTTCGAACTTGGTGTCATACACGGTCTGCACAGTATCAGCGATGTATCGGGCATCGTACATAGGATGCTCGCCATAGACCATGATCAGGCGCTTGTGCCCCGTTTTTACCAAAGACTGAGCTTCTTCGATGAGCTGCGAGTGGCTTAATGTCGAACGCTCACATTCAGTGTTTGATATCCGAAAACCACAATACACACAATCGTTTATGCACTCATTGCCTACATATAGCGGGGCAAAGAGCACGATTCGATTGCCATAGATGCGCTCTTTGAGCTCATGAGCTCCATCTAAGATCATCTGCCTAAGCTCAGGATCTTTGACGCTGATCAACGCGGCAGTCTCAGCCGGATCAAGCCGATTCTTTTCCAGGGATTTTTGGATTATCTCCCGTATTCTTTCCGCCGGGGCGTTTTGCTCACTTACAAGCAGTGATTCAATCTCTGCATCCGGGATAAAGGACTTTACGCCTTCAGTGCTAATCTTCATTGGGATCTCCTTGATCAATTTTCAATGTCAGAGATTTTACTTTGACGCCGGAGATCATCCCCAGTTTTCCTGAAAAAGCCCCCATCTGAGAAGTCGTCATTTCCATCACCAAAAAGATCACCGAAGCCCCCCATTCTCGCATGGGATAACCCACCCGCAGATGGATGAAGCTGGCATGTGCATGCAAAATCTCACTGACAGGCTGAAATGCCTTTTCGATGTCGTCTACGACGATCGTAACTACATGTCTTCTAGGAGTCATAAGTAAAATCCTGTTTGCGAAAATTGATACAGTGGAGGCATTTCGGGGGAGGCTATATCCACCCTTGATGCCAGAACGTATCTCTCATCGCAGGTTATTTTTTTCAAAGATAATATCTGCCCCATTTCTGGCAAGGAAAATCTGCCATTATCAATATTCCGGAGGAGATTCACCCTGATGCTTCGGATGTCTGTCCCTAAATATGCGAAGCTCAAAGTGTGATTATCAGCAAAAAACGCAGCCCTAAGTGCCTGCAAAATAGGCCGCGCTCATGCCTCCCTCACCGCTTCCTCACCGGTCGAGCGTGCAAGCGGTGAGAAAATAAGGACTTAGAGAGTTCTTAGTTCGTAGTTCTTAGTTCGTAGTT
>CALGPA010000001.1 GCA_937960795.1 uncultured bacterium | reverse complement strand
CAGCAGTCCCAGATTGTAGATACTGGTATGAACTTCAGCAGCGCTATCAGTTAAACCTGAGGGAGGTGCCATAAAGCTATCAATATCAATGTAACTCATCCCCATAGCCAGATCAAAGTGTTTTAATACAGGATGAGGATTTTCAGCGAAGTCACGATAGACCTCAAAGGGATTGATTGCCACACCATACGCTTTGTACGCATCGTAAGAGTGGAATGTCCCCAGGCTGTTCCCTGCCGAATCCCACTGCTCCTGCTCACCAAAATCCATATAGATTCCCCAGTTGCTGTTTTGATTTAACGCGGGTAGAGTAAGCGCTATGCCTTTGTATCCGATAACGGCAAAAGCGGCGTGATAATTCCAATCGTCAAATGCATCGGGCAACCACTTATACTTGATCACTGAATAAGAAAACCCTTCTTGAAACGCGGCCAGAGCCGGATTGGTATAGCTCATAAGAGGATCGCTATTCCAGGCATTGCCAACTGTGGTGTTGTATCCTCCCATGGCATGAGTGGTCGCCGAAGTTTCAAATGACAATGACAGTAAGGCAGCTGATGAGGTCGCTCCCAGACTGACCACACACAAAAACATAGAACATAAAACAAGTTGCCTCATTTCTTTCTCCTCTTACTTGTTGAATCCCAAATGTTGGTGCAAAATCCCACTCATTGTTTCTCTGATTCTTCAAGGGCATCTGATATCCCTCGTTACTCACAATCGATATGTCCTTTCACACACATTACAGTGTTTTCTTCATCAAAACTATTGTCAAGTATATTTTATGCATAAGCAAACTTGCTGCGATTCAATGGGATCTCGCAGAGGATGAACCAATGACTCAGCCAGGTCTCAAACCCGCCATGTTGATTGGCATTAGCTTCCGAAGCTTCTTATGCAGCAGTCATGTCCTCCGAATATACATGCGGGCTTGCGGCAATGTGCCGAGATAGGTTTGCCGACATATTGCTGATTTTGATTGACATAAAGTCCGATAGAATATCCTTGCTCTCAATCAGCAGATCCTAATGGGAATTAAAAAAACTAAGCGCGGGCTATGCTTAAGTCCCGCGATAAAGGAAGAAGATATGAAAACAAAGCAGCTGATCCTGTGGATCACAATTCTCTTTTTTAGCCTCAATCTTTTTGCGTTTGACTATTGGGAAGCAGATCATGAAGAGCTGCTTGTCTTCGCTGAAGATGGGGATGTGGAAGCCATCTATGTTTTGGGGATCTACGCATCTGAAGACGGCGACGTGGCGGCTGCTGAAAAGTGGTTTTTGCAAGCATCTGAGCTGGATCACAGCTTCTCGCACTATGAGTTGGGCGAGCTCTATATCAAAGAAATGGTGCCGGGGGCCACGCAAGAGAAAGCCATTGATCACTTTGACAGGGCAGGTGCCTTGGGATACCGGGATGCATATCAAAGGCTGGGCCATCTATATGACGACGGCAAGGTGATCCCGCAGGATACCGCCAATGCGGTTAAGTATTACAAGCGCGTAGATCAGGATTTTGCTTTGCAGAGATTGGTGGAGCTCTACACCGACGGCAAGGTGCCCGGTCAGACAGATGAAGATAAGTTCCATTGGGCAATGCGAGGCACGGAAATCATTCCGGACTTCTATTGCTACACAGTCGCGGACTATTACTTCAACGGAATAGGAGTGGAGAAGAATCTCAGCGAAGCGCTAGATTGGTATCTGCGAGCGGCCCAATTTGGAGTGATCCACAATGCGCGCCATCTGGCAAAGCTCTGCCATGACGGAATCGAGGTGGAGCAGGATCATGAGATGGCATACTTCTGGATTCTGATGGCAGAGGACGGGGCAGAGTCCCAGGATTCTGATCTGGCAAATATCAAGAAAGATCTCGACGCCAAACTATCCGAAGAGACTCGATCAGAAATGGCGAGCATGCTGCAGGGCTATAAGGATTGGTGGGAGCGCTTCTGAGATAAACAAGTTTTGGAAATTGCCGAATCTCTTGGAGATAGACAGGCTGGAAAGACTCGCAGTATGAGCGCAACGGTTCCCAATGGAGTCATGTCTGCACGGAAGTAGTCGAATGCAAGATTATGTAAGTGTCGAAGTGATTATTCGCAATCTCCCTCAGTTTCGTCCTCTTCCAGTTCAGGCAGGATGTTTTCTGTAAGCAGCAGAGAATTGTCTTGAAGGACTGCTTCCAGGTCGGAGATTGACCAATTGCCCTCATGTCTGCCGATGCCATGCATAAAATCGGGGAAATGCACAAAAGAGGAAATCCTATCACCCATTTGAGCGGTAAACTTGCCATCGATAACTACAGCGACAGGAAAATGCGAGGAGGGAATCCCCAAACTATGGATTAGTTCAAGATTTGCTTCATCTTCGATATCGTGGTATCGGATATCATAGTATTCACGATGCTTGTCAATGGCCGCATTGATCTGTTTCAGAGCTTCTTGAGATGGCCTCTTGTTTTTACTAAAAACGTGTATGACAAGTTTTCCAGTGCCAACTGCATTAAGGGCTAAGCTAAGTGAAACTAAGACAAAGATGATTAGTATTATGAAAGCATGATTCATGTTTACTCCTAAAGGTTATGTTATCCAGCGTTTTCTGATGAAGTGTTTGCTTAGACCAAAGATGAGGATACAAAAAGCGGTCAGCACAGCAAATGAGATGGGTATGGACATAAAGTTTCCGCCTCTGACCAAGCCTTGCATGATATCCACGCCGTAAGTCAATGGCAAGGCATAGGATAGAGGTCTGATGAAAATGGGCAGTTTGGAAACTGGCAAAAACAAACCGCAAAGGAAGATCATCGGAAAGCGGAAGAAATTGGAAAAGGTCTGTGCTTCGAAAACCTCACTGACGGCCACGGCAATCAGTAAGCCCAGAAAAGTGGAAACCACCGCGATCAGGAAGACGGCAAGAATCAACAGAGGCCAACTGGACACATAGATATCCGCTATGAACGAAGCCATCAGGATCGGGATCAGTGCATTGACAATCCCAAAAAGTATGGCTCCGCTGGTCTTGGCGAGCATCAAAAGATCAAAGGAGATCGGAGCCAGCAGCAAGCGGTCAAAAGAGCTGTTCTTTTTCTCGAAGGTGACCGTGACCGCCAGCATGGAAGTGGTGCCAAAGAGAATCGAGATCGCCATCAAACCCGGCAGCAAGGCAGGAATGCTATCCAATCCGCTCCCGGAACGGATCAGAAACATTCCGGTCCAGGCCAAAGGAAAGATGATGCCCCAGTTTATATTGGGCGGTTTCAGATAATAGGTGCGCATATCTTTGAGCAGAATGTTCCAAAAGGCTATCCACTTTTTCATTTGGCTCTCCCTTGTTTGTCTTTGTCTTTTTGCATGGTATCTGCTTCCAAACCGGTGATTCTGACGAAGACATCTTCCAGACTGGGGGTGATACGTTTGGCTTCAGAAACATCTATGCCCATTTCCTCCAAACACATTACAATGGGAGTGATGATTATGGGTTCTGATGACTCCACCCGGAATGTGTTATCCTTCAAAAAGGAAAAACTCATGGTGGCAAACCTGGCATAAAGTCTCTCAGCAATGTCAGCGTTTTTGCCTTTATGACTCACATGGAGAAAGTGTTTTCCCTCGTCGTGTTTCAAGAGATTGTGTACGGTATCCTCAGCCACGATCTTTCCCGAAACGATGAATGCAATTCGATCGCAAAGCCGCTGTGCTTCCTCGATGTAATGGGTGGCTAGGAGAATCGTAGTGCCTTGCTTATGCAGATCTTCGATCAAAACTCTTAAGGCTCTAGCACTGGCTACATCTATTCCGGTGGTTGGTTCATCGAGAAAGAGGACCCGAGGTTTGTGGATTATGCCTGCGGCTATGGTAAGCTTACGCTTCATCCCTTTGGAATAGCCACCGAACTTGCGGTTGGCTGCTTCTTTGAGATTAAAAGCTTCCAGCAACTTCCTGGCTTCATGCTCGCGCTCTGCTTTGCCGATGCCATACAATGAAGCACAGAAACACAAGTTTTGATGTCCGGTCAGCTCCGGATACAGGTTACTCTCATCGGGTACAACTCCGATCAAATGCTGCGCGGCTTTGGGATTCCTAGAGCAGTCTATGCCCGCAGTGATGATTGTGCCGGAGTCAGGTCTGGCAAGTCCTGTCATCATCTTGATAGTAGTAGTCTTACCCGCTCCATTGGGCCCTAAAAACCCAAAAAGCTCGCCGCTTCTTACATCAAAACTTATATCATTAACGGCTTTCACCGCTTGGAAGTTCTTACTGAGATTTTGTACTATTATATCCATATTGGACTTATCCATCAACACTCCTTTGCTATTTATGTCGATTGATTTACCTTATTTCGGTGACCCAATTTGCAGATTTCAGTGACTCTTTATATCCTAATTTACACCAACCTTTGAGACACTACCGGAAAAAAGATCTTGACGAGAAAGGCATACCCTCTGTATATGAACACATATTCATATATGGGAGATATCATGACTGATACTTGTCTGTGTAAGCTCATCTCCACAGAGGAGATAGAAGAGATAAAAGCTGCACTGCCACAGCAGAGCGTCATCGCAAGATTGGCAGAATTCTTTAAGGTTTTTGGTGATCCCTCGCGGCTCACCATATTGTATTACCTCTCCAAAAAGGAGCTTTGCGTGGCAGATCTTGCTGCTTTGGCTGGGATGGGGCAATCCGCTGTTTCGCATCAGCTGAAGATCCTTCGTCTTTCCCGTTTGGTGAAGACCCGCAAAGAAGGCACCGTGGTCTATTACTCCTTGGATGACGAGCATATCCAGGAGCTCTTTGACGTTGCCCTGCAGCATGTGGAGGAGGAATAGTGGTTGTCCGCAAGTATGAAGTCAAGAATCTCGATTGTGCCGGATGCAGCGCCAAGATTGAGGGAGAGATCGCGAGTCTTGCTGAAGTGAGCAGCGTGAATCTGGATTTCATCAGCAAGCGCTTGGTGGTCCAATATCATGATCAAAGCGAAAACGCTCTGGAGCGACTGAATCAATTGGCTTCCAGGATTGAACCGGGAGTCAAGATCTACAATATCGGAGACGCAGTGACGCCGGCAAAATCTATCTATTCCCGAGTTATCATTGCCGGCTTGGCCTTGTGGCTCTTTGTGCAATTGGCACCGCTTAACCCCGGCATCTCCCCTATCCTGTTGATGATCTCATATATCCTAGTGGCAGGCAGAGTGCTAAAAAGTGCCGGGCAGGAAGTCTTTTCCCGCCAACTCATGGCAGAGCATTTTTTGATGAGCATAGCCAGCCTCGGAGCGGTCTATCTGGGAGAATACACCGAAGCGATCGCTGTGATCGGACTCTATGAATTGGGACAATATCTGGAAAGCAAGGCGATCTCCAAAAGCAGAAACAGCATCGCGGGGATCATCTCGTTAAAGCCCGAAAGAGCGCATGTGCAGACGCCAAGTGGCAGCATCGACAGAAAGCTCAGCGAAGTCAGCCCAGGAGAGATCCTCATCGTGCGTCCCGGAGAGCGCATCCCGCTGGATGGACTCATCATCAAGGGAGAGAGCAGCTTGGATAGCTCCAGCGTAAGCGGAGAATCCGCCCCGACTGCTGTGCAACCGGGCGACGAGATCTATGCAGGGTGCCTCAATCAAGGCGGGCTGATCCATATGGAAGCCCTAAAAAGCGAAAGCGAAAGCATGGTGGCGCGCATCTTGTCTCTGATCGAGAATGCCTCGGCACGGAAGTCGCGGCAAGAGCGCTTTATCACTCGTTTTGCTCGGATCTATACTCCGGTGGTCGTGGCAATGGCGATCTTGGTCTTTATCCTACCAGTACTTTTGGGCTATCCGGCGGCAGTGTGGTTTAAGCGCGCCCTAGTCTTCCTCATCGTAAGCTGTCCGTGCGCTTTGGTGATCTCCATCCCGCTGACATATTACATCGGCATCGGCACAGCCGCACGAAGAGGCATTATCTTCAAGGGCAGCATCTTCTTGGATGCATTTCGCAAAATCCAGAGCATGGTCTTCGACAAGACCGGGACTCTCACCACAGGCAACATGAAGCTGGAAGCTTTGATCCCTGCATCTGAAGTGACTGAGGAAGAGCTTGCTCAAGCCTTGTGGCTGGCGGAGCACCACTCCCGACATCCCTTTGCCCAAGCGGTCAAAACTGCAATCACAGGAGAGCATGATGCCGCTCTGCAAGGGAAGTATCAGGAGATCTCCGGGCGCGGAATCCGCATGGAATACTCAGGCAAAAACTACATAGCCGGATCAGAGCGCTTTATCAAAGAAGAAGGATTTGATCATCCAGTGGATTGCGCGGACAAGAGCAGTGTTCACGTGGCGGTAGATGACAGATATCTGGGAGCTGCAAGCTTTAGCGACGAGATCAAGGCTGCCATGCCTCAGAGTCTGGCACTCCTTCGCGAGATGGGCGTCAGATCCATGCACATGCTATCCGGCGATCGCTATCCAAAAGCAGCAACTGTAGCGCAAGATCTTGGGCTGGACGGCTTTGAGGCGGAGCTATTGCCCTCGCAGAAGCTGAGCTCGCTGGAAAGAATCATGGAAAGTGGACACAGAACCGCCTTTATCGGAGATGGCATGAATGATGCACCCGTCCTGGCAAGAGCGGATGTCGGAGTTGCTATGGGTGCCATCGGCGCGCATGCTTCGATCGATAGTGCCGACATCGTGCTCCTAAACGATCGCCCGGAGCAACTGGTTCAAGCCTATCGCCTTTCCCATGCTACAAACCGTAAAGTGTGGCAAAATATATCTTTGGCACTCGGGATCAAGATCTTGGTGATGGCGCTCGGAGTGGCTGGAATCAGCGGGCTCTGGGAAGCCATCATCGCCGATGTGGGAGTGACCCTCCTGGTGATCTTCAATAGCTTGGGACTCAGCAGAAGGGACAGGATGCTTGACAAGAAATAGGCATCAAAGATTTTGGAAAGATAAAGACAATATTGGAGATATTATGTCCATATTCATAAGCCTTCCCGACGGAAGCAAAAAAGAGTATCCCGCTGCGGTCAGCGCTCTGCAGGTAGCCACGGACATCAGTCCGCGCCTTGCGGATGCCGCTCTTGCCGCTGAGATAAATGGCAAAATGTGTGATCTCGATGCGATCATTGAAAGCGATAGTGAGATCATCATCCACACCTTCAAAACCGAGAAAGGCAAGGAGCTGTATTGGCACAGCACTGCCCATCTAATGGCGCAGGCGGTCAAGCAGCTCTGGCCGGATGTGCAAGTGACCATCGGTCCTGCTATTGAGCAAGGTTTTTACTACGACTTTGACCGTGATGAACCCTTTAGCGATGAAGATCTTGCCAAGATCGAAGAGCGCATGAAAGAGCTGAGCAGTGAGGATCTCCCCTACTCCCGCCGCGAGCTCAGCAAAGCCGAAGCCGTGCGGATCTTCAGCGAGATGAACGAACTATACAAGATCGAGATCTTAGAAGATATCCCGGACGACCAAGTGATCAGCACCTACACCCAAGGTGACTTCATCGATCTCTGTCGCGGACCGCATATTCCCTCCACCGGCAAGATCAAGTCAGTCAAGCTTCTCAAAAGCTCCGGCGCATATTGGCGTGGCGATGAGAAGAACAAGATGCTCAAGCGCATCTACGGTATCAGTTTCCCTTCAAACAAGGAACTTAAGCAATATCTCGCCTTTTTGGAAGAAGCCGCAAAACGGGATCATCGCAAGCTTGGCAAAGATCTGGATCTCTTCTCGATCAATGATGAGGTAGGCCCCGGCCTTGTGCTCTGGCATCCCGATGGTGCGATGATCCGACACCTAATCGAAGCGCACTGGAAAGATGAACACCTCAAAAGTGGCTACAAACTGATCTACACACCGCACGTAGGGCGCAGTAAACTCTGGGAAACCAGCGGACATCTGGGCTTTTACAGTGAAAATATGTATGCCAAGATGGATGTGGAAGGACAGGATTACTACATCAAACCCATGAATTGCCCCTTCCATCTTTCCATCTACAATGCAAATCATCACAGCTATCGAGAACTGCCGATCCGCTTGGCAGAGCTCGGAACCGTGTACCGTTATGAACGCAGCGGCGTCTTGCACGGATTGATGCGTGTGCGTGGTTTCACACAGGACGATGCTCACATCATCTGCACTGAAGAGCAAGTAAGCGATGAAGTTCAGAAACTGATCGTCTTCTCTTTGGATATGCTAAAATCCTTTGGCTTCAAAGACTTTATGATCTATCTTTCCACGAAGCCGGATGCTGCTGTGGGCGAAGACGCGGATTGGGAAATGGCGACAAACAGCCTTAGAGATTCCTTGACCAAGCTGAATTTGGATTTTGACATCGATGAAGGCGGCGGTGCTTTCTATGGACCCAAGATCGACATCAAGATCAAGGACGCCATCGGTCGCGCCTGGCAATGCACCACGATCCAGTTTGACTTCAACCTCCCAGAGAGATTTGAGATGCAATACATAGGCGCGGACAACCAAGCGCATCGTCCCATCATGATCCATCGTGCGATCCTTGGTTCTGTGGAGCGTTTCTTTGCCACCTTGCTGGAGTATCATGGCGGCAATCTGCCTCTATGGCTAGCGCCCACGCAGATGATGATCCTGCCTATTACCGATGCACAATTGGACTATGCAAAAGAGCTTCAGAGCAAGATGCTGGCACAAGGGCTGCGTTGCGAGATCGATAGCCGCAGCGAAAAGATAGGCTATAAAATCCGCGAATCTGAAATGAAGAAGATCCCATACATGTGCATCATCGGCAAGAAAGAAGCCGAAGAGGGCAGCCTCACTCTCAGGCGCCACACTCAAGGCGATTTGGGAGCGATGAGCTTTGATGATGCCATCCAAAGCATCAAAAACGAACTATGAATATCTACGACAGCATCCGTGAAGAGCTGCTCAAGGAAGCATCTGCCATCACTAGTGCAGCCGAAGCCCTAGATCCTTATCAGCTGGAGAAAGCCTTCTCGCTGCTGAGGGATTGCCAGGGAAAGGTCGTCGTGACGGGGATTGGCAAAGCCGGCATCATTGCCCGCAAGATATCCGCAACTCTTGCCAGCACAGGCACGACCTCCATCTTCTTGCACGCTGCTGAAGGAATCCATGGAGATCTGGGCATGCTTTCTCGCGAGGATCTTGTCCTGGCTGTGTCACAAAGCGGAAAGACCCCGGAAATGCTCGCCATCATCCCCTTTGTCAAGTTCATCGGCATTCCCCTGATCTCGCTGACGGGAGACCCACAGTCCCTGCTTGCCAAGGCTTCGGATGCCGTGCTCTCCACCAAAGTCGACGCAGAGCTGGAGCCTTTGGGCATGGTGCCCACTTCCAGCACGACTGTAGCTTTGGCACTGGGAGACGCATTGGCGATTGCTCTGCTTAAGGACAAGAATTTCTCTTTGCAGGACTTTGCCAGGGTTCACCCCGGCGGGGCGATTGGGAAGCGGCTGCTCTTGAAAGTAAGCGATCTCATGCACAAAGATGATGCTCTTCCCAGAGTATCGATGGATACATCCATGCGGGATGCGATCTTGATCATGACTTCCAAGAAGCTGGGATGCACACTAGTCGATGATCACCGGGGCTTGATGCGGGGCATCATCACCGATGGAGATCTCAGGCGCCAGCTCCAGTCCAAAGGCGATGAACTCTTGATGCACACCGCTGGCGACTGCATGACCCGGAATCCCAAATCTGCCAAAGCAGAAGATCTGGCTGCCGCAGCCTTGGCGTTTATGGAAGAGCATAGCATCACGATGCTGCCGATCCTGGAAGATTCCGGCAAAGCCATAGGGCTCCTGCACATGCATGACCTGATCAGCGCCGGAGTGGTCTAAAGATCCATTTAATAATCCTTTGAGCCCGGCATGTCCGGGCTTTTTTATAGAAAAAAAGGGCCACCCGATCGGGTAGCCCTTCATATATTATTTCTTTTTGTGACGATTCTTGCGCAGGCGTTTCTTGCGCTTGTGGGTAGCGATTTTATGGCGTTTCTTCTTCTTTCCGCAAGGCATGATCTTACCCTAGCTTTGGATTTTAAGATCGACTACGCTGTTCTTAAATTCGCGGGAGAACTTGAATGTGGGCACTGTACGTTCTGGAACCGGAACTTTCTCGTCGGTCTTGGGGTTGCGTCCCATGCGGGGCTTACGGGTTTTGAGGCGGAAGGTGCCAAAGCCACGGATTTCGATGTGGTGGCCTTCTGCGAGAATGTCTTTGATGCCTTGAAAAAGGGCGTCGACTACTACGGCTACGTCTTTGCGGATAATACCGGTGTTTTCCGAGATTTCCTTTACGAGATCGGCTTTTGTCATTACATTACTCCTTAAATTCTTTAGATGATTTATACGATTAGTTTAGTTATCGTTCCAATAAGATACTCAAAAGCAAAACCTTAGGATTTATGTCAAGGGAAAAATTGGCGTCACCAAGAATTTGGCTGAGGAAAAAGTGACTTTTGCTAAGCCATTATAAGGTATAAGGCTATCCTATTTTTTTTCTGCGGATTAGCTTGAATGGATTTTTTAGACAGTTGATAGGCAAAAATCGCTAAATATGCCTTGACAGATAGTGGCTTGCGAAAAAGATTGTACTCAAATAATCGCTAATTCATACAAGGAGCAAGATAGATGAAACAGGGAATACATCCAAAATACGACAAGGCGACTGTCACATGCGCCTGTGGAAACACCTTTGAAACCCGCAGCACAAAAGGGAACATGCAAGTAGATATCTGCAATCTCTGCCATCCCTTTTACACCGGGAAACAGAAGATTCTGGATACTGCCGGTCGCGTGGAGAAATTCAACAAGAAATACAAAATCACCAAAGAGAACTAGTTCTCTTTCCAAGGTTTTACGCCAGTCTATCTCACCTCGTGAGAAGAGTGGCGTTTTTTCTTTATCCGTGCACATATGCTTTTTGCATGATGCTGGATCAACCACTTTCCTACAAAGCATAGCTTAAGAACCAAAGGAAGATCATGAAAAAAGAAATAAGCGTTGGCGGACAAGCCGTCATCGAAGGCGTGATGATGCGGGGCCCAGAGCGCCTAGCCACCGCAGTTCGTCGCAAGAATGGCGATATCGAGCTTTTGCTCACCCCCTTTGTGAGCCTCACGACCCGGATCAAGCTCTTGGGCTACCCGATCATCAGAGGCTTTGTGTCTCTGATTGAGATGATGAAGATCGGATTTTCGACGCTGACTTTTTCAGCTGATCGCTATGAATTGGACATCCAAGCAGAAGCCCGCGAAAATGGCGAGAAGATCAAGACCAAGAGTCCCCTGGCTAACAAGATCGAGGAAACTCTCAGCTTTGTCTTGGCATTTGGTTTGGCATTTCTGCTCTTTGGCCTTTTACCATATAAGCTTGCAGACTGGCTCAATCTTTCAAAGCAGGACTTTTTCTTCAATATCTTTGCCGGAAGCATCCGGATAGTCTTTTTTGTGCTATACGTATGGCTGATTTCCCTGATCAAGGACGTAAAGCGCCTCTTTCGCTATCACGGAGCAGAGCACAAAAACGTAAATGCCTATGAGCACAATAGCAGCTTGGATCCTGTCACTATCCAGTCCTTTAGCACGATCCATCCTCGTTGTGGAACCAGCTTCATGTTCTTTGTCCTCTTGATCGGCATCTTGATCTTCTCGATCACCGATAGCTTGGTCTCATACTTCATCATCGGAGGCCCGATCCCGATGTTTATCCGGCTCGGCTACCACATTCTGATGATCCCCCTTATCTCCGGAGTGAGCTATGAAGTTTTGAAGTTTTCCGGCAAAAATCTCAAGCACCCGATCGTCAAGATCATGACCATCCCGGGCATGGCTCTCCAGCGGATCACCACTCAGCCGCCGGATGACGAGATGGTCGAAACCGCTTTGGTGGCGATGAAAGCCGCCCTTGATATGGACTATAGCGAATACAATGTGAAAGTTTTGGAGAATAGCAAATGATACCCCGCGAAAAACTGGAAGCACTACGCGAGGAGAAGCAGGACTTAGAAACCAAGGTCTCAGATACATCTCTGATGAATGATGCCAGGCAATATCGCAGCATCATGCGCCGCTACAAGGAGCTATGCGACATCATCGAAGCTTGGGATGGATATCTTGATCTTGAAAAGCAGTTGGCGGAAGCGAAAGAGATGCTCTATAGCGAGAGTGATCCGGATATGCAAGCCATGGCAAAGGATGAGATGCACAGTCTGCAGGAATATCTTGAAAAGTCCGAGCTTGAACTTCGTGATCTATTGATCCCCAGTGATCCCAATGATGAAAAGAATGCCATCATCGAGATCCGCGCCGGAACCGGAGGCGAAGAAGCCGCTCTTTTTGTAGCAGATCTTTTTAGGATGTATAGTTATTATGCCGATCAAAAAGGCTGGAAAAAGCAAGTCATCGACATGAGTGAGACCGGCCTGGGCGGCTACAAAGAAGTGGTACTACAGCTAAATGGCGAAAATGCCTATGGCCTCATGCGCTTTGAAAGCGGAGTTCATCGCGTCCAACGTGTCCCTGTCACCGAATCCAGCGGCAGAATCCATACTTCAGCAGTGACCGTTGCCGTGCTCCCGGAAGCCGAAGACATTGATGTGGACATCAATGACAATGATCTGCGCATAGACGTCTATCGCAGTAGCGGCAATGGCGGTCAAAGCGTCAATACAACCGATTCAGCGGTTCGCATCACCCACGTCCCCACCGGCCTGGTGATCACATGTCAGGATGAGAAGTCTCAGATCAAAAACAAAGCTAAAGCGATGAAAGTGCTTCGCAGTAAGCTTTTGGATCTTGAGATCAGTCGCCAAGAGCAAGAAATCGCTTCTTCTCGTCGTGCGCAGGTATCCACCGGAGACCGTTCAGCAAAGATCCGCACCTACAATTTCCCCCAATCCCGCGTAACTGACCATAGAATAAACTTGACAAGCTACAATCTCGATAGTTTCTTGGCAGGCAATATTGATGAGTTCGTCCAGTCATTAAGAATTGCTTGGCGAAACGAGAAGGTAAACGAATAAATGATACAGGTTCTGCTGCTACTTTTGGTCCTGCTTTTTTTTCTGGGCTTATCGCTGTTCTTTTCAGGCTTGGAGACGGGAATGATCTCCTTGGATATGATATCTTTGGAAAGTGCAGCGCGGCGCAATCGGCAAAACGCTTCTCTATTACGCTTCGTCCGGCATCCTGACAAGTTTTTGGGCACGACCCTGATCGGGAACAACATTGCAAATGCGATCTTGGCATCTCTTTCCACCTTTTTTGTGGCAGAGCTAAGTGGATTCGCTTTTGATGCTCGCTATACCGCCATCTTTTTGGGAGTGATTGTCTTGATCTTTGGTGAGATCGTCCCTAAAGCACTTTTTCGTGATTATGCAGATACTATCGTGCCAAAAGTATATCCGATCCTCATCTTTTTCTATTTTCTATTCAGACCTTTTGTCGCAATTGTCAGCGTCATCAACCGAGCGCTGCGCAGGATCCTCAAGCTGGAAGACACAAACCAGTATGACTTCCTGACCAAAGATGACATCAACTTCCTGCTCAATGAAAGCAGCGAAGACACAGAAGCTCAACCGCATTTGGAAATGATCGAAGACGCGCTTGACCTCAAAGATCTCGAAGCCAGAAATGTCATGATCCCTCGCACGGAGATTGTGGCAATTCCCGACACCGCAAACTTGGCAGAAATCACTGAAATCGCTCGTGAAGAAGGCTTTACCAGATACCCTGTATATCGAAACAGCATAGACGAGATCATCGGAGTGCTGATCATATACGATGTCCTAAAACACGAAGACGATCCGGACGTCCAAGCGGGTGACATCATCCATGAGCCTTATTATGCACCCGAAAACATGGACGTGGACGTCCTACTCAAAGAGATGCAATCTCAAAGAAAATCCATGGCAATCATCGTGGATTCCTATGGTGGAACCGCTGGAATCGTGACCATGGAAGACATCTTAGAAGAGATCGTCGGTGAGATCGAGGATGAATATGACGATGAAGAAGAGCGAGACGTGGAGCAGATCAGCCCAAACACATGGATTGCCATGGCAGATGTAGAGATAGACCATCTCGCTGATGATCATGGCATAGAGCTTCCCCAAGGTGATTATGAGACCATCGCAGGACTCATCTTGGATCATCTTGAGAAGATTCCACATCAAGGGCAATTTGTAAACATCCCTCCATACCGGATCCAAGTCTTGCAAGCTACTGACAAAAAGATAGTTAAAGTAAAATTACATAAAATAAACGAGGTGAAACCATGAAATTGATGGAATGCGTTCCAAACTTTAGTGAGGGCCGTGACATGGCAGTCTTGGAAGCCATTGCCAATGCAATGAAATCTGTGAAAAATGTCTCACTCTTGGATATGGATCCCGGAGCTGATACAAATCGTACTGTCTATACACTCGCCGGCGAGCCTGAAGCGGTCGTGGAAGCCGCTTTTCAAGGAATCAAAAAAGCCAGTGAACTGATCGATATGAGCAAGCACAAGGGTGAGCATCCACGCATGGGCGCCACTGACGTCTGCCCCTTCATCCCGATCTCGGATATGAGCATGGATGAATGTGTCGAATACGCCAAAAAACTGGGCAAAAGAGTCGGCGACGAACTTGGAATCCCCGTGTATCTTTATGAGCATGCCGCCAGCAAACCGGAGTGGAGCAATCTTGCCAATGTGCGCAAAGGTGAATATGAAGCCCTTGCCGACAAAGCCAAAGATCCTGCTTGGAAACCGGATTTTGGACCTCACACTTTTAATACAAAGAGCGGTGCCACTGCCATATCAGCCCGTGAATTCTTGATCGCCTACAATATCAACCTCAACACACGCGACAAAAAGAAAGCTCACGACATCGCCCTTTCCATTCGCGAGAGCGGCAGAGCTGCCAGAGATGAAAAAGGCAAGATGATCAAAGACGAAAATGGCAAAAAAGTCATGGTCCCCGGTCTGTTTAAAAATTGCAAAGCCGTGGGCTGGTACATCGATGGCTACAACCGCGCTCAGATCAGCATCAATCTCACAAACTACAAAGTGACTCCTCCCCATCTCGTGCTTGACAAAGTGCGCGACCTGGCTCGTGAAAACGGCTTGGAAGTCACCGGCAGCGAATTGGTCGGGCTCATCCCCAAAGCAGCCATTCTGGAATCCGGAAAATACTATCTGCAGAAGATGAACGAATCCACCGGCATCCCCGAAAAGATGATAATCGAAACAGCCATCCAATCCATGGGACTTGCCGAGCTCGGACCATTTGATCTGGATAAGAAAGTAATCGAATACGCCATAACCAAGGAAGATCGCTTGGTAAACATGAAAGTGGATGAATTTTGTGATCTGCTTTCCACAGATGCCCCGGCTCCGGGCGGAGGCTCAGTCGCAGCCCTTTGCGCTGCCATGAGCGGTGCTCTTTCGGCGATGGTCTCCAATCTCACTTTAGGCAAGAAAGGCTATGAGTCTGTGCAAGAACAAGCGCATAGTTATGCTCCATTGGGGCAAAGCATCAAAGAGCGCGCTATGCACTGCATCGACGTAGACACAGACGCTTTCTACGCTATGATGGATGCGATGCGCCTTCCCAAAAAGACTGATGAAGAGATCGCCTTCCGCAACGAGCAAATCGAAAAATGCACCCAAGGCGCTATCATCGCTCCTTTGGATACGCTTAGGATCTCGCTCGAAGCTCTCGAGCTGGCCAAAGAAGTGGCAAAGATCGGAAACGTCAATGCTCTCTCTGACGCCGGAGTAGCAGCTTTGACCGCTCTTGCTGCAGCCAAAGCGGCAAATTTCAACATCCTGATCAACATCGCCGGCATTACCGACGAAGGCTTCAAGCGTGCCACACTGGATGAGGCAAAGGCCTTGATCGCCAGCTGTGAAGCTTTGGCAATAGAGGTTGAAAAGGATGTCAGCTCTAGACTGTAGATGCTACTCTATATCATCGGATTCACCAGAGCGGGGAAAAGCACTTTTGCACAAGATCTGTCCGCAAAATGGCAGATTCCGGCATGGGATACTGATGATATCTTTTGCAAGATGCAGCAATGTAGCATAGATGAATATGTAAATTTACACGGCTTCAAGGCTTTTAGGAAGCAAGAAAGCCTGATCTTGGCGGGAAGCCTCCAGTTTGATAAGGACTTCCCGCCGCCTTTGCCCACCATGATATCCGGAATCGAATCCTGCGGAGGCGGCATTGTCGAAGGTCCCCACAATCGCGCTTTTCTCGCCCGCCAACGGGTTATCTGGCTCTTTTGTCCTTGGGATACTATCCAAAATAGAATCCTCAAAGACCCATCCGCAATCTGCAAGCTGCATAATCTCGATGAGCTAAAACAGCTTTATCTTGCGAGAATGCCCATGTATCTTGAGTGTCTGAGCACGAGATATCGCCCGGCTTCCCAAGATCCAAAATCCACGCCATATTCCAAACGCTAAGTGTCTATTTTGCAGGCTTCCTGATGCCTCGCTCACCTCTTGCTCACCGGTCGGGCGTGCAAGCGGTGAAAAGATAAGGACTTACGGCTTTTGTTTTTGTGTGTGTCAGACAACGCATGGATGGGATCTGAAAATCCGTCTTATGTGCCCAAATCGGGCACCTGCAAGATTGTGTTTGACACAATCCGCCAATCATCACTCGTGGTAAAAAACTCAGAAATCGCACATTATAAACTGAACAAAGAGGATCTAATGACTGAAAACCCAGATCTGCGAAATGCCCTAAAAAATCATGTGAAACTAGCCTTCTCATTCAATGAGATCATACGTGACGACAGCGGAGCAATTTGTGATTTTCGCATTATCGACTTAAATGCGTTTTTTTCTGATTTGATGATGCTTAGCGAAGCGGAGATCCTTGGCAGTCTTGCATCTGAGATTTCTCCTCACACTGTCGAGCCGGACTCTGTATGGCTCAAAAGCGTAATAAAGATCTTTGAAGACAAAGGTGATTGCAGCATCAGGCATTTCTCGCTCCGACAAGAAAAATGGTATGATGTGCAACATATATGGGTAGACGAATATCATTTTTCCACGCTGTTCTACGACATCACAGAGCCTGTCGCCAAACAGCAAGAGCTTTCTGATAACAAAGAAAAATTTCGCCGATTGCTCGAAAACTCCAACGACTGGATCAGTGTGCTCAATAGCGAGTTGAGATTCACATTTTCGACTAAGATTGCTGAGCGAATTCTGGGCATCTCAAGATCTGAGATCTTCAGTCATTGCATCCGAGATTTTGTGAGCAAAGATGATTTGGCAAGATTTGATGAAATCATAGATAGGCTCCGGCGCGATCCCGACCAGGTTCAAGTAGCGGAGCTGCGATTCACCAACAAATCAGGGCTGGAGATCTGGCTGGAACTGATCATGAGAAACATGCTGGATCTGCCATCCATCAAGGGTTTTATCATCAATGCTCGCGAGATCGGAGATCGTAAGGCGGCAGAGGAAGCCCTCCGCGAGAGCGAATCAATGCTGCGCTATATCACAGACAATGCCAATGACGTGATTTTCATGACTGATAAAGAGCTAAATACTACCTACATCAGTCCGTCTGTGCGCCGGCAACTGAAAGTGGATCCTCAAGAATATATTCATAGGAAACTAGAGCAAAAGTTCACCCCCGAATCAATCGCAAAGATCCAGAGAATCTTAGCACAAGAAATGATCAAAGATGCTGATCCCACCGTCAATAAAAATCGAAGCATCATCGTGGAGCTTCAGCACTACGGCGAAGATGACAAATTGATCGATCTTGCCATCCATGTATCATTTATCCGAGATGACTTTGGTCAGTTCAATGGCCTTCTGGGCATTTCCCGTGATGTGACGGCGCAAAAACAAGCCGAGCGAGAGATTGAAGAAAAGAACCGCTATATTGAGTCCCTTTTGGAGGCGATTCCAGATCTGATCTTTGTTCTCGATAGAGATGCTCAGATCACAGACTTTAAGGCTGCGGAAGACATTGCCTTGTATGTGGATAAAGATAACATTCTGGGAAGCAATATCAGAGATCTTCTGCCTGAAGATCTGGTCTCTAGCTATCTTGAGGAAAGCTCCAAATTGCATCTGGGTCAGAGAAGCAGAACCATCCAATATCAATTGCAGATACTAGATAGCATCAGGAGTTTTGAGGCTCGCTTGAGCACCTTTGGCCAAGAGCACATTATTGCCTTGGTGCGCGATACTACCGATCAGCACAATGCAAATCTGTCCATCAGATATCAAAGCCGGTTTCAAAAGATGATCTCCGAGATTTCTTCTGCGTTTGTGAAGGCGACCGTGGACAACATCGATGAGATCATCACCGAATGCCTTGCCAGGGTTGGTAGTTTCTTTGAGATCCATCGGGCATATATCTATCGATATTCCGAAGATTATAGCGTGATGTATTGCAGCAACGAATGGAGCGCAAATAGGTTTGTGCGTTCAAATCTGGATCTCAAGCGATATCCATCATCAAACACCCCTTGGTGGCATCAAGAGATCCTTCAGGGAAAGCTCATCCGCATCGAAGACAAGGAAGACCTTCCTGAAGAAGCCGCTGCAGAGCGCAATATAATGCAGCTCTATGAGATAGACTCACTGCTGTTTGTGCCGATCATGAGCAGCTCACGGATTTTGGGTTACTTTGGTTTTGACAGCATCGGAAAGACACGCCACTTCAGCTCCGTGGAAGTGGACAATCTCAAGGTAATCGCCAATCTTTTGGGGGAAGTCTTACATAAGTTTGACGCACAAGCCGATCTTGATAGATTCTCTAGTTTGCAAAAGGTTGTCCTTCATATGGCAATGAGTTATATCAATCTGCCTGCAGAAGCTCTGGATGGCACCACGCCGGTTTATCTCTCAGAATTGGGTGAGTTTACAAAGGCGGATCGGGCTTTTATCTTTGACTACGATTGGGAAAAGAAGACTTGCTCAAACACCACCGAATGGTGTGCCAAAGGCGTAGCTCCGCAAAAAGACAAACTCCAGGATATCCCCCACGAAGCTATGATGGACTGGGTGGATCTGCATCGAGCCGGAAAACCAGCAGTCGTATCCGACATCAGACATCTCCCGGTCAATGATGGCATCCGTGAGATCCTCATGCCACAAGATATCAAAAGCACAATCACCGCTCCCCTCATCAAAGACGGCGAATGCCTTGGCTTTGTGGGACTGGACTACGTCAAGGACATCCGCAAAGAATCGGATGCGGAGCTGAGTTTGCTGCAGCTTTTTGCTCAGCTTTTGGTAAACGTGAGAAAGCGAAGCGAGCTGGAATTGCGGCTCATCCATGAGAAGGAAAGAGCGGAAGAAGCCAGCAAAGCCAAAAGCCAGTTTTTGGCAAACATGAGTCATGAGATTCGGACGCCGCTCAATGGGGTGGCAGGATTCACCGATCTGCTGATAAATTCCGGACTCAATTCGGTGCAGATGCAATACGCACACAACATCCTAAATTCCAGCAAAAACCTGCTCGGCATCATAACTGATATTCTCGACTTTTCGAAGATCGAAGCGGGTAAGCTGGATCTGGATCTGACCAAGACCGACATCGTCGAGCTTATGGAACAAACTGCCGACATCGTGAAGGTCAAAGCGGATAGGAAAAACTTGGATCTGTGTCTAAACATCCCAACCAAGATTCCACGGCGTGCAATGCTTGATCCCCTACGGCTAAGCCAGATATTGATCAATCTGCTCTCAAATGCCATCAAGTTTACTCACAAAGGCGAAGTCGAACTGGTCCTTGATTACACCCTGCAAGAAGACAATATGGTGAGATTTTTCATCGCCATCCGAGACACCGGGATCGGGATCTCGGAAGACGATCAGCACAAGCTCTTTCGCGCATTTTCTCAAGTGGATGCCTCCACCACAAGACTATATGGAGGAACAGGCCTAGGGCTCGTGATAGCCAATAAGCTTGCAGAATTGATGGATAGCAAGATCCAAATTAAAAGCGAAGAAGGCAAAGGTTCTGTCTTCTCGTTTTCCATTGACTGCGAATTGGTTCCAGAAAAAAGAGAGCCATATCCCTCTTTAAAAAAGATCAAAAAGGTCATGCAAATCGGTGGACATCAGCGCTGTCGAGAAATCCTGAAGATGAAGCTCCAAGAATGGGATCTCTCAT